>NZ_JBHUZJ010000033.1:0-16381 GCF_042667685.1 Streptomyces sp. NPDC057302 | reverse complement strand
CCGGCCGTGCGGGCCGGCTCCGGCGGGCGCCACTCTTCCGGGTGGGGGGGGCCCCCCCCCCCTTGGGGGGGGGCGGGCCCCCTGGCCCCCGCCCCCGACTCGTGGCACGCGACTCTTTACGGCTCGATCGCGGGCAGCACGCCCATGACCGGCGCGGCCAGGTCCGTCAGCTGGTGCAGCTGCTGGAGCTCGTACAGGCCGTTGACGCCGTTGAGCTGCTCGGTGGCGGAGGGCACCTCGGCGCGGTGCTCGGCCGGGATCGCGGACGAGGCGAGCGAGTCGATCGTGCCGGTGGGGGAGATGTCGGCGGCGCTCGCGGCGGGGGCGGCCAGGGCGGTGGCACCGGCGGCGAGAGCGAAGGCGGCGGCGATACGTCGTGTTGAGATCATGTGATGCGCAACGGCTCCGCAGAGCACTGGACACGGGGTCCCGGACGATTTCACCAATGATGTACCGATCAGTGCCGTTACCTGGTGACCATGTCGCCGTTGAAGGGACAGTACGGCCGCGTGCATGCGGCGGTACTCGTCAATTCAAAGGAGAACGTGATGTCTCGCATCGCGAAGGCAGCCGCTGTTGCCCTCGGCACGGGCGCCGTGGTGCTCAGTGGCACCGGTATGGCCATGGCGGACGCGGGCGCCGAGGGTGCGGCCGTCGGCTCGCCCGGCGTCCTTTCCGGCAACCTCGTCCAGGTTCCGGTCCACGTCCCGGTCAACGTGTGTGGCAACACTGTGGACGTCATCGGGCTGCTGAACCCGGCGTTCGGCAACACGTGCGTCAACGCCGACGGTGGCCACCACAAGCCCGGCCACCCGGGTGGCCCCGGTGGCTACGGCGGCTGATCCCCCGTATGTGAGCCCCCGGCGGTCCATGACCGCCGGGGGCTTTTCACGCGTAGCGGTAGCTGCCCCGGTGGCCGATCAGCTCGTCCGGCTTCGCGTCCCACGGGGGCATCCCCTCGTAGCGGGCGCAGATGCTGCCGTGCGGCGGGCCGTGGCCGGGACCCGGCGGCTGTTCGGGCAGGTAGGGCGCGGAGCGGGGGTGCCGTGCCTGCCAGCGGTCCCACAGCAGGTCCACGAAGGCGTGATTCAGCCAGAAGACGGGATCGTTGACGGAGGCGCCGCCGAGCATGTGTCCGCCGACCCAGCGGTGGACGCGGTTGTGGTTGCGCCACTTGCTGTTCCCGGCGCCGGACGTCCACCCCTCCAGCTTGTTGCGGAAGCCGTCGGGCGACGTGGAGTCCCAGGGCTCCATGTCGTACACCGGGTCACGCATGGCCCAGGCGAGCTGCGCCTCGGTGGGCAGCTCGATCGGGTTCTGCGGCCTGCCGAAGTCGCGCATGAGGAAGTCGCCGCCCGTCTCCCCCTCCTTGACGACCCAGGTCCCGTTCGAGCGCGCGAAGGGCCCGGTCATCACCCGCCGGTCGGCGCGCCGTCCGTTGCCGCCCATGAGCCCGCTGCCCCAGAGCGAGGCGCCGGCTGTCCTGTCCACCGTCCAGTCCCAGTACGGGACGGTCACCGCGGGGTCCACCCGCTGCAGGGCCCGCTCGAACTCCAGCAGGAACCTGCGGTGCCAGGGCAGGAACGAGGGGGTCATGTGGGCCACCCGCAGCCCGTCGTCGCCGTCGGACACGTAGTGCTCGACGTGGATCCGGACGAATTCGTCGTACTCGCCCTTGCGTTTGAGTTCGAGCACCGCGTTGACGAAGCGCCGCTTCTCGGCGCTGGTCAGCCGGGCCTGGTTCTTGCGCGTGTGGACCACTTCGGTTCGTTCCTCCGGTCCGATGTACGGGGCACGGGTCAGGCGCCGCGGCCTCGCAGCTGCTGGCCGCGGCCGAGCTCGTCCACCGCCCTGCGGGTGGCGACGAGGGGCGTGGGATACGACTGGTAGTGGTCGACCATGCTCAGATAGCCGCCGTCGGCCCGCCGCATGAGGTGGAGCGGGCGGCCGTCGACCGTGACGTCCCAGGCGGCGCCCCCCTGGTGCCGGCCCGCGGCGGCCCTGGAACCGCGGATGTGCCGCCCCTCGTACATCTCGTCGAAGGCGCCTTCACCGAGGTCGTCGGACGGCGGGCCCTGCGCGGGCCGCCGGGCCCACCACTGGAGGCCGGCCTGCCCCGCCACGGCGGCCACCGCGACCCCGATGAGGCCACCCATGGAGGCCCGGCGCGTGAACCGCCCGGCGCCCGGCTTGTCGGCCGCTGCTCCCTTGACCACTGGTGATGCCTCCTTGCCGCGTGATGCCCGGTTCCGTCGCGTCAGCTGGTCCAGAAGTCCCACCAGCGCGTGAGGATCAGCATGCCGATGATGCCGACGTGCAGCACCGGAAGCACCCAGGTGAACTCGCCGAGGAACGTACGCAGTCCGGCGGGCGCGGGCAGCAGGCCGCTGCGGACGTTGAACGAGGTCACGTACCAGAACATGGTGATCGTGGCGACCCAGGCCAGGCAGCACCACAGGCACAGCGAGTTGATCTCGTACAGCGACTGGTACATCAGCCAGGTGCTGAACCCGACGCCGAAGAGCATGCCCGCGTTCAGCGTCAGCCAGTACCAGCGGGGGAAGCGCGCCCGGCCCAGCAGGCTCATGCCGACGCACATCACGACGGCGTACGCGGCGATGCCCAGCATCGGGTTCGGGAACCCGAAGACCGACGCCTGCTCGCTCTTCATGATGTTGCCGCAGGAGACCACCGGATTGAGGCTGCACGCCGGTGTGAAGTCCGGGTCCTCAAGGAGCTTGAACTTGTCCAGCGTGATGACCCACGCCGCGAGCAGCCCCGCCGCCCCCGTGATCACCAGTAGCAGCGCGAACGCACGGCTCCCACCGGCGCCGCGCGGCGCGTCCGAGCGCCCTGACGGTGCTTGGGGCTGACGGGCTTGGGGCAGGGGCGGCCTGGTGTCCATCGTTGCGGTCCTCACTGGGGTCAGGGGCGGCGGGCTCGACACCCTTTTGCAGTAGTCGTGCATCTCTCGGCAGGACAGGTTCTGTGGGGCTGATTAGCGTCGGTCGCGTCCCCAACGGATCGAGGAGATCCCCCATGAAGATCACGCTTCGTCGTGCCGCGGCGACCGCCATGCTGACCCTGGCCGTGGCGATCCCGCTCACAACCACCGCCCAGGCGGCGGGAGTTCCCGCGCAGAAGGCGGCGGCCTCCCACCCGTGCGACCACGGTGGCTGCTGGGACGACCATCACCACCACGGTCACCACGGCGACCACGGTCTGCTGGACCTGGACCTCGGTCTGCTCTGACGCGATGCGCTGAACCGCGCGTCACGCGTAGGGGGTCCGCCGGTATGTCCCGACCGGCGGGCCCCAGTCGTGTGCGGGCCCTGTCCCGGGCTCCTAACCGCGCAGGCTCTTCGCGCCGAGCACGCAGTGCGCGGCGTTGGTCATGGTCGCCTCGTCGCCCACGAACGCCGCGAGGGCCTCCTCGGAGAGAGCGACACCGGGCTTGGCCTCGGGCCACGGACGCGTGGTGAACATGAAGTAGGCATGTCCCCGCTCGCCCACCGCGGCGAGCCACTCCGGCGGTACGACGCACTGGGCGTTGAGGTGCGGCATGTTCAGTACGGCCTGGCCGGCCTCGACGAGGAGGGTGACGGGCAGGCTCGGGTTGCGGGAACTCTCCACGACGGGGCCGCCGATGGGCAGGCCGGTGTTCCGCAGCAGCTGCTCGATGGCCTGGGTCGCGGCCTCCGGGCCGCCTTCGCCGTCGCCCAGCGAATAGGCGAGCAGGAAGGCCATGTCCTGTTCGTCCTCGGCGTGTTCACCGCTCCAGGCGACCACGGTGAGGGTGCCCAGATCGGCGGGTCGGAAGGTGCGGGTTTCGCTCGTTGTCGAGGTCATCCCGAAACCGTATCGATGTGACCCGATGCCCCGGGCCCGCCTGTCACTTGACTGGGTGAGTGTGGGCGAGCGATCACACGATCGGGGCACGCGCCGGTCGAACTCCGGGGCCCTTCAGTCGAACTGAGACGCCAGAGGGCCGGTTTCGCGGAACGTGTCCGCGAAACCGGCCCTCGCCGTCCGTAAAGGAGCAGGTAGAAGCAGGAAGAACCTTACTTCGCGACGGGAAGGCCGCCCAGCAGCTTGCCGGCGCCGCCACCCGCGTGCAGGTCCTTCGCGGCACCCGAAACGGTGTTGACGACCGAGTCCTTGTTCTCGGTGTCCAGGGCGTTGGTGGCAAGCGGGGCCGCGTCGAGCGTCGACGTCTGGCTTGCGATCGTGTCCAGTGCACCGTTCAGGCTGGTGGGCGTGAGGTCGGCGGCGAAGGCGGGTGCGGCGACACCAGCGATGACCATGGATCCGGCAACGACGGCGGCAGCCTTCAGGGGCTTCATCATGTTCCTTTCTGCGGCGACGGACGGTCGCCAGAGGTGATTTGCACTTCGCCATGAGTAACGAGCGCTGTGTACGGCGGAAACTCTGTGCGGCGGAAATTCCCGGAACCCACCCGAACGAAGGCGGTGTCCCATTCTCGTATGAGATGGACGCGGAAACTCATACGAGATGGACGCGGAAAAGCCCGTCGCGCCGACCCTGAAGGCCGGCGCGACGGGCACTGACCGCGGGTCAGGAAAGGCCCGGCGCCTGGGGCACGCCGGCGGCCGGGAGCTTGGGCAGGGCGGGCAGGCCGGCCAGATCGGGGGCGGGGAGGCCGCCGCCGAGGAGCGTGGCGGCGACGAGGTTGACGAGGCCGGTGAGTACGGGCGTCACCGCGCCCGCCACCTTGGTGACGTCACCGCCGGTGGCCGCCTTGAGGAGTCCGTCCACCGCGGTCTGCAGCGCCTTGAGGGCGTCGGCCTTCGGGTCGGGGGCCGCGACGGTCCGGTCGTCGTCCGGCAGCGCCTTGGGAAGCGCGGGGGCCTCCGGGAGCGCGGGCGTCTGGGGGAGCTCGGGAGCCTTGGGGGCCGCGGCCCCGGCCTTCGTGATGGCGGCCTTCACCGGGTCGGCGAGCTTCGTGGCGTCGGCGGCGGGCAGTTGGCCCTTGTCGGCCTTGAGCACCGCGGTGAGCAGGTCGGTGACCGGGGTGAGCACACCGCCGGCGTCACTCAGGGTCTTGGCCTGGGCCAGCAGCTTGTCCGCTCCGGGGACCGGCGCGTCGGCCGCCTCCTGGGCGCTGCTGCGGGAGTCGCTCTCGGCGGCGACGACGGGACCGGCCGCCCCGATGAGAAGTGAGGCACAAAGGACGGTGGTCGCGATACGCCGTACAGGCAGAGCGCGCATGGATGTTCCCTTCGGTGATGCGTCGGATCTTGTGTTCACCGTGAAAGCGGTGGACAACGTCCGCAACCGAGCGACTGCCATTCGGGGGCATGGCGGCCGTTCGGGGCACACCGGAACACACGACGGCCGTCCTCCTCGGGGGAGAACGGCCGTCGCTCAGTGCGTGCTGCCGGTGTGTCAGCTGTTGACGCAGGTGTTGCCGAACGCCGGGTTCAGCAGACCGATGACGTTCACGGTGTTGCCGCAGGCGTTGACCGGGATGTGGACCGGGACCTGGACGGCGTTGCCGGAGATGACACCGGGGGAGTTGGTGGCGGCACCCTGGGCACCGGCGTCGGCGGCGGCGATGCCGGCGCTGCCGGCCATGGCGGCCACGGCAACGGTGGAGAGGGCGAGGGCCTTCGCGGTACGCGACATGGAGAGTTGCTCCTTGGAGAGTTGATGCATCGGCAGGGCGGGGTGCCCGGCCCATGGATCAACGGTGTTCGCCCGCAGGAGTTGTGGGCCCAAAAGGGTGATCTGCTGGCGCGCGGTTCACGCGGAGGCCTTGGGACCCGTGCTCCGGGCCGGTCCCGAGCGTTACGCACTTCACGATTCCGACACACTTGTCAGCCTTCCTGGATTAATGCGGAAAGCGGCTAGTGTTGCTCTCCTCCTGAAGCCATTTGAAAGAACAAGTGCGGGAAGTTACGAGCCGGGTGTGACTGTCGCATTTCAATTCTCCCTCCTGGTTCGGAACCTTTCCCGAAAGGGCAACGCCGGTCATGCGTAATTCCCTGGGCCCCCTTCTGCGTCGCGTGACGCTGTGCGCCTTTTCTCTCGCGGTCGTCGCCGCGCCGGGCGGCCCCGCCCTGGCCGCGCCCGCACCTCCCGCCGCCGAAGCGCCGAGCATCGCGTTCGCGCAGCGCTATCACGCGCTCCAGCACGGCGGAATCACCCGCGCCGCCAACACGGCCATCACGTGCCGCAAACCGATGGCCGCCCGCGCGGTCTCGTGCCCTGCCGCGCGCGGGGGCACGAAGGCCGCCAACAACGACTTCGACATGTCCTACGTCGACGTCGACAAGGACCCGAACACCTACAACTCCAGCCGCGCAGAGGTCCGGATCCCGCAGGACTCGCGGGTGTCCTACGCGCGCCTGTACTGGGGCGGCAACCTCCGCGTCGGCGAGCAGAAACCGCCCAAGGACAACGGCAAGGCCCTGATCGCCGAACCCGGCGGCAGCTACCGGCACGTGCAGGCCGACACCCTGGTCGGGCACCGCACCGCCAACGGAGCGGACGCCTTCCAGGCATCGGCCGACGTCACGCGCCTCGTCAGGGAGAGCGGCGCGGGGATGTACACCGTTGCGCAGGTCAACGTGGCGATGGGGCACTCCAAGGCCGGTGCGTGGGGCGGCTGGACGCTGGTCGTCGCGTACGAGAACGAGGCCGCGCCGCTGCGGCACCTGAGCGTGTGGGACGGCTTCGACTCCTTCGACGCGAACCGGCGCGGCCACGCGGTGCGGCTCGGCGGTCTGCCGGTCAAGGGCCGCGCGAAGGGCCAGGTGGGCGTGGTCACGTACAACGGCGACCGCGGAACGAGCGGCGACACGCTCACCGTGTCCACCGGCCGGAGCAGGCCCGTGCGGCTGTCCGACGCGGCGAACCCCGCCGACGACGTACTGAACTCGACCATCAGCGAGCCGGGCAGGCAGATCGCCAGGACGCCCGCGTACGCCAACACGCTCGGATACGACTCCGACATCTTCCGGCTCGACGGGGGCCTCAAGGCCGACCGAAAGGGCCTGCTCATCCGTCTCGCCTCGCAGCGAGAGTCCGCGTGGGCCGGTGTGCTCTTCGCCGCTGTGGACGCGAAGCGGTAGCGCACCACCCTTCCCCCTGAGCAAGGCGCCGTGCATGCAACTGTCATCAACAGACCACCGGCTGAGCGTCCTTCATGTCGCCCAGCCCGTCGACGGCGGAGTGGCCCGCGTGGTCACCGACCTGGTGAGGTCACAGCTGTCCGCCGGGATGCGGGTCGGCGTGGCGTGTCCGGACAGCGGCCGGCTGCCGGACGCCGTGCGCGGCCTGGGAAGTGAGGTCCACGGGTGGGCGGCGACCCGTTCGCCGGGGCCCTCGCTGCCGGACGAGGTGCGGCGCATCGCCCGCATCGTCGACGCGCTGCGGCCCGACCTCGTGCACGCGCACAGCGCCAAGGCCGGGCTCGCCGCCCGGCTCGCCCTGCGCGGCAGCGTCCCCACGGTGTTCCAGCCGCACGCGTGGTCCTTCGAGGCCGTCGGGGGCGTGACCGCGCGGCTCGCCCTGCGCTGGGAGCGCTTCGGGGCGCGCTGGGCCACGCGGATGGTCTGCGTCAGCGAGGCCGAGCGGCGCACCGGGCAGCGCTGCGGGATCGACGCGCGCTGGTCGGTGATCCCCAACGGGGTGGACGTCGAGCGCTTCCGGCCCAGGGCCGTCCGGGCCGCGCGGGCCGATCTGGGGCTCTCCCCCCAGGAGCCCTTGGTGGTGTGCGTGGGGCGGCTGTGCCGGCAGAAGGGGCAGGACGTCCTGCTGCGGGCCTGGGCCGGCGTCACCGAGCGGATGCCGGGCGCCCGGCTCGTCCTGGTCGGAGAGGGGCCCGACGAGGCCGGCCTGCGCGAACAGGCGCCCGCCTCCGTGCGGTTCGCCGGAGCCGTCCAGGACGCCACCCTCTGGTACCAGGCGGCCGACCTCGTGGTCCTGCCGTCCCGCTGGGAGGGCATGGCACTCGTACCCCTGGAGGCGATGGCCTGCGCCCGTTCCGTGGTGGTCACCGATGTGGACGGCGCGTGCGAGAGCCTGCCGCCCGCACTCGTGCCCCACGGTCTCGTTCCTCCGGAGGACCCCGGTGCGCTGGCGCGTGCCCTCGTCGGACTGCTCGGCGACCCGCCCCTCCGCGAATCCCTCGGCCGTGCAGCGCACCGCCACGTCCTGAACACCCACGATGTGCGGCACACCACGGACGCGGTCGCGGCCGTGTACCGCGAGCTACCGGGCGTGGGACCCATCAAGTGCAGGGAGTCCATCAACCCGTGAGTGCGGAACGAACCGTCGCCACCCCTGCCGCGCAGCCACGGGCGGCCGACCATGCCATCGCCACCGCCTCGGTCATCCCACCCCGCGGGGCCGGGAGCAGCCGCAGGACGAGCATCGGCCGGGGGACATCGGCGCGCCGTTCGTCGGCCCTCCCCCTGGTCGCCGTCGACTGCAGCGCCGCCCTGCTCGGCACGGTGCTGCTCACCGATCCGCAGCGCCACCCCCTGCTGGTGGTCCTGCTCCTGTCCGCCGTGACGGGACTGAACGCGCGCGCCGCGCTGTACCGCCCCCTCGCCGCGCCCAGCGCCCTCGACGAACTGCCCTCGCTGGCCTGGCAGACCGCGCTGAGCTGGGGCGCCGCGGGTCTCGTCGCCGCGAGCTCCACCGCCCTGAGCCCGCTCTCCCTGACCACGCTGTGCACGGCGGCGGCGCTCCAGAGCGTGCTGTGCTGCGCGGGCCGCGGCGCCCTGTACTGGTGGAGACGGAGAGCGACCCTGCGCCGGCCGCGCCCGGCCCTGGTGGTCGGCCCCGGCGCCGCCGCACGGCGCGTGGCGGAGGCGGTCCTGCGCCATCCGCGGGCCGGGGTGCGGCCCGTGGGCATCGTGTCCGACGCGCCCGCCGAGCGCACGGAGAGCGAGGGGGCCGAACTGCCGATGCTCTGCACGCCGGAGGAGATGCGCCGCGCGGTCATCCAGAACGCCGTACGCACCGTCCTGGTCGTCGGGCCGACACCGGGGCCGGAGCAGATCGGATGGCTGCGCACGCTGAGCGGCTCCGGCTGCGACGTATGGGCGATCGACGCGACGCAGCCGCCGGGGTACGACGCGCCGGGGCGCCAGAGCAGGTCCGGGCAGCTCGCGGGGTTCCCCTGCCGTGCGCTCCTGCCCGCCGGGCGCAGGCACTTCAGCGTCAGCAAGCGCGCCCTGGACCTCGTGACCTCGGGGGTCCTGCTGCTGCTCATCAGTCCGGTGCTCCTTGCCTGCGCCGCCGTCCTGCGGGCCACCGACGGACCCGGGGTGATCTTCCGGCAGGAGCGCATCGGCAGGGGCGGGCGCCCGTTCACCCTCCTGAAGTTCCGCACGCACCGGCCCGCCGACCCGCACGAGGCCGCGACCCGGTGGACCGTGGCGGGCGAAGCGCAGATGAGCCGGTTCTGCCAGTTCCTGCGCCGTACGTCCCTCGACGAGCTGCCGCAGCTGTGGAACGTCTTCCGCGGCGACATGAGCCTGGTCGGCCCGCGCCCCGAACGCCCTTATTTCGTCGGCAAGTTCAGCCAGACGTACCCCGGCTACGCGGAGCGCCACCGCATGCCGACCGGCATCACCGGCCTCGCCCAGATCCAGGGGCTGCGGGGCGACACCTCGATCGAGGACCGCTGCCGCTTCGACAACGCCTACATCGACAGCTGGTCGTTCTGGCAGGACCTCTGCATCCTGCTGCGCACCGCCGCCTCCCTCGTACGTCCGACGGGGAGCTGACGCGGGTGAACGGTGCCTCGATCACGCTCCTGCCGCCCGGCTCACCGGCCGCCGCGATCTCCTCGGCGCTGCGCGGCGCGGGACCCGTGCTGCCCGTCATGGCCCTGGTCGCCCTGCTCGCGCTGCCCGTGCCGCCGAGCGACGGCGGCTCCGGGGGCGGCACGGCCGCCGACGCCGTATCCGCCCTGGTGGTGCTCTGGTGCGTGGCCCGCGCGGTGCGCGGCGCGCGCCGTCCGCTGACCCGGACCGCCGCCGTCGTGCTGGGGCTTCCGGTGATCGGCATCGCGGTCGCAGCGGTCGGCGCGAGCACCGTGTCGGCCGGGGCGACCGGCCTGGTGCGCTACCTGCAGATCTTCGTCCTCGTACCGGCCGCGGTCCTGATGCTCGTGCGCGACCGCCGCGACTTCCGCCTGGTGGCCTGGTCGCTCGTCGCGCTCGCCCTCTTCCAGGGTGCGGTCGGCGCCTACCAGTACGTCACGGCGACCGGCGCAAGCTACATGGGCTCGGACATCCGGGCCGTGGGCACCTTCGGCCCGACGGACGTCATGGGAATGGCGACCGTCGTGTCGTACGGGGTGGTGTGCGCCCTCGCTCTCGCGCTCGGCCCGGCATCCCCGAAGCAGCGCCGCATCGCGCTGGTCTGCACGCTGCTCCTGGTGGTCCCGCTCGCGCTCTCCTTCAGCCGCGGCGCCTGGATCGCCACCGTCGTCGCGTGCGGTGCGCAGCTGGGGCTCGCGGGGGTGCGCCGCGCGCTGCGGTCCCTGGCCGTGGTCGCCGCCGCTGCCGTGGTCCTGGTGGGCGGGTTCGGCATCGGTACGCAGATGCTGTCGGAGCGGATCACCAGCATCACGCAGGTGACCGACGCCCCGGACCAGTCGGTCACCGACCGGTACACGATGTGGGCGGCGGCGGTGGACATGTGGCGGGACCAGCCGGTGTCGGGCGTCGGGCTCAAGGCCTTCCCCGACCACCGCGACAGCCACGCCTCGCTCGCGCTGTCCTCGGCCAGCGACACCGGAGGCGCGGGCGCGAAGTTCAGCCGCCAGCCGCTGCTCTCCCCGCACAACATGTACCTGCTCGTCCTCAGCGAACAGGGGCTGCTCGGCCTGTGCACGCTGGTGGGCAGCTGGGCGGCCTTCCTGCTGCTCGGGATGCGGCGGCTCGCTCGGGTGCGCGGCGGCGTCGGCGTGGACTGCGCGCTCGTCGCGTGCGGGCTGCTCGTCTGGCAGTTGGTGGACTTCGCGTACGCCGACATCGGCGGGCCCTCGACGGTGCTCATGGCCGTGGTGTTCGGTCTCGTCGCCTGGTGGGCGCTGTCGGACCGCGCCCTTGCGGTGTCGACGCCCAGGGAGGTGCGCCGATGAGCGCCACGACCCACTCCCTGGACGCGGGACCGGCCGGCAAGATCCCCGCGCCGGCCACCGGGACCGAGCCCGCCAAGGGCTCCGATCCCTCCAACGGATTCCTCGCCAAGGCCGCTCTGGTCACCGCGGTCCTCACGGTGGCCGGATCGGTGCTCGGGCTCATGCGCGACCAGGCGCTCGCCCACTTCTTCGGGGCGGGCTCCGAGACCGACGCCTTCCTCGTCGCGTGGACCGTCCCCGAGGTGGCCACCACCCTGCTCATCGAGGACGGCCTCGCGTTCGCCCTCGTACCGGCGTTCAGCATGGCGCTCGCCCGCCGGGGCCAGGGCGCCCGCCGCGACCCCGTCCGCGCGCTCGTGGCCGCATCGCTGCCCCGCCTGATGCTGGCCTCCGGGGTCGTCGCGCTGCTCCTGATGCTGGGGGCGCCGGTCCTGGTGGAGGTCCTCGCGCCGGGTCTGCCCGACCCGCGCCTCGCCGTGGACTGCACGCTGCTGACCGCCACCTGCGTCTTCACGTTCGGCCTCGCCGGATACTGCAGCGCCGCGCTGCGCGCCCACCGCAGGTTCGTGGCCCCCGCCGCCATCTACGTCTTCTACAACATCGGCATCATCACCGCGGTGTTCGTCCTCGCCCCCCGCTACGGCGTCCGCGCGGCGGCGCTGGGCGTCGCGGTCGGCGGCGTACTCATGGTGCTCGTCCAGGCCCCCTCGCTCTGGCGGCAGCTCACCCGCGACACGGCGGACGTGCCGCACGAGGGGAAGCAGGGCGCCTCGGCCCCGGCGCTGATGAGCGGCACCCTCGTCGCCACCGTGCTGCTCTTCGCGCTGTGCCGGCAGTCGCAGGTGCTCATCGAGCGCTTCCTGGCGTCCTCGCTGCCCTCGGGGGCCATCTCGCACCTCAACTACGCGCAGAAAGTCGCGCAGGTGCCGATGATCCTCTCCCTGATGCTCTGCACGGTCACGCTCCCCGTCGTCGCGCGGGCCCTGGCCGAAGGGGACGTCAAGCGCGCCAGGTCGCGCGTCGAGCGGGACCTGGGCCTGGCGGGCTGCGTGGTCCTCCTGGGCACCTCCGTGGTCATCGCCTGCGCGCCGCAGCTCATCCACCTCCTCTTCCAGCGGGGCGCGTTCACCGCCGACGACACGGTCGCCACGGCGGCCGTGATGCGCGTGTACGCCCTGGGGCTCCTGGGCCACACGCTCGTCGGGGCCCTCGTCCGCTCGTACTTCTCCGGCGGTCGCGCCACGTGGTTCCCGCTCGGCGCGATGGCGGTCGGCGTCGCGGCGACCGCGGGGCTCGGCACCTGGGCGGTGGACCTGTGGGGCGTACGCGGCATCGCGCTCGCCAACGCGGCCGGGATCAGCGTCACGGCCTTCGTGCTGCTGTGCGGGATGGGCCCGCGCAACGTGCCGATCCGGGTCCGCGGGGTCCTTGGCGAACTGCTCAAGCCGGTGGCCGCCGCGGTGTGCGCCACCGGGTGCGGCGGGGCCCTCGCGAGCCGCTTCGAATCACCGTTCATCGCCTTCGCCGTCGGTGCGTCGACCGTCGCCGCCGTCTTCGCCCTGATGCTCTGGGCCCTGAAGGCCCAGGCCGTCGGGCCCGTCGTCCGTTCCGTCACATCCGCCGCACGGAGGCTCGCGCATGTCCGTTGACACAGCACTCGGTGGGACCCCCCGTTCGCGGCGCACGCGGCACTGGCTGCCCCAAGCGCCGATGTGGGTGGCGATGTACCACTCCGTGGACACCTGCGCGGAGGACCCCTACAAGATCACCGTCACGCCCGAACGCCTCGCCGCCCAACTGCGCTGGCTCCGCCGCCAGGGCCTGCGCGGGGTCAGCATGACCCGGCTCCTCACCGCGCGCGCCCGCGGCGAAGGGCGCGACCTGGTCGGCCTCACCTTCGACGACGGGTACACCGACTTCGTCGAGCACGCCCTGCCGCTCCTGCACCACTACGACTTCGACGCCACCGTCTTCGTGCTCCCCGGCCGCCTCGCGGGCGACAACGCCTGGGATCCGCTGGGCCCGCGCAAACCGCTGCTCACCGCGGACGGCATCCGGCACATCGCGGCCGAGGGGATGGAGGTCGCCTCGCACGGTCTGACGCACGTCGACCTCACCCGGGCGGACGACCGGCTGCTGTGGCAGGAGACCAGCGGCAGCCGCGTCGCGCTCTCCGACCTCATCGGCAGCGAGGTGGAGGGCTTCTGCTATCCGTACGGCACCGTGGACCAGCGCGTCATCGAGTCCGTACGGGCGGCCGGCTACCGCTACGCGTGCGCGATCTCCCCGGGCGCCCTGACCGGGGTGCACGCCCTGCCGCGCGTCCACATCGGGCAGGAGGACACCGCCCTGCGGCTCCAGCTGAAGCTGCGGCTCAACCGGCTGCGCCGCCGTACGGTCCGCGAACCGGCGGTGACCGAGTGAGAGCCCTGCACATCATCACCGGCCTCGGGGTCGGCGGCGCCGAGCAGCAACTTCGGCTGCTTCTGCGGCACTTGCCCACCACCTGCGACGTCGTGACCCTCACCAACCCCGGCGCGGTCGCCGATGGGCTCGAAGCCGACGGGGTGCGCGTCATCCACCTGGGCATGTCCGGCAACCGTGACGTGGGAGCCGTGCCCCGCCTCGTGAAGGTCATCCGGGGCGGCGGATACGACCTCGTGCACACCCATCTGTTCCGCGCCTGCCTGTACGGGCGCATCGCCGCCCGCCTGGCGGGCACACGCGCCGTCGTCGCCACCGAACACTCCCTCGGCGACTCGCAGATGGAGGGACGGCCGCTGACCCCCGGCGTCCGGGCCCTGTACCTGACCGGCGAACGCCTGGGGCGGGCCACGGTGGCGGTGTCCCCGTCCGTCGCCGAGCGCCTCAGCCGGTGGGGGGTGCCCCGGCAGCGCATCCACGTCGTACCGAACGGCATCGAGGTGGACCGGTTCCGCTTCGACCCGCGGGCCCGGATCGCCGCCCGCCGTCAACTCGGCCTACCAGACGAGGCGTTCGTCGTCGGCGGGGTCGGCCGCCTCGCCACCGGCAAGCGCTTCGACGTCCTGCTGCACGCCCTGGCCGCGCTTCCCCGGGACGTACGCGTACTGCTCGTCGGCGGCGGCCCCGACGAGGACCGGCTGCGCATCACGGCCGCCCAACTCGGCCTGACGGACCGGGTGGTGTTCGCCGGGGAGCGGTCCCATCTGTCCACGGAGGCGACCGGCCTGCCCGCGCTCCTCGCCGCGATGGACGTCCTCGCGTCCCCGTCGCCCGAGGAGGCCTTCGGCCTGGCCGTCGTCGAGGGGATCGCCGCCGGTCTGCCGGTGCTCTACGTCCGCTGCCCCGCCGTCGAGGACCTCCCGCCGGACGCGGCCACCGGCGCCGAGCGCGTCACGGGCGACCCGGACTCCTTCGCGCGGGCGCTGCTGCGGATCCGGTCGGCGGGTCCGGGGGCGCGCATCGCCCAGGAGGCCGCGCACCACTACAGCATCACCCGCAGCGCAGCACAGCTGATGCATGTCTACGAGGCAGCTGCCTCCGGCTCGACCCCGAGAGTGAGTTCCTGATGACCGATACCCTCAGCAGGCGGCACCGCCCGGCCGGTCTCCCGGCCCCGATGCTGGCCCGCGTGAAGCGACTGCCCGCGTGGTGGCTGCTCCCGGCGGGAGCCGTGCTCGGCGCCCTGACCGGCGGAATCTACGGAGCGGTGGCGACACCCACGTACACCGCGACGAGTTACGTGATCGCCGTACCGGAGAAGGGCTCCGACCCCACGGCGGCGCTCGGCTTCGCCACGGCGTACGGCAGGGTCGCCACGCAGGTCGCGGTGCTCGGCGACGCCCAGGTGGAGTCCGGCGTATCGCCGCAGACGCTGCGCGAGAGCGTGCAGGCCGCCACCTCGCCCGACGCCCCGATGATCTCCATCTCGGCGACCGCGGCCAAGCCCGGCAAGGCGGCCGACATCGCCAACGCGGTCTCGCGCTCCCTGACCGACAACGCGAACCACACCAAGGACAGCACCCAGGTACGCCTGCTCCAGCTCTCGCGCGCGGTCGAGCCCGAGGCCCCGGCGTCGGCTGCGGCGCCCATGACCGCCCTGGTGGGTGCCTGCGCGGGCGGCCTCATCGGCGGCCTCGCCCTCCTCGTCAGGCCCCGGCGCGACGAGAACGCGGTCCCGGCCTCGGTGCCCGGCCCCGCGCAGTCCGCCGACCTCAACCGGGAGAGGTGATGGGGGTGGCCGATAGCGCCCTGACCGTCGAACTCTGCACGGACGAAGCCGAGTTCGGACACCTCGCGGCGGCCTGGGCCCGGCTGCACCGCAGATGCCGGACGGCGACGCCGTTCCAGAGCCACGCCTGGCTGCACTCCTGGTGGCTCTCCTACGGCACGCGCGGACGGCTGCGCGTGGTCCTCGTGCGCAAGGACGGCGAACTCGTCGCCGCCGCACCGCTGATGCGCGCGTACGTCCCGCTCCCGGCCCTGGTGCCGCTGGGCGGCGCGATCTCCGACTTCACCGACGTGCTGCTCGACGACGCGTTCGCCGACGTGGCCGCCGACGCGCTGGCCGACGGCCTCTCGGAGCTGGCGCGCGGGGCGCTGATCGACTTCCGCGAGGTCCGCTCGGGAGCCGCCGTGGAGCAGATCTACGAACGCTGGCGCGGGCCCCGGCTGCGCCTGGCGGACTCGCTCTGCCTGGAGCTGCCCGCGGCGTCGATGGAGGAACTGCTCGGGCGGCTGCCCGCGCCGCGGGCCCAGCGGGCGCGCGCCAAGATCCGGAAGATGGACGCGCTGGGCGTCGAGCGGCGGATCGTACGCCACGACGAGGTGGACGCCTCGGTGCGCACGCTGCTGCACCTGCATCAACTCCAGTGGCAGGGGCGCAAGGTGACGTCCGAGCACCTCCAGCCGCGCTTCTCCGAGCACCTGATCAGATCCGTGGGGCTCATGGTCAGGGCGGGCGACGCCGTGGTCACCGAGTTCCGGCTCGACGACGCCGTGGTGGCGGCCGACCTCACGCTGCTCTCGCCGCACCTCGTCGGCGGCTATCTGTACGGGGCGCATCCGCAGCTGCGCGAGCGCAAGGTCGACGTGGCGACGATGCTCCTGAACGCCTGCGCGGAGCACGCCGAGGGCGACCGGAGCCGGGTCCTGAGCCTCCTGCGCGGCAACGAGCCGTACAAGCACCACTGGCGCCCCCAGGAGGCCACCAACCACCGGCTGCTCCTCGCCCGCCGGCGCACCGCCCCCGTGCTGCGGGCCGCCGCATGGGAC
>NZ_JBHUZJ010000032.1:54783-95511 GCF_042667685.1 Streptomyces sp. NPDC057302 | reverse complement strand
GTCCGGGCCTGAGTCAGGCCCGGACACCCACCCCGTCCGGCTATTAGCGCACACGTTCGAATCATTCGGTACACTGGCCGCATGGCGACGCACCAGCTCCAGGGATCACTCTTCGATCAGTGCGACGACGTACGCCTGGACCCCCTGAGCGACATCCGCAGGACGGTCCTCGGCGACGGGGCGTGGATCGACCTCCTGCCGGGCTGGCTCAGCGGCGCCGACGTCCTGTTCGAACGCCTTGCGGCGGACGTCCCGTGGAAGGCCGAGCGCCGGCAGATGTACGAGAGGGTCGTGGACGTGCCGCGCCTGCTCGCCTTCTACCGCGCCGGCGAACCACTCCCCCACACCGTCCTCGACGAGGCCCGGCAGGCACTCTCCGCGCACTACGCGACCGAGCTCGGCGAGGCCTTCACGACGGCCGGCCTGTGCCACTACCGCGACGGGCGCGACAGCGTGGCCTGGCACGGCGACCGCATCGGCCGGGGCGCCCGCGAGGACACGATGGTCGCCATCCTCTCCGTGGGCGCACCCCGCGACCTGCTGCTCCGCCCGCGCCACGGCGGCGAGACCGTCCGGCGCCCGCTCGGACACGGAGATCTGATCGTGATGGGCGGCTCCTGCCAGCGCACCTGGGAGCACGCCATCCCCAAGTCGGCCCGTGCGGCCGGAGGGCGCATCAGCATTCAGTTCCGGCCACACGGAGTGCAGTGAGCCGGCGCCGGGGCTCCGACGCGTGGGAGGGTGGGCGAACCCGCCCCTCCCATGCGCTATAGTTGATCTTGCGCCCACGGCAGGAACTCCTGGCAGCGGGCCGCGCGTTGGTCGTCCAAGGAAAGACGCCCCGCTTCCTGCGGGGAAATGCAGGTGCAAGGCCTGCCCAGCGCTCGCGACAAGCCCCGGTCTCTCACGAGACCGGGGCTTTTTTCTGCGCCAAGAGGCGAGCCACGGGCCAGAGCTCGGGCAGGGCGAGGGCCGAATGGGCCGGGCGTCCTTCCCCGGAGGGCATGGCGCCGAGATTGCGCAGCATGTCGTTGCGCTGTTCCAATGCCCGCGCGGTGGTGGGGAAGAGCGTGGCGTCGCCCTCGCCGACCTGGTCCTGGTTGACGGTCACGAACTCACGGGTGCCGTGCTCGTAGGCGGCGAACCCCGCGACGTGGTCCCGGTCGGCAAGGGACTCGGCGAGCATGTACGCGCCGACGAGCGCGAGGCTCGAGCCCTGCCCGGTGAGGAACGAGGGTGCGTACGCGGCATCCCCCACCAGAGCGACCCTGCCGCTGGACCAGCGGGGCATGCGGATCTGGCTGACCGCGTCGAAGAACAGGTCGTCCGCGTCGTGCAGGGCGGCGAGCATGCCCGGGACCTCCCATCCCGCGTCGGCGAACACGGAGACGACCAGCTCCCGTTGGGCCTCCGGGTTCCGGAACGCGCCGAACGGCGGTTGCGGGCGGGCGAAGTTCAGGAAGGCGTGCACGTCGTCGTTACCCCCGACGGCGTAGAGCGCCGCGGCCCTGCCCGGGGTGTTCCACATCATGAGCTCGTGGGAGAGCCCGAAGGTGTTGCGCATGGTGAACCCGGCGAAGCAGTAACCGAGGTAGCGGTGGAACTGCTCTTCGGGGCCGAACAGGAACTCTCGGGTACGCGAGTGCAGCCCGTCCGCACCGAACACCATGTCGAACGTACGCCTGCCGCCCCCGCGGAAGGTGACGTCGACCCCGTGGCCGGACTGGTCGAGGGTGGCGATGGAGTCGCCGAACAAGAACTCCACGTCGTCACGGACCGCCGCGTGGAGGGCGTCGGCCAGATCCCCGCGCCGCACCTCGACGTCCTGTCCCGCGACACCGCCGGTGAGCCGATGCGGGTCGACCGAGGCCACCTCGCTGCCGCCCCCGTCGAGGAACGTCAGCCGGCGCAGGTCGATGTGCGCGTCCCGCAACCGCGGCAGGATTCCCATCCTCCGGACGACCTCCAGTGCGGTGCCGCGTACGTCGATGGGGTAGCCGCCACCGCGGAGCCCGCTCGCCTTCTCGACCACGGTGACCTCGAATCCATGGCGGTTCAGCCAGAACGCGAGGGCGGGCCCCGCGATGCTCGCCCCGGATATGAGGACCTTGCGCCTCGGCGCGGTGCGGATGCCTCGCGACTTCAACTGCTCGGTCAGGGTCATTCCTTGACTCCTTTGCTCATGGTGCGGGCGACGAACAGGGACAGCGCGGTGACGGCGGCGGCTATGAGGAAGCCGACGACGAAGGCGGATTCGGCCGGGACATCGGACCCGGAAGGCGTGGCGGCGGTCAGGATCGCGCCGCTGACCTGCACGCCGACGGCGAAGCCGAGCACGCGCGTCACCAGGACCAGGCTGGTGGCGATGCCGGTGTCACCCTGGTCGACGGAGGTGGCGGTGCTCGTCACCATCGCCGTGACGCACAGGCCGTTGGCGAGCGCGATCAGCATCTTGCCGATGACCAGGTGCCAGATCTCGGTGTGCACGGCGGCCAGGGCCATGAGTGCGGTGACCATGATGACGATCCCGGCGGTGACCACGGCTCGCGAGCCCAGGCGCCGCGACCCGATCCCGCTGATCGGCCCGGCAAGCGACGCGGCCACCGCGCCCGGCAGCAGGAAGAAGCCGATCTCGGTGGCGCCGGCGCCGAATCCGTACGCGTCGGTCGGCACCGCGAGCAACTGCGGGACCAGGTAGACCGGCACCGAAGTGCCGACGCAGATCACGAACGTCAGCACACACGACTTCCACACCGCGGGCCGCGCCAGCATGCGCAGGTCGACCATCGGCGATGCCGCACGCCGCTCGACGGCCGTCCATCCGGTCACGAAGGCGGCCAGCACCACGACGAGGGCGCCGAGTACGAGTGGCTGCGAGGCGATGTCGGGCGCGAGGGCGAGCACGAGCATGAGGGTGACCAGCGTCCCGCTCATGAGGAGCAGGCCGGGCCAGTCGACCCCGGCGCCGTCCGACCGGCCCGGCGGATCGTCCGGCATCAGCCTGTTCACAAAGATCGTGGCCCCGATGACCGCGATCGTCGGCAGCGCGAACATCCAGTGCCGGGAGAGCCCTTCGGCCACGGGCCCGGCCGACAGCGTTCCCGCCATCCCGCCCCCGACGAACAAGCCGCTGACCACCCCGATGGCCACCGTCGACTCTCCCGCGGGGAGGTGTTTGCGCACCACGATGAACGACAGGGGCAGCGCGCCCACCATCGCCCCTTGCAGTACCTGACCGAGCAGCAGCACCGGCAGGTTCGGCGCGAGGGCGGACACCAGGCCACCGGCGCAGACCACCGCCATCAGCCGGATCAGGACCCGTTTTCCGCCGTAGCGGTCGCCGAACTTGCCCGCGACCGGAGTGACGATCGCGCCGGTGATGAGGAGCACGATGCTGAGTAACGCCCCTTCGGCGGGGCTCATGTCGAGTTCACGTTGCAGGAGTGGGAGCGTCGGCGTCACCACCGACTCCAGGGCACCGGTGGCGAGTGCCAGCATGCCCAGGGCCCAGACAGCGGCCTTCCCGATGCGGACCGGGGCAGCCAGAGTCGCGGTCATGAACGTCCTTCCGTCATTGCCGGGCGAGTTCGGAACTACACTACACCGTGCAGTGTAGGACGGTTAGGATGTGGCCATGCCGACCACGAAGACCCTGCGCGAGGGATCCACGCCGAAGCGGGCCGCCATCCTCTCGGCGGCCCGCGAACTGTTCCTCGCCGACGGCTTCGACCGGTCCAGCGTCGACGCGATCGCCGCTCGGGCGGAGGTTTCCAAGCGGACGGTCTACGACTACTTCGGCGACAAGCAGACGCTGTTGAAGGCAGTCGTCGACGCCGTCGGCCAGTCGATGATCACCACGATCCGGCGCACCCTCGACGACACCCTCACCGGCCTCACCGAGGGCGCCGAACTCGAGGACGACCTGGTCGCGTTCTCGATGCGCATCTCGACCGACATGCTCGGCTCGGCGGAGTACGCGACGCTGCAACGCCTGGTCCGGGCCGAATCCGGTCACCTGCCGCACCGGGGCTACAACTCCATGGCCGACACCCCCGACGAGGCGATCGCCGAGCGGTTCGCCGCCTTCGCCGATGCCGGGCTGCTCGACGTCCCCGATCCCCGGCTCGCGGCCGACCAGTTCATCGCGCTGACCTTCGGCGTCGCGCTGGACAGGCTCGGTTCCGCGAACGTCGCGGAGGACACCCGCGTACGGCCACTCGTCGTCGAGGGCGTACGGACCTTTCTGCGGGCCTACCGAACCGCGTAGGAAAGGCTCGGGTTCGGGGCCGGCCGGGCCTCGCGGTCTTTGAACCTAGCCGCCCAGCACCGCGGGTGTGGGGCCGTCGGGGCGGACCGTGATGCTGTAGGCCGCCTTGTCCGGGGTGGAGCGGAAGTGCGGGGTGTGGGCCGGCAGCAGCTGCTCCAGGAGGACGGTCGACTCCCTGAGGGCGAACTGCAGGCCCAGGCAGGCCCGGGGGCCGATGCCGAACGGGAAGTAGCTTCCCGTGTGGGTGGGGCGTCGCCCGGGGGTGGTGAAGCGCGTCGGGTCGAATCGCTCAGGGTCTGCCCAGAGTTGGGGGTCACGGTGCGTGAGATAGGGGCAGACCAGCACGTCGGTGCCCGCCTCGACCTCGTACCCGGCGAGGATGTCGTCCTGCGCCGCACAGCGCGGCAGCACCCAGGCCGACGGGTAGAACCGCAGCGTCTCGTGGACGAGTGCCTGGACGGCCTGCCGCCGCTCGGGCGAGCCGTCGGCGCCCGCGGCGAGAGCCTGTTCCCGCGCCCCAGGGTTCTGGTCCAGCAGGAGGTAGAGCCAGGTCAGGGTCGTCGCGGTGGTCTCGTGTCCGGCGACGAGGAGGGTGACGAGCTCGTCGCGGATCAGCCGGTCGGTGTACTCGGGGCGCGTCTGGGCGGCATCCAGCAGGACGTGCAGCAGGCCCGGCCCCTCGGGTCCGGCCTCGGTGTCGCGTGCGGCGGCGATGGCCAGGGCGGCCACCGCGTCGATCGCGGCCAGCTCGGCGGCGACCGCTCCTTGGGCGGCGACGCCGTCGGCGGGCAGGCTGGGCAGCGCGGCCACCACGGCGGGCACGGCGGCCAGTTCACGCTCCGACGCGGGGTCGAGGGGGTGGCCGGTCAGGGAGCGCCAGATGGTGTCCAGGGCGAAGCGGCGCATCTCCTCGCCGACGTCGAAGACCTCCCCCGTGCGGGCGTACCCGGCCCAGCGCGCCGCCGTGGTCCTGGCGGCCTCAGTGATCCGCTGCTCGTAGCGGCGCATGCCACGGCCGGTGAACTGGGACTGCAGCAGCCGCCGTTGCCGCTGCCATGCCTCGCCCGTCGCGGCCAGGACTCCGTCGCCGATCAGCAGCCGGGCGCGGTGCGAACGCTTCACGTAACGGTCGGGATGGAGCGCGAGTACGTGCTGCACGGCCTCGGGGTCGGTGATCAGGACGGTCGGGCGGGGCCCGAGCCGGAACGCGGCGACACCGCCGAGCCGTTCGCGCGCCAGGGCGAAGAGGTCGACGAGCTCCCCTCCCCCGTCCTGCCACTGTCCGACGACGACGGGATCGAGCTCGGGCACCCGGCGCTCGGGAGGCGAAGGGAGGGAACCAGGGCGGGCGTGGGTCGCCACGGGGCGGCTCCTGTTCGACGGTTGTACGTCGTCGCGGACGGACGCAGGCGACACGCACTGTAGGGGACGTGACGCGATACGCGACAGGCCGCGTCCACGCGTGGAGGGGCCGGGCCGCGCGGCGACGGCCCGGCCCCTCCGGTCGGTGTCGGTCAGACGCGGTCGGCGGCGATCAGGACGTACTGGAAGGAGCCGTCCTTGTACGAGTTGATGAACGCTTCCTCGATGCCGGTGACCAGGGACGACGTGGCCCGCAGTTCCCAGTAGGGCAGGGTCGCGGGCGTCAGGTCGACGATGGCCTGCGGCACCAGGCGGTTGTCGGCCATGGCGCGCAGGTACTCCCGGCGGGAGTGGATGTTGCACTCGAAGTGCGCGTTGATCTGGGAGACCCACTTGGAGGGCTGGCCGTAGCGCGGGTTCCAGCAGCCGGTGATGGTGACATAGCGGCCGCCGACCTCCAGGACCCGGGAGTGCTCGGAGAACAGGTCGTGCAGGTCGACGTACATGCTCGACTCGTTGTTCCACGAGCCCGCGGCCTGCCCGGTCTCGAAGGGCATGTCGAGCATGTTGCACACGCGGGCACGGACGCGGTCCTGGATGCGCAGTTCCTCGGCGCGCTGGTTGGCGAAGTCGGCCTGCTTGGCCGACAGGGTCACGCCCTCGACCTTGCATCCGAAGCGCTGGTTGGCCATGACCATCGATCCGCCGCGGCCGCACCCGGCGTCCACGAGGGTGTCGTCGGGCCCCTGCGGGCCCAGGTGGTCCAGGAGGACTTCGGCCTGCGCCGACTCAAGCCGGTGCAGCTCGCTGATCAGCTTCTTCTCGTGCTCGCTGTCGTCGGGGTCCCCCAGGGCGGCATGGTCGACGTCGCCGATGCCGTAATGGTGGTGGTAGAGCCCGTCGACGTCGCCGAGGCGCAGATTCACGGGCCGCGCCTCGTTGTTCCAGTAGCGCGCGATGTCGCCCTGGTAGGGCGTCGCCGGGGCGGGGACGAACGCGGAGGAGCTGCTGACGGTGGAGAACTCAGTGCTGGTCACAGGTGATTCCGTCCTTACCAGAAATCGGGCAGGCTGTATCGGTAGGTGTTGGTCTGGTGCCAGTAGTGGTTGCCGTCGACCCAGACGGCCACGCCCCGCAGGAAGCGCAGCACGCTCGGGACGTGGCAGGACGCGGCCAGGGCGGCGGCTTCGGCCTCGAAGTCGCGCATGAGGTCGTTGTGGACCTCGATCGCCTTCAGGTAGGCGTCCTGCTCGGAGACGTTTTCACGCTCGGCGATCACCACGGGCAGGTTCAAGTGCCGTCCGGGGGCTTCGAGTTCCTTGGTGTACGAGTACAGGTCGTTGACGATGGTGCTGGCGTTCCCGGCGAGCGCGAGGACGCGCTGCATGGCGGGCTGTGCGTGCAGGTCCGCCGGGAGTTCGTAGCCTCCGACGGTGTCGGTGATGGTGGGGCAGGGCCGGAAGTTGTTGAACTGCCGCATCGCCAGGTACTCCCACACCTCGGGCGTGTGGTCCGTCTGGGCCCAGGCGGCCTCGGCGAGATAGCCCAGGTGCAGCCGGGCCATGTCGTGCCGGTAGCGGTCGGCCTGGGATGCGGTGGACTGGCGAACGAAGTACTCCATCGCGGAGCGGTAGGCGCGCCGCGGGGCGTCCGCGTGCAGCGACTGCGCCCACTGCGGTTGGTACTCCTTGGTCACGTGCAGGTGGTCGAGGGCGGTGTGCGCCAGCAGCAGCCGTCCCCCGAGGCCGATGGGCGAGCCCCCGTGGTCCTCGCAGTAGCAGTCGTCGACCGCGTTCTCGGCGACCATGAGCCGGGTGGCGACCATCAGGTGGTCGATGGTCGGGGCGTCCGGATGGCAGGCGACCATGTAGCGCCCGACGGAGAAGCCGTCGAACTGGCCCTCCCACTCCTCGGGGTACAGCTCGACCTCGTCCACCGCCCAGTCCTTGATCCGGCGGCTGACCTCCGCCACCCGCGCCGGGTCGGGCTCCGCCACCGGGTGGTAGTAGAGGCCGGGGATCTGAAGGGCATCCGCAGGCGCCTCGTCCGCCGCGGGCTCCGGCGGCTCCGACTGCTCCTGCTGTTCCGTCGGTGTCGCTCGCCGTGCCAGGTACAAACTCGCCGTGCCCAGGCCGCTGGGACCGCGCAGGACCCGCTCCAGGGACGGACCCGCTTCCTGCACCGCGGCAGGGCCGGGGGCCGAGGACTGCTCGGGCAGGACGCCGGCGGCGTGGGTGATGGTGGGGACGTCGTCCCCGAAGCGGGCCGCAGCGGCAATGGGGCTGGGCTGCGGAGGGGAGAACCCGGGCTCGGGCATCCGTGGCTCCTCGATGGGGTGGGTGGCCTCTCCCGGATCCGGGCACACTCGCCCGGCCCGGCGGGCTCCGGGCTGTCGTGGCCGTACGACGGGTCCTCTTGGTCGCGCCAGTCGTGCCAGTCGCGTCAGTCGCGCCTGCGGGCGATCTGTACGTTCTCCAGCACGCCGAGCGCGTTGGGCACCAGGATGGCGGCGGAGTAGTAGGTGCTGACCAGGTACGAGATGATCGCCTGCTCGCCGATGCCCATGAAGCGCACCGACAGGCCCGGCTCGTACTCGTCCGGAAGTCCGGTCTGATGCAGACCGATGACGCCTTGGTTGTCCTCGCCGATACGCATGGCGAGGATCGAGCTGGTCTGCTCCTTGGTGACGGGAATCTTGTTGCAGGGCAGGATCGGCACCCCGCGCCAGGCCGGCACCTGCTGGCCGCCGAGGTCGACGTGGTCCGGGTAGATCCCGCGGGCGTTGAACTCGCGCCCGATCGCCGCGATCGTCCGCGGATGGGCGAGGAGGAGCCTCGTGCCACGGCGTCGGCAGAGCAGCTCGTCCAGGTCGTCCGGGGTGGGCGGGCCCGAGTGGGGCTGGATCCGCTGCTTGAAGTCGGCGTTGTGGAGCAGGCCGAACTCACGGTTGTTGATCAGCTCGTGCTCCTGGCGCTCGCGCAGCGCCTCGATGGTGAGCCTGAGCTGCTCCTCCGTCTGGTTCATCGGCCCGTTGTAGAGGTCGGTGACCCTCGTGTGGACCCGCAGAACGGTCTGTGCGACGGAGAGTTCGTACTCGCGCGGCTTGAGTTCGTAGTCGACGAAGGCACCCGGCAGTGAGGCTTCGCCGACGTGCCCCGCCGACATCGCGATCTCGGCCTCGCCGTGCTTGTTCTGGCGTTGCTGCGGGAGCCTGCTGAGCTCCTGGAGGTGGGCCTGGAGAGTCGGCGCCGTGGACAGTACGGCGGCGAAGTCGGCGCGGGACAGGGTGAGCAGGGTGCCGGCGGTCTCGGCCGTCGCGGTGCAGTCCCATCGGGCGTCGGCGTCCAGGAGGGAGTTCTCCCCGAACCGGTCGCCGTCGGCGAGGACCGCGACGCCGACCGCGTCTCCGTACTTCCCCAGGGCGTTCTGGTTGATCCGGCCGTGGGCGATCAGGTGGAGCTGCCCGGCGGGCGTGCCGCGCTCGACCAGTACCTCGCCGGCGCGGAAGTCGCGCTGGACGCAGCGGTCGGCGATCGCGGTGAGTACTTCCACGTCGTCGAAGCCGCGCAGCAGGGCCAGTTCGCCGAGTTCGCGGGGGATCACCCGGACGTCGACGCCGTCCTGGACGAACTCGATGCGTCCGTCGCCGACGGTGTAGCTCAGCCTGCGGTTCACCCGGTAGGCGCCGCCCTTGGTCTCCACCCAGGGGAGCATCCGCAGCAGCCAGCGGGAGGTGATCTCCTGCATCTGCGGGGCGGACTTGGTCGTGGTGGCGAGGTTGCGGGCAGCCTCGGTGCTCAGGCTGGTCCGCCGGGGCGGCTCCAGTTGTGCTTCCGGGCTGGTCTCAACGGTCATGGAGCGGGCTCTCCTTCACGAGAGAGGTCATCGGCACGGGCGCGCAACCGGCGAAAGCGGAAGTAGAGGGTCAAGGACACGGAATTCGTCCGGATCCGGGGACCATTTAACGGCCGCTGTGCCTGGCTCGCCCGATAAGCCCGTTGGCAGCACACGAAGCAGTGATCTTGTCCGCGCGGGGTTTATCCCGATGACCGACGACGTTCTGGCCACCGGCCCGAAGGGCCGCGGGGCAAGCGTGCGGGCCCACGGCCGCAGGAGAACGCCGAACTCGGCTCCGGCAGTCAAATCCAGCCAGAGCCGAGCCAGTTGAATCCGTTCGACGGACCACCGCTACGGGAGGAGGGCTTCCCTCAGCCGCTCGCGGGTGGTGAACAGGTGGCCGCGCATGCCGGTCGCCTCGGCGGCGCGGATGTTCTCCTCGCGGTCGTCCACGAAGAGGACCCGGTCCGGTTCGACGCGCAGGGCGTTCAGGCACCACCGGTAGGCCCCGGGGTCCGGCTTGGCGTGGCCGATGCGGCAGGAGAAGGCGCGCAGCGGGAAGCGCTTGAGCCAGTGGTGATGCTCCTCGTAGTAAGTGGCCAGCTCCTCGGGGATGTTGGACAACAGCGCGATGCGGCGATCGGCTGCCGCGAGCTCTTCGACCAGGGTGACCATCGTCTCGTCGACGGCGCTCCAGCTTGCGGTGTCGGCCTCGATGAGCTCCGCGATCCGGTGCTCGTCGAAGTGGGTGGCGAGGGAGTCCGCCACCTGGCGCCAGTAGGCGGTGCCGGTCAACTCGCCCTGGTCGTAAGGCTGTCGCCGCGCCCAGTAGGCGTCCCAGAACTCCGCGGCGGGCACCTCGGCGGTGCGGACGAGGCGGTCCTTGCCTTCGGCGCTCTGGTGGCGTGCGATGACGCCGAACAGATCGAAGAGCACGACGTCGGGCTGGAGGGGTGAGTCGGGTGCGTCGGGCATGGGTTCACACCTTTCGTACGGTGACGCCCGCAGCGGACAGCGCGTCGGTCTCGTCCTGGGCGGCGGCCTCGTCGGTGACGACGGCGTGCAGGGCCGCGGCGGGGGCGACGAACGCGAGGGCCGTGCGGGAGAGCTTGGGGGCGTCGGCCACGGCGATGACGCGGCGGGCCGAAGCGATCGCGGCGCGTTTGACCGCGGCGTCGTCCAGGTCGTACGCGGTCAGGCCGTGTGCCGCGTTGAGCCCGCAGCAGCCGATGACCGCGGTGTCGAAGCGCAGGGCGGCCAGGGACGCCTCGGTCAGCGGGCCGGTCAGCGCCAGTTCGCCGGGGCGGGGGCGCCCGCCGGGGACGAGGAGCGTCAGCTGTGGGGCTCTGGTGAGCGCGTTCACCGCGTGGAGGGACAGCGGCATCACGGTCAGGCGACGGCCTTCCAGGGCGTGGGCCACTTCGAGGCAGGTGGTGCCGCTGTCGACGACGACGGACTCGCCGTCCGCGATCAGTCCCGCGACCTCCGCGGCGATGCGCCGCTTGGCCTCCATGCCTTCCTGCGCCCGGAGTGCGAAGGGAGGCTCCTCGCCGCGCAGGAGCAGGCTTCTCGCGCCGCCCCGGTAGCGCTCGAGGACGCCTTGGTCCGCCAGCGTCTCCAGGTCCCGGCGGATGGTCATCTCCGAGGCGCCGGTCAGTTCCGCGAGCTCCGCGACGCCCATCCGGCCGGCCTCGCGTACGGCATCGCTGATCTGCCTCAGTCGGTCTGCACTCACCATAACGTCAATAGAACATTATTGATGTGCGATACGCAATCTTCCGAACAGCAGCAATGTTCGTTATGTTCGTTCTCATGGAAAGATCGCTGCGCTCGGGCCGACTGGCCACCTTCGCCTACTTCACCCTCAACGGCTTCCTCATGGGGATGTGGATCGTCCACATCCCGGCCGTCGAGCACCGCGCCGGCATCAGCCATGCCGTGCTCGGCTGGCTCCTGCTGCTGCTCGGAGCGGGGGCGTTCGCCGGAATGCAGCTCGTCGGTCCGCTCACCGACCGCTTCGGCGCCCGCACCGTCGTACCGCTCAGCGCGGCGCTGTGCAGTGCGGCGGTGGTCCTGCCGGGGCTCGCCACGAGCGCCTGGGCGCTGGGGGCCGCGCTGCTGGTGCTCGGCTTCGGCAACGGCTGCCTGGACGTCAGCATGAACGCCCACGCCATCCAGGTCGAGCGCGGCTACGAACGCCCCGTCATGTCCGCCTTCCACGCCACCTTCTCCATCGGCGGCGTCCTCGCCGCGCTGGTCGGCGCCCGCACCCTCAGCTGGGACCTGAGCCCGTCCCTGACGCTCGGCGCGGTGGCGCTCTTCGGTCTCGCCGTCGCCGCGCTGGCTGCTCCCGCGCTGCTGCGCGCCGAAGCCGACCCCACCGGGCAGGCCGTCGCCACCGAGGCGGCGCCCCGGCGCGGGACACCCCGGCGCATCTGGATGCTGGCCGCGCTCGCCCTGATGCTGATGCTCTGCGAAGGCGTCGCCAACGACTGGAGCGTGCTCCACCTGCGGGACACCCTGGACGCGCCCGCGGCCACCGCCGCCCTCGCCTACGGCGCCTTCGCCACGGCGATGACCGTCGGCCGGCTGCTGGCCGACCGGGTGGCCGCGCGGTACGGCCCGGTGGCCGTGCTCCGCCACGGTGCTTCGGTGGCCGCCGTGGGCATGACGGTGGCCG
This sequence comes from Streptomyces sp. NPDC057302, assembly GCF_042667685.1. Lineage (NCBI taxonomy): Bacteria > Bacillati > Actinomycetota > Actinomycetes > Kitasatosporales > Streptomycetaceae > Streptomyces > Streptomyces sp. NPDC057302. The sequence continues at coordinate 83,365 of NZ_JBHUZJ010000032.1, read as the reverse complement.
CGCTGTCGCCGTGGATCCCGCTGGCCCTGCTCGGCTGGACGGTGTTCGGGATCGGGCTCTCCGGCTGCATCCCCCAGCTGTTCAGCGCCGCCGGCCACGCCGATCAGGACGCCGCAGGAGCCAACGTCTCCCGTGTCGCGGGCCTCGGGTACCTCGGCATGCTCGCCGGGCCCGCCGTCATCGGACCGCTCACGCACGCCGTGCCGCTCAACCTCACGTTCTTCCTGCCCGTGGCGTTCTGCGTCCTCGCCGCCTGCACCGCCGGGATCCTGCGCACCCGGTCCACCTCCGCCGTCCCCGACGAGTCCCGTGACGGCGAGGTCCTCACGTAGGGACTCAGTCGGGCAATCGGATGCTCAGGAAGGGATCCGACGGCGGGTGTCCTCCAGCAGGTTCCGCATCGCCATGCGGTAGATCTCGGCCTGGTGGTCCCCCAGGAAGACGGTGTGCCCGAACACCTCCAGGACCACCAGGCCGTGCAGGTGCCCCCACGCGCTCAGGAAGAGCGCGGTGGCCGGGGGCGGCAGATGCCCCATGCCGAAATGCGGCAGCTGGTCCAGGTACGCCGCCAAGGAGGGCGAGAGCGCGGGGGCGTCGGCCGCGGCGAGTTGCTCCGCGGTGAACCCGTCGAACAGCTCGCGCTCGAAGATCACGCTCATCCTGCGCGTCGCCTGGGTGGTCGACCCCTCGGCGGGCGCCGCGTAGTCCCGCAGCGGCGTCCCGTAGAGGAGCTGGAAGTGCTCGGGGTGGGCGATGGCCCAACTGCGGTAGCCCTCGGCCGCGATCACCAGGCCCGGCAGGTCCGATCCGTCCGGCGCGTTGTCCACGGCGGCCTGCACGGCGTCGGTGAGGTCGTCGTACGCCTTGGTGACCAGCGCCGTGACCAGCGCGTCCCGGCTAGGGAAGTAGTGGTAGAGCGCCTGCACGGTCATCTGCAGGCTGCGGGCGACCGCTCGCAACGACAGGGCCACGGGGCCGTGTTCGGCGATGTGGCGCTCGGCGGCGTCCAGGATCTCCTGCGTGGCGGCGGCCCGGCGTCGCTGACGCAGGGAGGGCGGGGCCATGGCGTGTTCCTCTCCTCTGGACGGCATGTGAGGAAAATCTAACACTGCCAAATTTTCCGTCGCCTCACTAACGTCGTCCGTGGCGACGAAGAGTGCGACAGCGCACCTGTTCTGACGGAGCGAAAGACGCTCCGCGAAATTCGCCGTCTGAACACCAAAGGAGAGCGTGCGTGTTCGAACGCATAGCTGAACTGGCGATTCGCCGGTCCCGGCTGATACTCGTCGTCGCCGTCGTGGCCATGGCCCTCATGGGCGCCCTGGGCGCCGGCGCCTTCGGCAAGTTGCTGGGAGGCGGGTACGACGATCCGGCCTCGCAGTCCACCCGGGCCGGGGAAGTCATCGACGAGAAGTTCGGCGGCGAGACCAACCTGGTCCTGCTGGTCCGCGCCTCCGACGGCCGCATCGACGACCCCGCCGCCCGGCAGAGCGGCAAGTCCCTGGTGGCCGACCTCAAGAAGGAACGGCACCTCGACAACGCGGTCTCGTACTGGGACACGGCCAGCCCCGGCCTCCGCTCCAAGGACGGCCGCGAGGCCATGGTCCTCGCGCATGTACAGGGCGACGACCTGGAGCGCGACAAGAACGCCCAGAGCGTCATCGACAGCTACACCGGTCCGTACGAGGGCACACTCGACGTCGAGGCGGGCGGCGGCGCCGCCGTGACCAGCGAGATGGGCACGCAGTCGGGCGAAGACCTCGTCCTGGCCGAGGCCATCGCCGTGCCGCTCACCCTGCTTCTGCTCCTGCTCGTCTTCGGCAGCCTGGTCGCGGCGCTGCTGCCGCTGGTGATCGGCCTCATCGCCATCGCGGGCACGTTCGCGGAGCTCTTCGTCCTCGGCAGCGTCACCGACGTGTCCGTCTTCGCGATCAACCTGACCACCGCCCTGGGACTCGGCCTCGGCATCGACTACGCCCTGCTCATGGTCAGCCGCTTCCGGGAGCAACTCGCCACGGGCGCGAGCGTGGAGGACGCCGTCCGCCGGACGGTGAGCACGGCGGGGCGCACGGTCGCGTTCTCCGCCGCGACCGTGGCGGCCGCACTCGCGGCACTGCTGGCGTTCCCGCAGTACTTCCTGCGCTCGTTCGGCTATGCCGGGGTCGGTGTGGTCGCCATCGCCGCCCTCAGCACCCTGTTCGTCATGCCCGCCCTGTTCGTCGTCCTGGGACACCGGGTCAACAGCGGGCGCATGCCGTGGGCGAAGCGCGTGCGCCCCGCGTCCCGGGCACCCATGTGGGGACGCCTCGCGGGCACCGTCATGCGGCGCCCCGCGCTCACCGCGCTGCCCGTGCTCGCCGTCCTGCTGGTCGCGGCGAGCCCGCTCCTCGGCATCACCTTCGGCACACCGGACGAACGCGTGCTGCCCGAGGACGCCAAGAGCCGCCAGGTCTCGACGGTGCTGCAGGAGAAGTTCAACGGCAGCGACGACGCGGCCCTCCACGTCGCCATCGACGGATCCCTCGCCAAGGCCCCGCTGGCGACGTACGCGGCCGACCTGTCCGGGCTCAAGGGCGTCGTCCGCGTCGAGACCAGCCAGGGCACCTACGCCGACGGCCGGTCAGAGGCGGCGGACCGTGGTAACCCCGGCAACTCCGGGAACCCCGGCAACAAGGCCCTCGGCCGCCCCGACGCGCAGCGGATCACCGTGGTGAGCACCCTGACTCCGAAGTCGGACGAGGCCCAGAGCCTGGTCGAGGAGGTGCGGGCGGTCGCCCCGCCCGCCGGGACACACCCTCTGGTGGGCGGAGTCGACGCCGTCCTGGTCGACTCCAAGGACTCCATCGCCGACCGGCTCCCCCTCGCCGTGGCCCTGGTCGCCCTCACGACGTTCCTGCTGCTCTTCCTGTTCACCGGCAGCATCGTGCAGCCGCTGCGTGCGCTGCTCCTCAACATGATCAGCCTGGGCGCGACCCTCGGCGTCATGACCTGGATCTTCCAGGACGGCAACCTCTCCTCCCTCCTGGGCTTCACGGCGCAGCCCATGGAGGTGTCCATGACGGTGCTGATGTTCTGCATCGCCTTCGGCCTCTCGATGGACTACGAGGTGTTCGTCACCAGCCGCATCAAGGAGCTCCACGACCTGGGCGAGGACAACGAGTCCGCCGTGACCAACGGCCTCGGGCACACGGGACGCATCGTCACCGCGGCGGCCTGCCTGCTCGCGGTGAGCTTCTTCGCCTTCGGGACAGCCAAACTCAGCTTCATGCAGATGTTCGGCCTGGGCAGCGGGCTCGCCATCCTCATCGACGCCGTCGCCGTACGCGGGATCCTCGTGCCCGCCGCGATGCGGCTGCTCGGCCGCTCGGCCTGGTACGCGCCCGGTTTCCTGCGCAAGGTCCACGGGCGGTTCGGCCTCAGCGAAGGCGGTCCCGCGCCCGAGGCCTCGGCCAAGGATCCGCAGGTGAAGGACTCGGCGCACGTCTGAGCCCGCGCACCACGCGCGCCCCGCCCGCCCGGCGACAGCCGAGAGCGAGCGGGGCGCGCGGCGGTTCAGGACAGGTAGGCCTCCACCTCGCTGAACTGTGCGGCCGGCCAGCCCGTGTTGGCCGTGACGACCAGCCGCAGGTGGCGGACGTTCGGGGCGGAGGCGGGCAGCGTGACGGTCACTTTGTTGCCGCTCGCCGGGTCGAAGCGGTAGTCCTTCGATCCGGCCAGCGTGCTGTAGGCGGCGCCGTCCGCGCTGCCCTGGACCGACAGGGTCTGGATCCTGGCTCCCCAGGCGGAGGGCGGCGGCAGCTTCAGGACGAGCCTGCGCACCGCTTCGGCCTTGCCGAGGTCGACGGTGATCGACTGGGGGAAGGCGTTGTTCGTGGACTCCCAGTACGTCGCCGCGTCGCCGTCGACCGCCTTGGCCGGGGTGTAGACGTCGACGGAGCCGGTCGCGGTGGCCGGGCGGCCCTTGGCGAGGTTGCGGTCCGGGTCGGGGTCGGGGTTGCCGCCGCCGGGCTTCGGCCAGGTCGAGCAGTCGTCCCAGGTGCCCGACCAGCCGGAGTTGCCGCCGCCGTCGGTGAGGGCGAAGGTGCCGGATCCCGTCGGGTAGGGGCAGTTGTAGACGCCGGTCGCGCCGACGCCGGTGGCCTTCACGTTCGACATCTTGACCGCGCCGGGCGTCTCGGCCTGGACGACGACCGTGCCCACCTTGTCGATGGTCGAGCGGTCGACGCTGACGTTCTTCACCGCCTTGCCGGTGCCGCCGCCCGACACGAACTCGTACGCGCTCCACGGGCTGTCGGTGATCGTCGTGTCGGTGATGTTCACCGTGGCCTCGATGGCACTGTCGTACGCGTCCACGCGCAACGCGCCCATCGGATGCTGCCAGTTGGGGTTCATGGCGCCGGTGCGCACAAGGGTGTTCCCGGAGACCGTGATGGTGCCGGCCAGCGGGAAGAACGGGTCCATGAACTTCTGGTTGGAGATGGCGATGCCGCTGCCCAGGGCGTTGGTGTCGAGGATCAGGTTGTCCTTGACGGTGATGTCGCGCCCGCCGTAGATGGCGATGCCGTTGGCCAGGTTGGGCTGCGAGATGGTGTTGCCGGTGAAGGAGGAGTTGCTGTTGGTCGTGTTGAGGGCCCACATCGCCAGGGCGTCGTCGCCGGTGTTGCGCAGGAAGTTGTCGCGTACGTCGACGCCCTTGGCCGTGCCGTTGAGATTGAGGCCGTCGGCCGTCATGTCGAGGAAGCGGCTCTTCTCCACGACCAGGTTGTCGTTGTTGCCCGTCAGCCAGAGGCCGACCTTGAGGTGCTGGAGCCACATGCCGGAGACGGAGGAGTTCGGGCCGAGCGATCCGTTGACGAAGTTGTCCGGGCTGCTGTCGACCCGCTCGGTCACCTCGCCGATCACCGCGAAGTCATGCAGACCCACCTTGCCGGTGGATGCGTTCGACTGGTCGATGAAGCGTGAACTGCGCACGACCGAATGCCAGTTGCCCGCGCCGCGGATCGTCACGTCGTCGACGTTGCTGAGCGACTGGGTGAGCTTGTACTCGCCCGGCGGGATCCACACCGTGCCGCCCTTGGCCGCCGCGATGGTCTCGCGGAAGGCCTGGGTGGAGTCACCCTGCCCGGTGGGGTCGGCGCCCTTGTCGGTGACCGAGAGCGCCCCGGAGGGCTTGGCGGCGGCGCCCGCGACCTGTTCGAAGTCGGCGACGTCCACGGTCACCTGGGTGGAGGAGGCCTCCAGCTTCACCTTGTCGCCGGACCGCAGGTTCTGGCCCAGCTGGAGCCGTGCGTTGTCGAAGAGGTGGTGGGTCTTGGAGCCCGCGATCCAGGAGGTGTCGACGTAGCTGTACTTCGACGTGACGGGCAGCGTCTTGGATATCTTCTGCCCGTTGACGTACACGGCCATCGCGCCCGACTGGCCGTCGGGGACGTTGTAGGCGACGTTGAGCGCGTTCGCCGCCTTGGGGAGCGTGAACTCGACGCTCTGGCCGGCCGCGAGACGCACGGCCTGCCGGCCCGACGCCTCGGAGGCGACCGTGCCCTGCGTGTAGTCGGGACCGATCTTGGTGCCGTTCGTGGTCGCACTCTCCGCCTCGACGGAGGTGAAGGGGAGTGTGGCGCCCGCGGCCGCCTCGGCGGCCTGTACGCCGGGGGCCGTGACGCCGGTGACGAGGGTGCCGACGAGGCCTGCGGTGGCCACGGCGGCGTACCACTTGCGGATGGGTCTTGTAGTGCTCCTGTCAGGTCTGGCCATGGGTGGTGCACCTTCCTTGTGAGTGGGGAGGTCAGTGCTCGGTCTTGGGGGTGTGGGAGTGGGGTTCAGACGCGCAGCCAGACCGCCGTGTCCCGCGGCAGACGGCCCGCCTCGTCCAGGGGGCCACTGGCCAGCAGGACCCGTGTGTGGGCCGGGAGTTCACAGGGGTCGGGGGCGAGGTTGACGACACAGGCGAGGCCCGACTCGCGTACGAAGCCCAGGGCGCCCTCGGCGGTCGGCAGCCAGGTCAACGGGCCGTCGCCGAAGCCCGGTTCGAGGCGGCGGTGGCGCAGGGCGGCGCGGTAGAGCGTGAGCATGGACCCGGGGTCCGTGGCCTGGAGGTCGGCGGCGTAGGCGGGCCAGCCCTCCGGCTGCGGCAGCCAGGGCCCGGTCATCGACCCGAAGCCCGCGTACGGTTCGGCGGCGGTCCAGGGCAGGGGCACCCGGCAGCCGTCGCGGCCCGGGTCGACGCCGCCGGAGCGGAAGTGCATGGGGTCCTGGATGCGGTCCAGGGGGATGTCGGCCTCGGGCAGGCCCAGTTCGTCGCCCTGGTAGATGTAGACCGCGCCGGGCAGGGCGAGGGTGAGCAGAGCCGCGGCGCGGGCGCGGCGGGTGCCGAGCTCCAGATCGGTGGGGGTGCCGAAGGCCTTCTTGGTGAAGTCGAAGCCGGTGTCGTCGCGGCCGTAGCGGGTGACCGTGCGCGTCACGTCGTGGTTGCAGAGCACCCAGGTGGCGGGGGCGCCGACCGGGGCGTGTTCGGCGAGGGTCGCCTCGATGGACGCGCGCAGCTTCCCTGGATCCCAAGGGCAGGACAGGAAGGAGAAGTTGAAGGCGGTGTGCATCTCGTCGGGGCGCAGATAGCGGGCGAAGCGCTCGGCGTCCGGGAGCCAGACCTCGCCGACGAAGACACCCGCGTACTCGTCGGCGACGGCTCGCCAGGAGCGGTAGATGTCGTGCAGTTCGTCGCGGTCGATGAAGGGGTGCGGGTCGACTCCCTCGGTGAAGTCGGGCAGGGCCGGGTCCTTGGCGGGCAGGGCGGCGGAGTCGATCCGTACGCCGGACACGCCCCTCTCGAACCAGAACCGCAGGACGTCCTCGTGCTCCTGGCGGACCGCCGGGTGGGCCCAGTTGAGGTCGGGCTGCTCGGGTGCGAAGAGGTGGAGGTACCACTCGCCGTCGTCGACGCGGGTCCAGGTCGATGCGGTCGCCGAGAACTGCGATGGCCAGTCGTTGGGCGGGAGTTCGCCGTGCGCGCCGCGGCCGGGGCGGAAGTGGAAGAGCTCGCGTTCGGGGGCTCCGGGGCCCGCCGCCAGGGCGGCCTTGAACCAGGCGTGCTGGTCGGAGACGTGGTTGGGCACGATGTCGACGATGGTGCGGATGCCGAGCGCGCGGGCCTCGGCGATCAGTTTCTCGGCCTCCGCGACGGTGCCGAACGCGGGATCGATGACGCGGTAGTCGGTGACGTCGTAACCGCCGTCGACCATGGGCGAGAGGTACCAAGGGCTGAACCACAGGGCGTCGACGCCGAGTTCGGCCAGGTAGGGCAGCTTGGCCCGGACGCCCGCGAGGTCGCCGGTACCGTCGCCGTCACCGTCCGCGAAGCTGCGTACGTACACCTGATAGATGGCGGCCGAGCGCCACCAGGATGCGTCGGTCGGGGAAGTGACTGCCACGTGAGGTTCCTTTCGGGCAGAGGGGACCCCGTCGCCGCGGCGCTTGGGCGGTGGCGGGGTGCGCGGGGTGGGCCCGGGGGTCAGCCCTTGAGGCTGCCGGCGGTCAGGCCGCTCATGATGTTGCGCTGGAAGATCAGGAAGATGATCAGCGTCGGCAGCGAGGCGATGGCGAGTGCGGCCAGGAGCCAGTTCTCGGAGACGCTCGCGGCCAGTGAGTAGATGCCGACGTTGACGGTCTGCTTGCCGGGGTCGGGCAGGGTGAGCATCGGCCAGAGGAAGTCCTTCCAGACCGCGACCACCGCGAAGATCGACACCACGCCCAGGATCGGCCGGGACAGGGGCAGGACCACGGAGCGCAGGGTGCGCAGGGAGGAGGCGCCGTCGATGGAGGCGGCGTCCAGGAGCTCGCGCGGTATCGAGTCGAAGAACCGCTTGAGCAGGAAGATGTTGAACGCGTTGGTGACCGAGGGAAGCCAGATCGCCCACGGCGAGTTGATGAGGTTGCGCTCCACGACCGGCACGTCAAGGACGGTCAGGTACTGCGGTACGACCAGGACGGTCGCCGGGATCATCAGGGTGAGCAGCATCGCGCCGAGGATCGCCTTGCCGAAGACGGGCCGCAGCTTGGAGAGCGAGTAGGCGGCTGCCACGTCGAAGATCAGCTGGAAGGCGAGGGCGCCGAGCGCGTAGTACAGGGTGTTGAACAGGAGCCGGGCCAGGTCCATCACGCCCCAGGCGTCCGCGTAGTTCTGCGGATGGACGGCGTCGGGGACCAGGGTGGGCGGTGTCAGGGCGAATTCCTGCGGTGATTTGAGGCCGCTGACGACCATCCAGTACAGCGGGCCGATGAAGACCAGGGTGAAGACGACCGTCACCACGGTGAAGGCGGTCCAGTACAGGAACTTGCCACGGGGTCGGGCCAGTTGGGCCGGGGAGATCAGGGTGCGTGTGCTCATGTCCGTGCTCTCCCCCGGCTAGTCTTCGCTGCCCGCGCGGCTCAGTCGTGCGTACGCCGCCGAGAATCCGGCGAGCAGTACGAGCAGGACAAGGCCGAGCGCCGCCGCGCTGCCGTAGTTGTTGAAGGTGAACGCGTATTGGTAGATGAGGTGGACGACCGTCAGGGTCGCGCCCTCGGGGCCCGCGCCGCCGGTGAGCAGGAACGGCTCCACGAACACCTGCATCGTGGCGATGATCTGCATGAGCAGCATCAGCGAGAGGATGAGGCGGGTCTGCGGGATGGTGACGTGCCAGATCCTGCGCAGGACGCCGGCCCCGTCCAGCTCGGCAGCCTCGTACAGCTCGCCGGGTATGGACTGCAGCGCGGCCAGGTAGATCAGCGTCGCGCCGCCCATGTTCATCCAGGTGGCGGCGATGACCACGGAGACCATCGCGGTGTCGGTGTCCTGGAGCCACGCCTGTTCGGGCAGGCCCACGGATCCCAGGATGCGGTTGAAGAGGCCGTACCCGGGGTCGTAGAAGTACTTGAAGAGCAGCACCGACGCCACCGGCGGCAGCATCACCGGGAGGTAGACGAGCAGCCTCAAGTAGCCCCGGCCGTGCCGGAATTCATTGAGTACGAGGGCGATGGCGAAGGGCACGGCGAAGCCGAGCAGCAGGGCGAGGCCGGTGAACAGGAGGGTGTTGCGCCACGCCTGCCAGAAGGCCGGGTCGTTGAAGATGTAGGTGAGGTTGGACCAGCCGGCCCAGACCGTCTCGCCGTTCTCGGTCTTCTGGAAGGCCAGGATGAACTCCCTGACCATCGGATACCAGGAGAAGAGCGCGAAACACAGGAGAGCGCCGATGAGGAAGCCGTGGGCGGTGAGGTTGCGCTTCAACGCCTGGCGGAACGCGGCGCGTTCGGGGCGGGCGGCCCGGCCGTCCGTCTGGGGGGACGGCCGGGCCTTGTTCTTGGAGAGGGTGGGTGCGGACATCACTGGTTGGCCAGAACCTGGTTGACCTGTTGTTCGGCGGTCTTCAGGAGTTTGTCCGCGTCGGCGTCCTTGTTCGTGAGGACGGCCGACATCAGCGTGTCCAGGACCTTGTAGACCTCCTGCGCCTTGGGCGGCTCGGCCTTGCCGGTGACCGGCTTGTCGGTGAAGGCCTGGAAGTTCTCGACGGGCATGGTCGAGCTGGCCGCGCGGGCCTTGTCGTCCGTGGTCTTGCTGTCACCGGTCCAGAAGTTCGGCTGCGGCAGGCCCACCGGCAGTCCGTCCGCCTTGGTGCGGGCCCAGTCGAACTGGCCCTTGCCGACGCTGAGGAACTTGAAGTTGATCCAGGCGATCGCGGCCTTGATCTGGTCGGGCGAGCTGCCCTTCTTGATCATGTAGTCGTTGCCGCCGAAGAGGGTGGCCTTCTGGCCGGGTATCGGGCCCATCCCGAAGTCGTCGTACTTCGCGCCGAGGTTCTGCACCATGTACGTGATGTCGTCGGGCGCGGCGAGGAACATGCCCAGCTTGTCGGCGGCCATCTGCTTCTGCAGGTCGCCCCACTTCAGGAGCTGGGTCTTGCCCATGCTGTTGTCGTCCCAGCGCATGGCCTTGAGGTTGTCCACGATCTGCTTGCCGGTGTCGTTGTTGAAGGCGGCCTTCTTGCCGTCCTTGCTCACGATGTCGCCGCCGAGGCCGTACGTGGTGGCGGTGAAGTGCCAGCCGCCGTTGTTGCCTGCGCTGTACTCGCCGAAGCCCGAGACGCCGTCACCGAGCGCGGCGATCTTCTTCGCGGCGGTGCGGACCTCCGCCCAGGTGGTCGGGGGCGAGTTGGGGTCGAGACCGGCCTTCTCGAAGAGCTTGCGGTTGATCAGCAGGCCCATCGTGTAGTTGCTGTAGGGCAGTCCGTAGAGCTTGTCGTCCTTCTTCAGGACGTTCAGGACGTTGGGGTCCATGTCCTTGATCGCCGGTACGGACTTGTCGTTCACGTAGGCGCTGATGTCCTGGGCGCCGTCGTTGTCCAGGACCTGCTGGAGGTCGGTGAAGTAGGTGTAGAAGACGTCCGGTTGGGACTTGGCCTTCAGCATCGCCGTGAAGCGGGGAGGCTCCAGGCAGGGGTCGGTCTGCTTCCCCTTGATCGTGACGTTCGGGTACTTCTTGTTGAACGCCGCGACGTCTTCCTTCCACTGCTTGAGCTCGCCCTTCTCGGTGGCGGGCGGCATGCAGTCGATGGTGAGCGTCACCTTGGTCTTCGGGTCCAGCGGGGCGGCGGCGTTGGCCGCGTTGCCGCTGTCGTCCCCGCCGGAGTCGCCGCTGTCGCTGCTGCTGGTGCCGCATGCCGCGAGGGCGGTGAGGGCGAGCGCGGAGGCGACGGCGACGGTGGCCGTACGGCGGTGGGTGCGGATCGTGGTGCGGCCGGCCGCACGGCTGGTGGTGCGGCGGCGGATGCGTCGGAGGTACGGCATTCCGGAGCTGCTCATCGGTGGACCCCTTTGGACAGCGCCGCCTGCCCGTGGAGGCAGGGACGGCATGGCAGGAGCAGGAAGCCCACAGCTGCGCGGACTGTGTGGCGGCGCTTACTCAAGCACCGTCAGCAGAACCGCGCAATATCTCGCGCGATGATTGAAAGAAATTGACAGCGAGAGGGCAATGTCCGCCCAGAGCCCTACAACACCCTCCCGTCGCCCTACTCCTGCGGCGGCTGACCCGTCGAGCCGCGCACCACCAGCTCCGGCTCGAAGAGCAGTTCCTCCGTGGGCACGGCGCTCCCCGCGATCTGCAGCGCGAGGAGCTCGACCACGGCGCGCCCCATGGCCTCGATCGGCTGACGCACCGTGGTCAGCGGCGGTTCGGTGCAGGTCATGAACGCCGAGTCGTCGTACCCGACCACCGAGACGTCCTGCGGGACGCCGAGTCCCCGGCGGCGCGCGGCGCGCACCGCGCCGAGCGCCAGGGGGTCGCTCGCGCAGACGATGCCGGTGACCCCGGCATCCAGGAGCCGCGCGGCGGCGGCCTGTCCGCCCTCGATCGAGAACATCCCCCGCCCGACGTGCTCTTCGGGCAGCGGGGGGCCGGTCTGCTCGGCGATCGCGCGGGCGGCGGCGAGCTTGCGCTGCGAGGGCATGTGGTCGGCGGGTCCCAGCACCAGGCCGATGCGGCGGTGGCCGAGCGAGGAGAGATGCCGCCAGGCCTGCTCGACCGCGACCGCGTCGTCACAGGAGACCGCCGGAAAACCGAGCCTCTCGATCGCCGCGTTGACGAGGACCACCGGGATCTTGCGCGCCGCGAGCCGCTTGTAGTGATCATGCGGGGCGTCCGCCTGCGCGTACAGCCCACCGGCGAACACAACGCCGGACACTTGCTGTTGCAGCAGCAATTCCACGTAATCCGCCTCGGAGACCCCACCCTTGGTCTGCGTGCACAACACGGGGGTCAGCCCCTGCTGGGCGAGCGCCCCACCGATCACTTCCGCGAACGCCGGGAAGATCGGGTTCTGCAACTCGGGCAGCACGAGCCCCACGAGCCGGGCCCGTTCACCCCGCAGCTGGGTAGGCCGTTCGTACCCCAGAACATCGAGGGCCGAGAGCACGGACTGCCGGGTCGCGTCGGAGACCCCCGGCTTGTTGTTGAGCACCCGGCTGACCGTGGCCTCGCTGACCCCGACCTTCCGCGCCACCTGAGCAAGTCGTCGCGTCATGGCCGCAAGAATACTGCAATTCTTGCGTTCTGTTTGCGTGCTTGCTGAATCCGGTCGGAGCGTCCGGTCGGGGTCGTCTCACGTGACCGACAGCCGCACGCGCCGAGCCCTGCACGGGACCGAACGGGTGAGGGCGGATCGTTTCGGCGGCGCGGCTGCGTAAGTTCAGGTATCCCTGCTGGTCAGGACGGGAATGCGGGATGCGTTCACGTGCCGTTCCCAGCAAAGGAAAACGATCCATGCGTCTTCGTCATTCTCTGGCCGCCGCGGCCGGTGCCGCCGTGCTGGTGCTGACCGTGCCCGGCGGCTCCGCTTACGCGGCCGAGGGGGGCTTCAGCTACACGTACATCGACAGCAGCGGAGAGGAGGAGCAGGTCACCCTGCACGACCCGCCCAGCGGTGAGTGCGTCACGCTCGCCGAGGCGGCCCAGGAGTACAGCCAGCCGCCCGCCCACTCCCCCAAGAACCGCACCGACTCGTTCGCGATCGTCTTCACCAACGCCGACTGCTCCGGCGACGAGTTCACGCTGCGTCCCCACACCGGCGGCGGGAGCGAGCGGTTGAAGCTTCGGTCGGTCCTTTTCGCCTGATCGTCGGTAGATATCGGCCCGAGGGCCCTCCCCTCGCCCTGGGGCAGGGCCCTAGTCTCACATCTCAGGGAATGCGGGCCACCGCGACATAGAAACCGCTCAACTCGGCCTTCGGAGCCGGTGATTCCTTGTACCAGTGCGTCGCCGTCACCAGGCCCGGCTCGACCAGTTCCAGTCCCTCGAAGAACCGCGCGACCTCCGCGCGGCGCCGCATCCTCAAGGGCACCTGGCCCTTCTTGTACGTGTCGGTGACGGAGTCCGCGAGGTCGGGGTGCTCGTCGGTCGTGCCGTGGGACAGCACCAGGTAACTGCCGGAGGGCAGCGCCTCCACCAGGGTGCGCGTCAGGCCGTAGGGATCCTCGTCGTCGGTGATGAAGTGCATCAGGGCGATGAGGGAGAGCGCGATGGGCCGGGTGAAGTCCAGGAGCTCGCGCGCGTGGTCGAGGATCGTCTCCGGGCTGCGCACATCCGCCTGGACGTAGTCCGTGGCGCCTTCCGCGCTGCTGACCAGCAAAGCCTCGGCGTGCCGCAGCACGATGGGGTCGTTGTCGGCGTACACGACACGGGAGCTGGGAGCAATCGCCTGCACGATCTGGTGGAGGTTCGGCTCGGTGGGGATACCGGTGCCGATGTCGAGGAACTGCCTGACACCGTTGTCAGCGAGCCAGGCCGCGGCGCGGTTCATGAACGCCCGGTTCCGCGCCGCGTTCGCGCGGGCCTCGGGCGGCAGCTTCTCGCCGAGTTCCTGGTCGACGAGGTAGTTGTCCTTGCCGCCCAGAAGCCAGTCGTAGACACGCGCGGGGTGCGGCTTGCTGGTGTCGATGTGGACGTTGGTGTCGTCTGCAGTCATCCGTGGCTCCACTACGTGTCCGACCGTGCTCAGTGTGCGGCGGGCAGCGTTCCTCCCGCCCCCAGCCGACAAGGATCTTCCGACCCTACAGGGCCCCAGGTCAACTGTTCGGGCTGGTGAGGCAGTTCGTCACGGTCGCGGCGCACAGGGGTACGCGATGTCACAGCGGGGCCCTAAAGCTGCCGAAGGTGGTCGCGCAGACTGCGGGCGGCCTGTGCCATGAGCGCGTCGGCGCCGGGCTGCGCACTGGCCGGCACGAGGGACTCGGTCAGGACGGCGATCGCGAAGGACTGACCGTCGGAGTGCTCGACGACACCGATCTCGTGGCGCAGGTTGAGCAGCGTGCCGGTCTTGGACGACCAGACGCTCGCGTCGGAGCTGAAGTCCGGGGTGAGCCGGTGCCGCAGCACGTTGTGGGCCATGAGGTCGCGCAGTCGCTCGGCCACGTCCGGGTGGATCTTCGACGGCGTCCACAGCGCCTGCAGCAGGTCGACGTAGGTGCGCGCGCTGCCGGTGTTGGCGCGGGTGGTGTCCAGCTGGGGCACCCGGTGTCCACGGCCGCTGGTGCCCGCGTCGATGGCCAGGGCGTGGGCGAGATGGACCTGATCGGCGTCGAAGCGTTCCACGGGGGTGTCGAACAGCTCGCCCACGCAGTGCCGTACGGCGATACCGCGGATGCCGAGCTCGTGGAGGATGCCGGCGACCTGGGCGGGCGGGGTCAGTTCGAACAGCGCGTCGGCGGCCGTGCCATCGCTCAGACAGGTGCTCAGATAGAGCAGGTCGTCGATCGCGATCCGGGCGGGGTGGCGGAATCGGCTCAGCCCGGTGGGGCCCGGTGTGCTGACCCGTCCGGGCGGCACCTCCAGCACCGTCGCCCCGTCGAGCTCGCCCCGCCGGATCCGCTCGACCGTCGCGAGCGCGAGCGGGACCTTGACCAGGGACGCGGACGGCAGGTGGGTGTCCGCCTCGATCCCCAGCTCGTCCCCCGTGTGCAGGTCCCGCACGAGCAGGCAGCCGTGCAGGCCGCCGTCGAGCAGTTGCAGGCGTATGTCGCGCAGCAGCGCCTCGGTGTGCGCGCCACCGCCGATGCCACCGGTGCCGCTCCCCGGTCCGCCGATCGTCCCGCCGGTCATTGAGCCGTCCCTCCCCTGGTGTCCGCCCGGACGTCCGCGCCCAGGCAGCGGGCGATGGCCTCGCCCAGGCGCGCTTCGATGTGCTGCGGATTGCCGTCCGCCGCGGCGGCCAGGGCGAACCCCCGGCCGAAGGTGATCTCGCCGATGGGCCGCCAGGCCAGGGCGAGCTCATCGGCCTGCGCGCGGGAGCACAGCAGCAGGTCGCCCGAGCAGAGGACTTCGGCCGCGGCGCTCGTCAGATCGGCCGCTGCGACCAGCTGCGCGGGCCGCAGGCCCACCGCGTCGCGCAGGCGCGTCAGCGGATCGCGGATGTGCGGCACGTCGTCCTCCGGCTGGATCCAGACCCGGCGGGCCGGTCCGGGAGAGGCACGTCCGACCCGCAGCGTCTCCAGGTAGACGCGCCGCACGCCGGGATCCTGGGCGGCGGCGAGCCCGAGCGGCACGGACCACGCCGCCTCGTCCGCGGGCACCGCCAGCAGCGCGGCGCGCACCTGCTGCGCGTGCAGGAGCTCCCTGCGCCGCGTCGGCGCCGCGACCCGCAGGTCGAGCGTGACGCCGTGGCCGCGCGCCTCGGCGACGAGGCGGGCGAGACCGGCCGTGGAGCAGATGCCGGGCACCGCGAGCCGCCAGGGCTTGCGCTTGACGGCTTCCGCCTCGTCGAGGAGCACGTCGGCCGCCTGCACGAGCTGCCGGGCCGACGGCAGCATCTCCCGGCCGAAGGGGGTCAGGACGGCGCGCCGCGACGTGCGCTCGAACAGCGGCTCACCGAACCGTTCCTCCAGCGCGGCGACCCGACGGCTCGCCACCGACTGGGACATCCGCGCCGCTGCCGCCCCATCGGTGAAACTGCCGTACTCGCTGACGCTGACGAACGCGCGACACGCTCCCACCAGATCCACGCCCGAAACCCTATGCCAGATCAGCATGGAACCGCGCATGAGCGTATTGGACCGCATACGCACCCGACGGCAAGGGTGGCTCTGGCACTCACGACCACGTACCGGGACGGAGCCGTGCCGCCCCGTCCCCTATGCGCCCTGCCGCTGGGGCGCCCCGGAGGTTTTGCCCATGCAGCACACCCGCCCCCGCCGCACCGTTCTCGGCGCGCTCGCCACGCTCTGCCTCGTCCCGCTCGTGGCCTGCGCGGACGGCGACTCCTCGGCCTCGTCGTCCCCCTCCACGGTGAAGACGAAGGCCGCGGCGAGCTCGAAGACCGCGGGAACGACGGAGTCGTCGGCCCGCGCGTTCAAGGCGCTGGAGCGCAAGTTCGACGCGCGTCTTGGTGTGTACGCCGTCGACACCGGCACCGGACGCGAGGTGGCCCACAACGCCGGTGAGCGCTTCGCCTACAACTCCACGTTCAAGGCGCTGGCCGCCGGTGCCGTGCTGCGCAAGTACTCCCTGAGCGGCCTCGACCGGAAGGTCACGTACTCCAAGGACGATCTGGTCGCCAACTCCCCCGTGACCGAGAAGCACGTCGAGACCGGGATGACCCTGGGCGAACTGTGCGACGCCGCCGTCCGCTACAGCGACAACACGGCTGCCAACCTGCTCTTCGACAAGCTCGGCGGGCCCAAGGGCCTGGACGCCGTGCTGGAGGACCTCGGCGACGACGTGACACGGATGGACCGCCGTGAGCCCGACCTGAGCAGTTGGGTCCCGGGCGAGAAGCGCGACACCTCCACGCCTCGGGCGCTGGCCAAGGACCTGCGCGCGTTCGTGCTCGGGGACGTCCTGCGCAAGGGCGAGCGCGCGCAGCTCACCAAGTGGCTGCGGACCAACACCACCGGCGACCACACCATCAAGGCGGGTGTGCCCAAGAGCTGGGTGGTCGGCGACAAGACGGGCACCGGCACCTACTACGGCGCCCGCAACGACATCGCCGTGGTGTGGCGGCCCGACGGCGCGCCCATCGTCATCTCGATCCTGTCGAACCGCGCCGACAAGGACGCCGAGCCCGACGACAAGCTGATCGCGCAAGCCGCCTCCGTGGTCGTCGACTCGCTGTCCTAGCAGGAGATGCGCCGCCGGGCACGTCCCGGCGGCGCCCCCACGTCCCGGCGGCGCCCCGTGGACCAAGCAGCGCACCGCGTACCGCGCACCGCCCCCCCCCGCCCCGCCCTTCCCGAACGCTCCGCTGCCCGCAGCGGGAAGCCAGCCCGAGGAGCCCTCGATGACGGATGCCGCACCGCTCACCAGACCCGGCCGCAGACCTGCCAGGAAGGCCCCCCGGGTGGTGGTCGCCGTGGGCCTGACGCTCGCGCTCGCGGCAGGCGTCGGGTACGCCGCGGAGCTGGGTCCCTTCGATCCCGGGCCGCCGATACCGGACGCGGACGCGGCGAAGCAGGCGCGTGCCTTCCTGGCCGAATGGGAGGCGGGGCGCATGGCGCGGGCGGCGGCGCTGACCTCGAGCCCCGAGCAGGCGGAGCGCGTCCTGCAGAGCTTCACCGCCGGGCTCGACATCAGCGGGCCGACCCTGACTCCGGGCGCGGCCACGGCCGGTGAGGACGGCGCCGTGACCGTGCCCTTCACCGCCAAGATGCCCGTCACCGATCTCGGCACCTGGACCTACGCATCGGCACTGCCCCTGCGCGAGCAGGACGACGGCTCCTGGAAGGTGGACTGGGCGCTGTCCCTCGTCCACCCGAAGCTGAGCAGCACGGAGAAGTTCCGTCTGGAGCGCGAGGACGCGGCAGGGCCCGAGATCAACGACCGTGACGGGAACGCCCTGTCGAGCGAGAAGTACCCCTCCCTCGGCCCGCTGCTCCCCCGGATCGCCGGCGGCAGCGGTGCCGGTCCGCGCGGCGCGGTCCGGCGCGTCGACCGGGCCACCGGTGACATCAAGGGCACGGAAGCCACCTTCGGCAAGAAGTCCGACCGCCCCGCGGACCGGCCCGTGGCCACCACCCTCGACGCCACCTGGCAGTCGGCCGCGGAGAAGGCCCTCGCCACCGAGGCCGAGGGCAAGGACGCCGCGCTCGTCGCCCTGCGGATCGACGACGGGGAGATCCTGGCCGTGGCCAACTCCCCTGCCTCCGGGTTCAATCGGGCCGTCTCGGGCACCTACGCGCCCGGCTCCACCTGGAAGATCGTCACCACCAGCGCGCTGCTGCTCAAGGACGCGGTCGCGCCCGGCGACGTCGTGGACTGCCCCCAGTACCTGACCGTCGGCAAGCGGTTCCAGAACGTCGAGACCTCGAAGTACCCGGGCGCCACCTTCCGCAAGGACTTCACCGCCTCCTGCAACACCGCCTTCATCAGCCTGCGCGACAAGGTCGGCGATCAGGAGCTGGGCGATGTCGCGGGCAAGTACTTCGGGGTCGGGCAGAAGTGGAGGGTCGGCATTCCCTCGTACGACGGTTCCGTCCCCGTCCCCCGCGATCAGACCGAGAAGGCCGCATCGATGATCGGGCAGGGCAGGGTGCAGGCCAACCCGCTGATCATGGCGTCCGTCACCGCGACGGCGGTGTCCGGCGCCTTCCACCAGCCCACCCTCACCAGCGGCAAGGACACGACGAAGACCACCCCGCTGCCGCGCGAAGTCGTCACGCAGCTGCGCGAGTTGATGCGGGCAACGGTCACCGACGGCACGGCCTCGGTCCTGGCCGATCTGCCCGGCGACGTGGGGGCGAAGACCGGCACCGCCGAGGTGTCCGACGGCGTACCCAACAACGGCTGGTTCGTCGCGCATCGCGGCAACGTCGCCGTGGCCTGCGTCGTCGAGAAGGGCGTCACCGGCGGCGCCTCCGCCGGACCCGTCGTCCGCGGCCTCCTGGACGCCGTGCCCGGCGATCCCTCCTGACGGGCGCGGTGCCTGCCGGGCTACGCCGCCCCTCTCGCCTCAGGACTCGCGGCACTCCACGTGGCCCCAGCCGTGCGCGTTCTTCGCGATCTTCTCTCCGGCGGCGTAGGGCTTCTGGCAGTGGCAGCGGCCGGGGAACTTGGCCTTGATGACCGCGCCCGAAGATGCCTTGCCCGTCCGCGCGGTGGAGCTCTTGCTCGTGCGGGCGGCGGGCGCGGCCGTCATGCGCTCGGGCCGCGGCTCCGGGATGGTGAGGGCGCCGTGGGCGGTGCCTGCGGGCTCCTGCGAGGTGGCGGCGTCGCTGGCCGCGACGTCGGCGATCGCGTTGAGGTGATCGCCGTCCACCTGGTGGGCGGCGACGTGCCGGAAGGTCACCGGGCGGCCCTGCAGAAGCGCGTCGATGCGTACGACGAGGTCCTTGTTGGCGACCGGCTTCTTCGCCGAGGTCAGCCAGCCGTTCCGCTTCCAGGACGCGATCCACTTGCTGACCGCGTTCATCGCGTACTGGCTGTCCATCCGGACCTCCAGCGGAACCGCCGGGTCCGTGGACTCCAACAGCTCGGCCAGCGCGGTCAGTTCGGCCACGTTGTTGGTGGCGTGACCGAGCGGACCGGCCTCCCACCGCTGCGGGCGCTCATCGGCATCGGCGACCACCCAGGCCCAGGCCGCAGGCCCGGGATTCTTCTTCGCGGCTCCGTCACAGGCGGCGATGATCAAGTCAGACATCCCTCGATGATGCCAGCCCGCGGGGCCCGCGAAGGCCACCGCCCCTCCGCTTTTGCCGTCCCTCCCAGCCCGCCGCCCCTCCGAGCCCTACGCCTCCCCGGCGTCCAGCGCCGGAGCGATGACGGCGAAGGCCCGGTCGGTCAGCTCCGCGGGATCCTCGGCGCCGCCGCTGTCGCTCCACCGCTGGAGCACGGCGTCGAAGGCGGTCAGCGCCATCCCGGCGGCCAGCCTCGGATACAGGTCCACGTCCGCGTCGCGCCCCGCACGCCGCGCCACCTCCCCCGTCAGGTCGTCGCTCCACTGCGCCTGACGCTCCAGGAAGCGGGCGCGCAGGGCCGGCGTACGCAGAATCAGCCGCACCACGGGCAGCACCCGCTCGGAGTGGTCGCCGCAGGCGGCGAGGGGAACCCACACGGCGTGCCGCAGCGCCACGGAGGGCCGCTCCTCCACGGGGCGAGCCGCCAACTCCGCGTGGATGCCCACACCCATGTCGGCCAGGAACTGGACGACCACGTCCTCCTTGGATGCGAAGTACCGGAAGAACGTCCGCCGGGAGACCCCGGCGCTGGTGACGATCTCGTCGATGGTGACCGCGTCGAACCCCTTTCGGGCAAGGAGTTGCAGCGCCGCTTCGGTCAACTCGTTCGATACGAGCTGCCGTTTGCGCTCGGCCATGCTCACTTCGGGGCGGGAACTCACCGGGCCATGGTACACGCCATGCCCTTGGTGACACTCAGGATCCTCTTGACACTCTGTGCCAACGACGACAGCATGTGCCGCATGACGCAGCAGCAGCGCTGGACAATCGAGCAGATACCGGACCAGACCGACCGGGTGTTCGTCGTCACCGGAGCCAACAGCGGCCTCGGTCTGGCGACCACGCGGGCGCTCGCCGGGCGGGGCGGGCACGTGATCCTCGCCGTACGCGACAAGGAGAAGGGCGACAGGGCGGTCGCGGAGATCACCGCCGACCACCCCGACGCGAGCCTGGAGGTGCGCCTCCTGGACCTGGCCGACCTCGGCTCGGTACGCGGCTTCGCCGATCAGCTGCACGCCGACCATTCCCGCCTCGACGTGCTCATCAACAACGCGGGCGTGATGGCGCCGCCCCGCACGCTCAGCGCACAGGGCCACGAGCTGCAGTTCGCCTGCAATCACCTCGGCCACTTCGCGCTCACCGGCCTGCTGCTCGACCTGCTGGCCGCCGGACGCGACCCCCGTGTGGTGACGGTGAGTTCGGTCAATCACCGGCAGGCGAAGATCCGCTTCGACGACCTGAACGGCGAGCGCGGCTACCGGCCCATGGGCTACTACAACCAGTCGAAGCTCGCCAACGCCGTCTTCGGCCGCGAACTCCACCGCCGCCTGACCGAGTCCACGAGCCCGGTGCGCAGTGTGCTCGCCCACCCCGGTTACACGGCCACCAACCTCCAGACGAGCGCGCCGGTCGGCCTGTGGCGGGTCGTGTTCGGCCGCATCGGCAACCCGCTGTTCGCGCAGCGCCCGGCGGACGGCGCGCTGCCCCAGCTGTACGCGGCGACGGATCCGGACGTGCAGAGCGGCCAGTTCATCGGACCGGGCGGCATGGCGGAGCTGCGGGGCGCCCCGACCCGCGTAGAACTGGCGCCCACGGCTTCGGACCCTGCGACGGGCCGCCGCCTGTGGGAGCTCTCGGAGCAACTGACCGACGTACGGTTCGCGTTCCCGGCCTCGGTCTAGCCGCCCCCTCGTCCGGACCGCACTCCCGGTCCGGCCGCCCGCCCCGTCAGCGGACGACCGGGCGGGTCAACTCCCAGGTCTGGACGGCGAAGTCGAGTGTCATGCCGTGGCGTTCGTACAGGGCGAGCGCGCCGCTGCTGTTGTCGGTGTCCACGCCGAGGCCGATCCGGTCGCGGCCCCGCGCCGCGTAGTGGCCGAAGGCATGACGCAGGAGATAGCTGCCCAGGCCCCGGCCCCGGGCCTGGCGCAGCACGCCGATGTGACCGATCCAGGCCATCGAGGTGAGGTCGTCGTGGGTGTGCAGGATCGCCGCGTCGCCGAGCCCTTCGACCCGCGCGATCCACATGAGCGACCAGTCGACACGCTCGTGGTCCATGTCGTCCAGCCACTGCTCGTACGTACGCGGGTGGAAGTCGAAGTGGTCGGCGAAGGTGTCCTGAAGCAGCGCGTGGGCACGGCGGCGGTCGGGCTCGGCACAACAGGGACGCAGCGTCACGCCGGTCGGCGGCTGCGGCAACCCGTCCGTGCCGTCGGACAGGGCCCGGGCCATCGAGTGGTAGCGCCGGACCGCCTTCCAGCCTCGCTCGCGCAGGGCTCGCAGGTCCACGGTGGGCGCGATGTTGAGGTGCAGGTGGACCACGGCCCGGTCCGCTCCGTTGGCGGCGGCCCGCTCCTCGGTACGCGTCTCCATCAGGCCCAGCAGGTACTGGAAAGCCTGGGGGCGATCAGGCAGCGTGCAGTACTCGATGTCGATCCGCTCGCCGCCGGACTCGTCCCACAGCAGGCCGTACGAAATCAGCCGGCCGCCCTCGAACAGCAGCCAGGAGTCGTGCTCCAGGTCCACTTCGGGATGCTTCAAGTCGGCCTGGATCTGGGAGAGTTCGGTGTCGGCACGGCCGATCTCAAGGAGGTCGATCTCGCCGAGCAGCGCGCACACCGCCGCCGCGTCGTCGAACGTAGCCGGACGCACGGTCAGGCCGGGCGGGAGGGTGGTGGGCGCGGTCATGGGCTCTACTCTCCGATGCCGGGAGCCCGGCCGCAACGGACTTTCCGGGGCCGTGCCGGGGTCATGGCGACCCCGGCACGGCGGGCTCCGGCTTAGATGCCGAACGGCTCGGCGTAGCGCACCATGCCACTGGGCAGCGGGTGGCCGGGGTCGAGGGCGAGAGCCATCATGGCCTCGTCGGGGACCTCGATACTGATGCCGATGCCGTGCGTGGAGGCACGGGTGAAGCCGAATCGCGGGTAGTACTCCGGGTGCCCGAGGACGGTGACGAAGCGCTCGCCCCTGTCCTTGGCGGCGTCGAGCGCGGCGCGGATGGCCGCGGAGCCCGCGCCGGTCTTCTGATACCCGGGGAGTACGGCGACGGGGGCCAGGCACAGGGCCGGGGTCTCCCCGATGTGGCAGCGGGTCAGCAGCGCGTGGCCGACGACCTTGCCGTCCTGGTCGGTGGTGACGATGGACAGTCCGTCGATCCAGGCGGTGTCGGCGCGCAGCGCGTCGACGAGGTCGGCCTCCGCCGGGGTGTCGAACGCGGCGGCGTTGACCGCGTGGACGGCGGGGATGTCAGCGCTGGTCTCGGCGCGCGTGATCCAGGTGTTGCCCATGGTGTTGTTCAGGGTGTCGCTCATGATGGATGGAAATCCGTTTCATGGTGGGTTCGTGTGGAGGGTGCCCCGCGAGCTCACGCTCCCGACGAGGGCGGATCCAGGAGATTCAGGCCACGGCCCGGGACGTGAGGGCGGTCCGGGCGGTGCGCATGGCAGTGGCCTTGAGCGCGGTCATCAGCCCCAACTCCCAACTTCCTCGATCCGGATCACACACGAACGCCAAGAATCGTAACATCCCCGACCTCTTGCAAGTTCTGTGCCGCGCCCACCGACCCCGGCAGTACCGGCCACCGGGAGCGGCGAGGCGTAGAGAGGGGTGGACAGGGGACCCGGGAGCCGGACAGATTGCGCGTCAGGATGCGCACGGGCTTCCGTACGTCGACCACAGGGAGGCGCGATGGCGACGCAGACCCATCGCCTCATCATCAGCGAGCTCGCGCGGTGCGACGAGTGTGCCGTGCTGCGCGTGAGCGGTGAACTCGACCGGAACGCCGAGAAATTCTTCCTGCGCACGCTCGGCGCCTCGGTCATGGCGGGTCATCGACATCTCGTCCTGGATGTGACGGCACTGGTGTTCTGCGATTCCCGTGGGCTCAACTGCCTGCTCGGCGTGCGGTGGCTGCTGCGGCGCCGCGAGGGCCAGCTCCTCCTCGCGGGCGCCGGCCGCCATCTCGCCGAACTCCTGACACTGACCGGCAGCACGGAGATCTTCCCCCGCTACCTCACCGTGGGCCAGGCCCTGCGCGCCCTGCCACCGTCCCATCGCCCCACATGGCCGCCCCCGCCGTTCCCCAAACAGGACGACACCCCGAGCGACACGCCGTCACGAGGCCCCGGACTGCCGTGACGCGATCGGATCACTCCTCAGCCTCGCGACGTGGACGTGGACGTGGACGTGGCAGGGCAACTCCACCGGCAAAGGGGCTACTTCGCCCGCGCCAGGGCGATCGCGCCCTGTAGCCGCTCCCCCGCCTCGTACATCATGTAGGGCACGCCGTTCTCCGTTCCGAAGCTCGGTGACGCGCTGCGTCCGTTGTCCGGTGCCCCGTTCATCGAGTCGTGGAAGATCCCGCGGTGATCACGGCGGGAGAAGTCCTTGCCTACCTCGGTGATCAGTATGTTGCCGCCGCTTGCCTTGTCCGTGTTGTAGACGACGTAGGCGCTGTTCCCGCGCGTCAGCAGGTGCGGTCCGCCCACGTTCTGCGCGCCCACATCGGCGTGCCGGATCAGTGGGGTCTGGTCGAAGGTCCAGTTGCGTCCGTCGGCCGACCAACCCCAGGCGATGTCACGGTGGTTGGAGGTGTTGTTCAGCATGAAGAGCATCACGTAGCGGGCGCCACGGGAGGGCAGGTCGTGACGGAACACGCGGGCGTAGGACGTCTCGGTCGTGCCGCTCGGGAGCATCGAAGTGGAGAGGACCACTTTGTCGTACGTGAAGTGGATGCCGTCCTTGGAGCGGGCGAGGCGGGTCGTGGTGTTCTCGCCGTGGAAGTACAGCCACATCTCCTTGGCGTCCTCGTTCCACAGGACGTGGGGCGAGGAGACGTGGCTGACCTTGTAGTGCGGCTGCCAGTCGTTGGTGACCAGCGGGTTGGCCTTGTACTCGGTGAAGGGCCCGTCGATCGAGTCGCCGTAGGCCAGGCAGATGCCGCCGGGGGCGTCGTGCGGGGCGTAGTAGAGGTAGTAGCGGCCCAGGGCGTTGGAGACGCGGCCCACCGTGCCGCGCAGGCACGGGAAGATGATCTCGCCCGTGGGGTTGTAGGCGAGGTCCGAGGGCTTCAGGACCGTTCGTACGTAGGTGTAGTCGGGGAAGCCGCCCGGCGCGGCCGAGGCCGTGCCCGCCGTTCCGGCGCCGATCGCCAGGGCCGTGCCGGTGGCTGCGGCTCCGCGCAGGAGGACGCGGCGCGGGAAGTTGTGCTGGGGCTCGTTCATTTCTGTACTCCGTCCCGGGAGTTGAATGTCGGAGAAGTGCTCGAAGATCCGAGAAGTGCTCAGAGGTAGGTGGCGGCGGTGACGCAGAATCCGCCGAGTGCGACGGCCCACACGTACGGCAGGGTGCGGACCATGACCTGCTGGGGGCCGACGCCCGCGTACTGGGCGCTCCACACCGTCTGGGTGCTGGTGGGGTCGGCGACGCCGAAGACCTGGTTGTAGGAGGCGGCGAGGCCGAGCACGGCGACGGCGGGGTAGATGCCGGCCGCGATGAGGACGCCCGCGATGCCCGCGCCGAGGCCGTAGACGTTGAGCGGGCCCCGGTAGAGGCACAGCGGCACCAGCAGCGTGAAGACCAGGACGAACAGCACCGGGTTCTGCGGGCTGACGGCCTTGACCAGGGGTTCGAGCGCTTCGATGGCCCCCGGCAGTTTCACCGCGGCGAGCAGGATGCCGATGGCGATGAACAGCGCGATCGGAGGCGCTGCGACCTCGAAGCCGCCGTACAGGGTGCGCAGCAGCCGCTTGTTCATCTCGCGGGGCCGGGTCGTGGTGACCAGGGCGTAGAGGACACCGGCCAGCAGCGAGGGAATGATGGCCAGTTCGAAGCCGAGGGCCAGGACGAGCGGCACGACGGGGGTGAGCAGCGCGTACCAGGGTGCGTCGCCGAGGCGTTCGCGGCGCGACCCGCGCTTGTCGGGAGCGGTCTTCAGCGACCAGGTGTGTTCGACGCCCCGGCGGCGGGACTCGACCAGCACGAAGGCGACGGCCGCGACCAGGGCCAGCGGGAACAGCTTCACCATGAAGCCGCGCACCGTGGGGACCGGCAGGTCCAGGGCGGTCGAGAAGAACTGCCAGATGGGCAGTTCGAACGGCACCCCTACGGCGATCCCCATCAGGATGGTGCCCGCCGCGGTGACCTTGGGGATGCCCACGGCGACCATCGCCGGGATGCCGATGATGCCGGCCAGCATGGCGGCCGGCGCCGAGCCGGTGACCGTACCGATCAGCGCGGACACGGCGAGGACGCCGAGTGCCACGACCGTGGGCCGGTCGCCGCCGAACTCCACGATCTTGCGGACGATGGTCCCGGCGATCCCGGTCTCGTCCAGGAGCTTGCCGAGCCACGATCCGAGCAGCACCGCGATCATCGTCGAGGCGAGCATCGGGGCGCCCTCCTGGAGGACGGTGTCGAAGACGCTCTCCTTGCCGGTCAGCGGTGCGCCGGCGACGAGTGCGATGACGACACCCAGGAGGACCAGGGCGAAGGCGGTGGGGAGTTTGCGGGTGAGCATCGCGGCGACACCCACCGCCATGACGATCAGGATGACAACGCCCATGGCGCTACTTCTCTCTGTGGGTCACGGCGTCGGCGAGCGCGGCCGTGAGAAGAAGGGGGCTGCGGCCGAGACCGCAGACGGTCCGGGCGTGGGCGTGGGCGGCGATCTCCTCCGCGCCCGCCACGTGTCCGTACAGCCGCAGCCGTCCCGCGCGCAGGACGACATGGCCCAGGGCCTGTTTCAGCGCGGCCTTCGCCGGACCGTGGTGGAGGTGTTCGTGCACGGACTCGTGGGCGAGGGCCGCAGCGCGCACCGACCCCAGCGGATACCAGTGCCGCCAGCCCCGCTCGTCGATCAGCGCTTCGGCCGCGGCGAGGGTGTCGGTGTAGAGCTCCACCGTGGGCGTCGGCCGTGAGGTGTAGCGGGCGAGCAGGCCGCGTTCCAGGCCGTCGGCGCGCTCGACGATCCTGGCCCGGCACGGCACGGGGGCAAGAGCGGCGCCGAACTCCTCGGCCGTGCGCGCCCAGTGACGAAGGAGCCGGGGGTCGCGGCCCTCGTGGGTGGGGGTCGCGGCGAGGAGGTGGACGGCGTGGTCCAGGTCGTCGAGGGTCTCGGGCGGGGGCGACGTGGGGGCGCTCGTGCGAAGGACTCCGGTACGGCTCATGTGCGTACCTCCAGGACGGCGACGACCGGCTCGTCGGCGCTACGGGAATCGAGTTCGCTGCGGGCCAGCGCGAGCAGCGGCCCGGGGTCGAGGACTCCTGACAGGTCCGCGATCCGGGAGCCGAGCAGCAGCCGCACGGCCGGGGCCCGGACTCCGCCGTCTCCGTACGAGGTGGTCTCGCGCACCAGCTTCGCCAGTGCTTCGGGGGCATCGGCGACCCGGGTGGTCTCCACGCGGGCGTCGGGGACGTGCAGGCGTATGACGCCGTCCGCGTCGACGATCCGTACCGGATGCCGGGTGGCGCGCAGGGTGCGGCGCACCTCGGTCCCGTACACGGTGTGGGATGCGGTCGTGGCCAGGACGGTGACCTGGGCCGGATCGGTCTTGAGGCTGGCCGCCGCCGTGCGCAGCCGCTCCGCCCCGTCGGTCCGGTGCGCCCTGTCCTGGGTGCGCAGTTCGGTGGCGCCGGTGGCGACGGCGCGGACGGTGCTGGTCTGCGGGTCGACGGTGACCTCGACCTCGACGCCGTCGGCGGCGGCGCCCTGCGCGATGACGGCCGCCTCGGCTTCCGCCCGTACGGCGAGGATCTGTTCCTGGCCCGCGCCGGGTACGGTCCGCTCGATCTGCTCGCGGACCAGGGCGAGCGCGACGCCGATCGGGCTGATCACCTCGCTGTGCCGTGCGATGCGCCCCCGCAGGCCGCTGGCCTCGGCCAGGTGCGGGGTGACGGACGCGGCTCCACCGCCGCCGCCGACGAGCACGGCGGTGTCCTCGTCGAGGCGGTAGTCACGGATCATCGTGTCGACGACCTTCTTGACGTGGGCCGTTCCCACGTCGAGCAGCCGGGCCGCCGCGGTGGCCGTGTCCACGCCGAGGGCCTCGGCGAGCGGGGCGATCGCCGCCTCGGCGACCGCCTGGTCGCTGCGGGCGAAGTCGCCCTCGGGCACGCGTCCCGCCGCGTTGGCCGCGCACGTCATGGTGAGGGCGAAGCGGCCGCCCGCCGCGTCGAGGACGGCGTAGTCCTGCGGGTCGTCGGCCATCGGGCGGATGGTCGTGAGCGTGGCGTCGCGCAGGTCCTCCAGGGTCGCGAAGCACGCGTAGGGCAGCCCGGCGATGTGGGCGCTGCGCGGTCCGACCCCGGTCACCTTGCCGCCGCCGATCCGCACCATGGAACCGCCGCCGACTCCGACGGTGCGGACGTCCAGGGCGTTGAGGTAGGACTTCTTGCCCAGGATCGTGGCGTGCTGGACGGCCACCTTGCCGCGCCGCACGACGCTGATGTCGGTGGAGGTGCCGCCGGTCTCCAGGAAGACGCCCTCGCTGATGCGTTCCTGCATCAGCGCGCCCGCCACACCTGCCGCGGGTCCCGACAGGACCGTCAGGAGGGGTCTGCGCCGCATCTCGTCGAGGGACATCACTCCGCCGTCGCAGCGCATCACCATGAGCGGGGAGTCGACCCCGGCCTTGGTGATGGAGCTGTCGACGAGGTCGGCGGTGGCCAGCATGCGCGGCAGGATGGCCGCGTTCACCACCGCCGTGCGGGTGCGTTTGCGCAGCCCGTACAGCGAGGTGATCTCGTGTGCGGCGGTCAGCGGAAGACCGGCGGAACGTGCCGCGGCCACGACGGCCTGTTCGCCCTCGGGCCGGTCCACGCTGAACGGCTCGGTGGCCACGAGGACTTGGGCGCCCTCCTGCGCCAGCGTGTCCGCGGCCCGCCGGACCGCCGCAGCGTCGTCGGGGTCCGACACGTGGGCGTAGGCGAGCGGAAGGCTTTTGCCCGGGGTCAGTTGGAGCTTGCCGAGCGCGGCGAGCCTGCGGGTGAGCGCGGCGGCGGGGCCGGCGCCGATGCCGATCAGGCCCACGGTGGCGACATCGCCCTCAAGGAGGGCGTTGGTAGCCTGTGTCGTGCCGTGCGCCAGAAAAGCGATGTCCTCCGGTGCGCGGCCGGTTTCTGCCAGCAGACGGCTCAGGGCTTCCACGATGCCGTGGGCCACGCCGTCCTCATGATGGTGGCTGGTGGGGACCTTCACCTGTCCCAGGAGTTCCAGGGTCGTGGCGTCGACCGCCACGGCGTCGGTGAAGGTTCCGCCCACGTCGATGCCGACGCGGATGCGGTGGGTGGTCATGGTTGGGCACCTCCTTGTGCGGGTTGGCGGTGCGCGGGCGGGGCGGGTGGGGCACGGTGGGCAGTGCCACCCCGCCCATACGCCGGGGCGGTAACCCGG
>NZ_JBHUZJ010000032.1:0-54774 GCF_042667685.1 Streptomyces sp. NPDC057302 | reverse complement strand
GGGGGGGGGGGGGGGGGGGGGGGGGGCGACTGGTGGAGGTGTCCCACCCGGCACTTCCGCGGGTCAGTAACCGCGTACGTCGGGCCAGTGGCGCTGTACGCCGTCCCGGTCGAGCAGCCGGGCGAACTCGTCGAACCGCTTGTCCTCGCCCTGGACCTGGTGGGGTTCGACCCCTTCGGACACGCAGTGCGCGGCGAGGGCGCCCGCGACCTCGCCGATGTTCCACTCCACGGGGTGGAGTCGGTAGCAGCCGTTGGTGATGTGGGTGGTGCCGATGTTCTTGCCCGCCGGGAGGAGATTGCGGACGCGGCGGGGCACGAGGGCGCCGAGCGGTATCTCGAAGGGCACAGAGCCGATGTCGATGTAGTTGTCGCCGCCGGTGGAGGGGTGCAGGTCGATCCGGTAGTTGCCGACGCCGACGGAGTCCCGGTAGGCGGTCCGCCCGTAGGGGCCTACGACGTCGATGGCGACATCCTGCTCGGTGACGGTGGTGACGGCCTTGATCCGCCGCGACTCCCGTACGTAGGGCGCCTTGGCCAGGCCGTCCGCCGTGCCCGTGATGTCGGGGCGCAGCCGCAGACCGGGGAAGCCGGTGCCGCCGTCCTCGCGGGGTGCTTCCGTCTGGAGCCAGTACAGGACCGAGAGCGAGAGCTGCCGCGCCTCGGCGAGTGCCTGCTTCGAAGTCTGTTCGCCGCCACCGATCAGGGGCTTCAACCAGTAGTCGTTGAGCGGCCAGTTGACCAGGGTGATGTCGGAGTCGAAGGCTCCGGTCCTGTGCAGCTTGCGGGCGAGGATGCGGCGGAAGCCCCACAGCTCCTTGTCGCCCGCGTCGGCGCTCTGGTCGGCGTTGACGGCGAGCGGGTCGATCTCCGGGTTCGGCACGAACGTACGCGGGACGGCTTCGAGCGAACGCGGGTCCGGGGCGAGGAAGCCGAGGAGCGGTCCCGGCCAGAAGTCGGGCTGGTATGAGCGCCAGAAGTCGTAGTCGACGGGGCGCTCGATGACGTGGTTCTCGCCCTCGTGGTGGGAGAGCGCGAAACAGACGGTGATGCCCTGCTGGTTGAGGGGCTGGGCTTCCTCGGGTGCGTGCGGCTCACCGAACTCGGCCCGTGATTCGGCGCCGATGGCGTGCTCGACGCCGCCCAGTTCGAGGAGTTCGCCGGTCTCGGTGGCGTCGATGACGTAGCGGGCGTGCAGGGTGGTGCGCTCGCCGTCGCGCAGGTTCTCCAGGGTCACCGAGGTGATGACATCGTTGTCGGACTCGGCGGCGACGGCCCAGTGCTCGGTGAGGAGGGTCAGCCGCCCCGACGCGAGATGGGGCGCGAGCATGCCTTCCATGACGGCGAGGGCGACGCGGGGCTCGTGGCAGAGCTTGCTGACGCGGCCGGCCCCCGGGTTGAGATGGGTCAGGGACGACGCCTCCGACCGGAGCGGGTACCACTGGCGGTAGTAGTCCCTGATCGATTCGCGCAGCTTGCGGTACGAGGCGGTCGTACCGAACTGCTCCACCCACGGGTGCTCGTCCGGCGGGACGGCCTGGGAGGTGAGCTGGCCGCCGATCCAGTCGGTCTCCTCGGTGAGGACGACGGTCCGGCCTGCCCGGCAGGCGGCGAGCGCGGCGGCCACGCCGCCCAGGCCGCCGCCGACGATGAGGATGTCCGGTTCAGGGATCACGGTTCTCCTTGTGCTGTACGGGTCGTGCTGTGTTGTACGGGTGGTGCGGTACGGGTGGTGCGGTTCGGGTGGTGCGACGCGGCCCTGCGGTCGTTGCCGCTGCGGGCCGGACCCGGTCAGGCGGTGTCCGGCAGCGCCCTGGGCGGGGGTGGCCCCGTACTGGCGCCGGGCCGGAAGGTGCAGGCCACCAGCGGTTCGGCGGCGTCCTCACCGGCGACGAGCGTGGCGAGCAGCCGGACGGCAGCCGCGCCCAACTGCGCGCGGGGGATGTCGAATCCCGTGGGCTGCGGCGCGTCGGCGAGGTCGGGCGGCGGACTGCCGAGCACCGCGAGGGAGATGTCACGCGGGCAGTCGAGGCCCGCGTCACGGGCAGCCGCGCTCAGCGCCCGCCAGGCCGCGCCGCTGTCGGTCTCCTCGGCCACCACCGCGGTGACGCCCTGCGCCACCCACTGCCGCAACTGCTCTTTCCCGAGGGCCCGTTCCGGGTCGGCGCGGCGGAAGACGGCATCGGCGCCGCCGGGCAGGCCCGCGCTCTCCAGCCCCTCCAGGAAGCCTCGTTCACGGTCGGTCGAGGCGGGCGCGTCGTCGTCCTCGCGTACGAGAATGATGCGACGGTGCCCCAGCTCGGCGAGCCGGTGGACGACTTCGCGGCTGGCGCTCACATAGTCGGCGCCGACCCAGGCGAGGCCCTCCGGTTCGTCCCTGCGGCCCAGGTGGACTACAGGGAACCCGTCGTCCACGAGCCTGCGCAGCTCGTCCACCGGGGCGTGGCGGCCCAGGAAGAGACACCCGTCGGCGAGCCTGGCCCTGTTGAGCGCGTGCGGCCCGGTGGCCCCCGCCCCGCCGGAGCTCGACCCGGTGAAGAGCACCAGGTCGTAGCCCTGCGCGGCCGCTTCCTGCTCCACGCCCACCAGGAACGGGTAGTACGAGTGCTGCACGTCCGTGGGGAAGGTGGCCGTGAAGCTGAAGACTCCGAGCAGTCCGTTGCGCGCCGCCGCGAGGCGCCGGGCGGCCGGGTCGGGCACGTAGCCCAGGTCGGCCGCCGCGTCGAGGACCTTCTGCCGGGTCTCGTCCGAGATGGCGATCCCCTGCTTCTTCCCGGCGAGCACCAGCGAGACCGTGGCCTGCGACACTCCCGCGAGCCGGGCGACCTCGGCCTGGCGCGGGCGCCCGGTGCGCCCTGCCGGGGCGGACGCCCGACCTCGTCCGGCCCGCTTCTTGGGTTCGTCCACCGCTGCCCCTTCATCGTTAATGCGTATTAGTAATGCGCATTAACGAGTACTGTGCGCGGCACCGGACCACCGGTCAAGAGGCGGAACGAACTTTCTTGCCGACCCGCCCAGGAAGGGCCGCACGCCCCGTCATCGACGAACTGGGCGGCGGGGACATGGTCGCGCTGGAGGCCCGGACGGATGGCGCACACCTCTAGGCAGGCAGGGGTCGCACTCAGGCGGCAGCTGCGGGCGCGGACCGATAGGGGCTGTGCATCGTCAGGAACCGGATGTCGAGGTCGGCCTCCAGATAGTCCATGCGCCGCTCCCAGAAGGCCCGCATGCGCGGGAGCTCCAGGTGGGCGTCCAGATCGGCCTGGGAGCGCCAGGCCTCGTAGAAGACGAAGACGCCGGGCTCGTCGCGGTCCTCGTGGAAGTGATACTCCAGGCAGCCGGGCTCCTGTCGTGTCGGCTCGACGAACGAGAGCAGGAGCTCTTTCAGTTCGGCGGCGCGTTCGGGCTTGGGGCGCGCGGTGCCGACGAGTGTGAACGGCTGGTCCATGGGAGGTCTCTCCTCGGTAGATGTCTCGAACGACAGGTACGATCATTCTCGTACCTAGGTCCCGGACGTTAGCGACCCCAGAGGTACGATGCAAGCCGTACCTGAAGGGGAGTCGAGGGAACCCGAGGAGAGGTGTCCGACATGCCCGACGACGAAGGCCACCCGGCCGTCGAGGAGATGCGACTGGGCCCGGTGCTCGCCGCCCTGGCGGACCCGTTGCGCCGCCGCGTGGTGCGCGAGCTGGCGGCCGCGCCCGACGGCACCGCGCGCACGTGCAGTTCCTTCGCGCTGCCGGTCTCCAAGGCGACCGTCACGCACCACTTCCGCGCGCTGCGCGAGGCCGGACTGATCCAGCAGGTCTCCCGCGGCAACAGCCGGATGGCCACGCTGCGCCGGGCAGATCTGGAGCGCCGGTTCCCCGGGCTCCTGGGCATGGTGGCGGCCGAGCCGGAAGTGTGAACCGCGGCGCCGCGGGGGCTTCGGCCTGCGGAAATGCCGTAGTGCCTCAGAACGGCTGTCCCGTAGGGTCCGGCAGATGAGCCAGACTTCCCGTGATGTCGTCCGTCCGATACGTGCCGATGAGTGGCCCGAGGTCAAGGAGCTTCGCCTCCTTGCGCTGAAGGACCCGGTAGCCCCGATCGCCTTTCTCGAGACGTACGAGAAGGCCGCCGCGGAGCCGGACTCGTTCTGGCAGGAGCGGGCGAAGGGAGGGTCCACCGGGACGCGGGTGCGCCAGTTCGTGGCCGAGGACCGGGACGGGACCTGGAGCGGCACGGTGACCGTGCTCATCGAGGAAGCGGGCCGCGACGACGTGTTCGGCAGGGCCGTCGAGCAGCGCCAGGCGCTTGTCGTCGGTGTCTTCGTCCGCCCCGAGCACCGCGGGAGCGGCGTGATCGACGCGCTCTTCGAGACGGCCGTGGAGTGGGCGTGGTCGCTGGAGGACGTGGCGCGGGCGCGCCTGTTCGTCCACGAGGACAACGCGCGGGCCGAGAGTTTCTACCGGCGCTTCGGATTCGTGCGCTCCGGACAGACCGTCCCGATGAAGGACGATCCCTCCAAGCTGGAGCTCGAGATGGTGCTCGACAAGCCCGAGCACCTGTCCGACACCGCCCCATGACTCCCCGGCGGGGGGCCGCGTCGACGGCACGGGTCCCGGCCAGGCAGGCGGCGAGCGCGGCGGCCACGCCGCCCAGGCCGCCGCCCCGCGACAGAGGCATGATCCGATCCGCCCTCAGTTTCGGATGCGGACGCCGTGCCGGGTGCGCATGCGGCGCAGTTCCCACAGGGCCACCGCCGTGACGGACACCGGGCCGCCGAGCACCGCGCACCACTGTGCGGCGGGCGGCCCGTACGGCAGTCCGCCTTCGAGCGCGACGCTGCAGAGCATCAGTTCCCAGACGAGTACGACGGTGAGCGCGGCCGGCAGAGCGGCGTGCACGTTGGACGTGTTGAAGGCGTAGCGGGCCGCGTAGGCAGAGGCGAAAAGCATGAACGGCAGCAGCCAGAGCAGGCCGATGAGCAGCGCGAGCGCCAGCAGGCCGTTCACGAGCGTGCCGTAGTTCTGCTTCAGGAGCACGGCGCTGCCCGCCAGCACGAGGACGACACCCGCCAGGATGCCGACGTACCAGCCCACGGCCTTGAGCGGCGCGCGCAGCCGGGAGCGGAGCACGCGCCGCTGCTCGGCGGGCGCGTAGCGGATGAAGCCGAGGACGACCAGGGGCCCGGTGAAGATGAGCAGCAGCGGGGCCAGGATCAGCTTCACGACGCCGTCGTTGGCGACCCCGCTCCAGCCGTCGTCCGCGCCGTAGGTGTAGATCAGCAGGAGGCTGGCGATCGCTCCGGCGATCGCGCGCCCCAGCTGCACCCGCGTCACGATCCGGTCCGGGACGTGACCGGCGCCGGGCTGATTGAAGATCGCCTCGGCGCGGCGGCGGGCGGAGCGGACCAGCGGGATCAGCGGCGAGACGAAGAGGAACCCCAGGCCGGAGCGCCGCCGCCGGACGGGCTGCGGCGGGTGGGGGTACGGCTGGGGGTGCGGAGGCGGGTACGGGCCGGGCTGCGGTGGGCCGTACGGATTCGGGCCGTACGGCTGTGGGCCGCCACCGCCCTGCGGCTGGCCGTTGCCCGGCCCCCAACCCTGATATCCCCCGTGTGCCACGGTTCCCCCTCGCCTCCTGCGACGCTTCTGAGCGGGCGCAGTTTACTGGCCGAAACAGGGCGGGCGACACCGGCCTTGAGCCGGAGGAGGGGGAACACGTGGCACACGCCGGTCAGTTGTCCCGATATGCGACACCCGCCGCACCGACACGGCACGGCGGGCATCGCCTCACTTCTTTCGCCCCTCGGCTTCAGCCCCCCGGCTTCAGCCCTATCCCTGGGGCGGCGGACCTGACCTAGCCGACGCGCTGCTCGTACCCCACGAGGCGTACGCACACGGCGAGCCCGGCGATGGCCTGCTCGAGCTCCGTGAGGCTCGGGTAGCTGGGCGCGATGCGGATGGTGGCGTCGCGCGGGTCGTCGCCGTGCGGGTGGGTGGCGCCGGCCGGGGTCAGGACGATGCCGGCCTCGGCGGCACGGCGGACGACCTCCTTGGCGCCACCGTCGGCCAGTTCGAGCGTGACGAAGTAACCGCCCTTGGGGTCGGTCCAGCTCGCGAGGCCGGTCGAGCCGAGCTCCGCCTCCAGGATCCTGGCCACGGCCTCGAACTTCGGCTGGAGCAGGGCGCGCTGGCGCTCCATGTGGGCGCGGACCCCGTCGGCGTCCCGCAGGAACATCACGTGCCGCAGCTGGTTGATCTTGTCGGGGCCGATCGACCGCTTGACGTTGTTGGCGAGCAGCCACTTCAGGTTCGCGGGCGACGAGCCGAAGAAGGCGACGCCCCCGCCCGCAGCGGTGATCTTCGAGGTGGATCCGAAGACGAAGACGCGGTCCGCGTTCCCGGCGTCCGCGCAGGCGGTCAGCAGGTCGGCGATCTCGACGGGCTCGTCGGTGAGGTGGTGGGCCGCGTACGCGTTGTCCCAGAAGATCCGGAAATCGGGCGCGGCAGCCTGCATCGAGGCGAGGCGGGCGACGGTCTCGTCGCTGTAGGAGACACCGTCGGGGTTGCTGTACTTCGGGACGCACCAGATGCCCTTGACCGTCGGGTCCTCGGCGATGAGGCGCTCCACGACGTCCATGTCCGGGCCGTCGGCGGTCATCGGCACGGGGATCATGTCGATCCCGAACCGCTCACAGAGCCCGAAGTGCCGGTCGTAACCCGGAACGGGGCACAGGAACGCGATCCGCTCCTGGTCCACCCAGCGCGACTCGGCCCCCGGCACCACGCTGAGCAGGGCGTGCACCAGGCAGTCGTGCATCAGCTCGAGACTGGAGTTGCCGAGCGCGAGGAGCTGCCCGGCCGGCACCTGGAGGACGTCCGCGAAGATCTCCCGGAGCTCCACCAGACCCTGCAGACCGCCGTAATTGCGTACGTCGGTGCCGTCGGCGGAGGTGTGCCGCCCGCCCGGCAGGCTCAGCAGGTCCTCGGAGAGGTCGAGCTGCTCCGGCGACGGCTTGCCGCGCGTGAGGTCGAGCGAGAGCCCGCGCCCTGCGAGGTCCTGGTAGTCCTGGCGGGCCCGCTCAAGGAGCCCGCTCAAGGAGTCGGGGCTCAGCTCGGTGGTCATGGTGTGTCCTTACGTTGTCGGCGCTGCCGGGGCGGGTGAGCTGCCTCGGCGGCGCCGGGGGCATCGGCACTGCCTGCCGAGGATACAAAGCGATGGCCTGCCCATGGCCGGGGAGGTGGCGCTCGTCACCCTTCCAGGGCCCGGCCGCGCCCACGAGACACGGGCCGGACCCGGTGGAGTGGCGCTCGTCACCGTCAGTGCGGCTGGACGAGCTCGGCCGCCTTGGTCATCGGTCCTCCGGCGTCGCCGGTGTTCATCGTCCCCGCGGGCTCGAAGAGCAGAATGGCGGTTTCCTCCTCCGCGACCGGGCAGTGCTCGACCCCGCGGGGAACCACGAACAGCTCCCCCGGAGCCAGGGTCACATCGCCGACCCTGAGCTGAATGGTCAGCCGTCCGCTGATCACCAGGAACAGCTCATCGGTGTCCTCGTGGCTGTGCCAGACGAACTCCCCGTGCAGCTTGGCCAGCTTGACCTCGTAGTCGTTGAGGACGGCCACCGTCTTCTGCGACCACAACTCGCTGAACCCGGCCAGCCTGTCGGCGATGTTGACGGGAACGGGCTTCCTCGACATGCGGCATTCCTTCCTCATGGCCGGCGGCCCGAAGACCCTTGGCCTCCCGGGTCCGCCCGCTGTCCGGCTGATGCCATGAGACTGCCGCGCCGGGACTGCGCCGGTCTTGTACGTTCCTGGCATGACCGCAGAGCATCCCCGCACGTCGATCAGGGCCTGGCGGCCGTCGGTCCCGGGGATCGCGGAGGTTTTCCACGCGCACTTCACCGACCACGCGTATCCGGCCCATACCCATGACACGTGGGACCTGATGATCCTCGACGACGGGGCGGTCGACTTCGCGCTGGACCGCCGCCGCCATGACGCGACCGGCACCGCCGACGTCCTCCTGCTGCCGCCCGGTGTGCCGCACGACGGGCGGACGGTCACCGCGGCGGGCTTCCGCAAACGCGTGCTCTACCTCGATGACTCCGTGCTCCCCCAGCGGTTGGCGGACGGCGCGGTGGACGGCCCCATCCTCGAAGACGCCCTGCTGCGCCGGCGGATCCACCAACTGCACGGTTCACTGGGCCACTTGGGAGAGGAGTTCGAAGCCGAGTCGCGGCTCTCCTTCATCCGTGAGCGCCTCCACGTCCACCTCGACGCGCTGCGTCCGCGCGCACCGGGTCTGGAGGCCAGCCGTCTCGCGGCGGCCCTGCGCGAGCTCCTTGACTCCCGGATATCCGCCGGCCTCCCGCTCCAGCAGGCAGCCACCGCACTGCACGCCCACCCCACCCACCTGATCCGCTGCTTCAAGCAGACCTACGGCCTGCCTCCGCACGCCTACCTCACCGGCAAGCGCATCGACCGGGCGCGCCACCTCCTGCTCGACGGCCAACGCCCCGCCGAGGTCGCGACCGCCGTGGGATTCCACGACCAGGCCCATCTCAACCGGCACTTCGCCCGCCATGTGGGGACGACGCCCGGACGCTATGGGCGGGGGACGCCGGCATCTCCCGTCGCGATCGCCCGTCATCCGGTGGACGTTCCCATCAGGTGACTCGATCTTTCCTGTGCGCGCCGCCGCCCCTGGCCTACCATCGGTCGGACATGGCCACACGGGAGACACGACCCCAGAGCAGTGCGGTGTGCGCTGTCCTCCTCGCCATGGCCTTCCTCTTCCTCGTCCCCCTGCTCGGGGTCGACGGGCCGTCGGGCACCGCCGTGGCGTCCGTCGCACAGGACCGGGGCGCGGTCGCCGCCGCCTTCGGCCCGCACGCCGACAGCCTCGACAGCGGCCGTGACCGAGCCGGTGGCCGCGGCTGTCACGAGGGCGGGAGCAGGACCCCGCACGAGGCGTTGCCCGCTCCCGAGCGGACCGGCTCGCCCACCTTCGAGGCGGCAGCGACCTCGTACGCGGCGCGGGACGACGCGCCCGCGCCGCCGGGAGTCTCTCCCCCGGACACGACGTCCGTGGACCTCTACAGAACCCAGGTCATCAGAACGTGACGGGATCTCTCCACCCGCACCCACGCCGACAGGACCGGTCGGCACCATCACGTCACCTCCATCGGTCGAGCCGACCGACGATCAACAGGAGAGATCCGCATGCCCCTTCACCCTCCCGGCAGTTCCACCGGCACGCACACCACCGCTCCGGCCGGCGCCGGTTCCCCGCTCGCCACCTCGCCGTACGGCACTGACATCGGGCTCCTGCTGCTGCGCTGCGTGGTCGGTCTGACCATGGCCGTCCACGGCAGCCAGAAGCTCTTCGGCTGGTTCAACGGCTCCGGCCTCGACAGCACTGCCGGGTTCTTCGCGAGCGAGGGCTACTCCGCCCCGAAGGCGATGGCCACGATCGCCGGACTGACCGAGACGCTCTGCGGCCTCGGTCTCGCCATCGGCCTGCTCACCCCGCTCGCCGGGGCGGGCATCCTCGGGATCATGCTCAACTCCATCGCCACGAAGTGGGGCAACGGCTTCTTCAACCCCGCCGGCATCGAGTACGACCTGGTCCTGCTCACGGCCGCCGTGAGCCTGGCACTGGCAGGACCCGGCAGGTACGCCGCCGACCGCTTCCTGCCCGTCCCGCGCACCCACCGGCTCTCGCACGGCATCGCCGCCGTAGCGCTGGGCGCCGTATCGGCCGCGATCGTCCTGGTGGCCCTGCGCGACTGACGGCGGCCGGTCCCGGGCAGAGCGTGCAGGGGACAATGGACAGCGGACAGTCAAGGAAGAGAAGAAGAGGCCGGAAGCAGCACCGTGGTCGATCAGCAGTACGTCCCAACCCGCTCCATCGCCCCCGCTCAGGCCCGCAGAGCAACCGCGGCGGTCGTGGACGCGATCGTCGCGCTGGTCTGCGGGCTCGCGGCCGGTGTCGCCGCCGGTGTGGAGGTGAGTGACGGCGTGGTCGAACTGCGGCCGCAGTCGCCCGTGGTGTGGGGATCGGCGCTCGGCGTGGCCGTCGGCGTCTCCTTCGTCAACCACGTCCTGCTCACCCTTGCGGTCAGGGCAAGCCTCGGGAAAGTGATCACGGGGCTGCGCGTGGTCCGCGCTTCTGACGGAGGGCGCCCGGGGCTCTTCCGGCTCGTCGGACGCTGGCTGTTCGGCTTCTACTGGACGGTCCTCTTCGTCCCTCTCCATCTGGCGACGGACAGCGACGTGGAACAACAGGACGCGGTGGGGCTGCGCTTGGTTTGTCGGGCGGCCCGCTGATCCGGCCGGTTCCCGCACCGAACGCACCGCATGCTCCGAACGCACCGGGGCTGTCGCCCACATGGACCCCACATGGACGACAGCCCCGGTGCAACGTCGGCTAGATTCCCTCCGCCTGGCGCCGTCGCCTCACTTGGCGGGCAGGCTCCAGATGGCGGGCTTGCCGTCTTCCTTCTCCGCCCAGTGGACTTCCAGGTCCTTCGCGGCCTGCGGAACCAGGTAGGTCTCGCACAGGACGTGGCTCTCGCCCTTCTTCCAGCCTTCGAGGTCCAGCGGGTCCTCGCAGCCCGGCGCGTCCTCGGCGGCGCCTATGAGCAGGCCGCCGCGGGTGCCGTCCGCCCAGATCTCCGTGGTGTCCGCCACGTCGGGGCTCGCGGTGAGCGCCGCGCCGCCCTTGTGCGTGAACTTGAGGTGGGCGACCGCGGGGACCAGGCCCTTGGCGTCCTCGGGATCCTGGACGAGCTTCTTCGCGTCGGCTTCCGTGCCCAGGTCGACCTTCTGCGCGGCGACGTCGTACGTGATCGCGGTCCCGTCCTCGTCCACCTTCCCCGTGGTGCTCGCCCCTGCGGCCAGCTTCTCTTCCTTGGGCTGCGACGCGGCCGCGTCGTCCTTCGGCTTGCCCTCGGAGCTGCTGTCCGACTTCGAATCGCCGCCGCCGCAGGCCGTCAGGGCCAGGGCGAGCACGGCGGTCGGCACGGTGAGGCGCAGTGCGGTGTTGCGGTGGAACAAGGTGACCTCCTGGTCGATTGCCGGGCAGTTCCCGGCAAGTGGGGGGCGTGGAGTGGAGCGGCTGCCGCGGGGCTCCGGTCAAGGCCGCCGGACGCCGCGGGTGTTGGGGCGCTCCAGGTGCGAACCCTAACGGGCAGGGTGCGGGGACCATGTGGCCGCACCCCGGTAGAGGCCCCGGCGCTCGGCCGACCTGATGGCTCGGTGGTCCCTGTCGACGTCCCTGCGGTTGTCGGCGGCCAGGACGAGTTCGCCCGGGGAGCTGGTCCGGTTCACGGTGCGCCGCACACGGGCGCCGGGGCGCAGGTCGCCCGCGGCCTGCCGGACGGTGGGAAGCGCCGTGATCGTACGCAGCAGTTCCTCGTCGATCGCTCCGTCCTGCGGGGCGATCAGGGACACGCGGGCAATGTGCGGTCGGCGCACGGGACGTGCCGGGGTGCGGGGGCGATCGGGGAGCACGGCCTGTACCGCGTCCTGTACGAGATCGCTTCCGGTCAGTTCGCGCAGGACGGTGTCGGCGGCGTCCATCGGCGGGCCGGGCTCGGCGCGCACCAGGACCGGGCCCTGCCCGTCCACGACCACAAGGCGGCTGCGCAGGACGCCGGTCCTCACCCCGAGGATGTCAAGGACCCGCAGCATGTAGAGGGTCAGGAGCCGGGGTGCGAGACCGCGCGGATCGACCAGGTCGGACCGGTCGTGCAGTCCGGCGGGGGTCCGGGTCTCGGCCCAGATGCGGGTGACACGGTGCTCCACCGCGTCGCTCGGGCCGCGTCCGGTGACGGTGTCGAGGTGGTAGACGGTGCCGCAGAGGTGTTCCTGGAGGACCAAGTGCGGGTCGAGGCCCTGCTGATGGGCGTTCTGGCGCATCGCGCGCCAGGCCACGGCGAGGTCGTAGCCGGAGCGGCAGCGCCTGGTGGGAGCTTCGAGCGCGGTGTCGGCGGCGGCGACGACGTACTCCGGAAGGTCGTAGAAGGCGGCCCAGTCGAGCGCGGTGGCCAGGCTCGCGGTGCGGATGCCGCGCGGGGCCGCCACGCCGGCGGCCGCCAGTGTCTCGGCCTGGAGCCCGATGTCATGGCGCAGCAGCGAGCTGGAGGGGTCGTTGCCCGTGCGCCGCAGTTGCTCGGCCAGTTGGTCGGCGAGATCGACGCCCAGAGAGCTTCCGGCGACCACCGCTCCCACCCGGTGGGGCGCCAGTAACTTGACGGTCTCGCGCAGGGATCCGGTGTGCACGATCCGGTGGCGGTACTCCCCCGTGACGGTGGAGCCCGCGAGCTCCGGCGGGAGCATCGCGGGGGCCAGCTCGATCGCGACGCAGGGCCAGCCGCGCGCGGTGAACTCGCCCGCGTACGCGCCGTCGTCACCGTAGGGAGCCACGACCACCGCCACGCGGTCGGCGGGCGGAACGGTCTCAAGGGCAGCGGACGCGGCCGGCTGGAGGGCCATGATGTGCTCCTCAAAGGTCGACCGAGCCTGGGATCACGTCGATCTTTGTGGATGCCCGACGGCCTGTCAACAATTGGGGCACTCACGCCTACTCGTCCTGCGGCTCCGGCGCCACCCGTCGCGCGCGCTCCTGCAGCGCGAGCGTGTCGAGGGCCGGAAGGATGTCCCGCAACACGTCGACCTCGCCGGTGCTGCGCAGGGCGAGGCTGTCGGCCCCCAGCCGCTTGAGGGCCAGCCTGGTCGCGAGCTTCGGCAGATCCTCGTTGACCATGCGCTTCAAATGCTCGACGAGCGCCTCGCCCTCACTGCGGAAGCAGAACCCGAGGGGCACGTCGAAAAAGGTCTCCAGGGTGCCGACCATGTCGTGCCGGGGCTTGCGCTCGCCGTTGAAGATGTTCCAGACGGTCTGTCGCGTGATGCCGGTCCTGGCGGCGATGTCGGCGTCCTTGTACGGCTTTTGAGTGGCCGGGTTGAGTCGGGTGGCCCTGAGGAAGCGCAGGCGCGGCAGCAGCAGGGCCAGCCGGAAGCCTTCCCGCGCCTTGGCCTCCGCCGGTTCCTCGTCGGTCAGCGGCGCCCCGTCGAGCAGTGCTTGGGCGCGCTCGGGGGCGATCCCCGTCATGTAGGAGACGTGCCGCGGAGGCAGCAGGTCCCCGCGGGTCTTGCCCAATCGGCCCGCGTAGGCGTCGACATCGACGAGGAAGCGGTCGACGGCGAACCTCAGGAGGTACTCCCTGGGCGCGTCCTCCCGCCGTGCGTCCGGGTGGGCACCGGCCAGCAGGCGGTCGATGTCGCCTCCTCCGGGGTCGGCGTCTGCGTTCACCTGTAGGTCTCCAAGGGCCACGGGACACGATGGGTCGTCTGAGGATAGCCACTTCCGCACCGACCCCCACTGCACGGTTCCCCAATCGTTGACACTCTGTCGCGGGGTACTGGAAGATCACAGACCTGATCAGGGCCGTATACGGAGTGTTCGAGCCAGCCGTACGCTGCGGCATTCCCCAATTGTTGTCAACGAAATCGGTGCCATGACTTCATATCCTGATTTTCCCGCTGGTGCCAGCAGCCCGTTACCTCCCGTCGGCTGCCCCGCCCACCAAGCGGCGCTGCCCCTGGCGGACATCGACGCCCACCCGGACCCGCGGGAGATGTACCGCACCATGCGGGCCGAGCACGGCCCTGTCGTCCCCGTCACTCTGGACGGCGTCTTCGGCTGGCTCGTCATCGGCTTCGGGGAGACGAAGCGGGTGATGCGCGAGGGGGTGCTCTTCAGCCGGAGTCCGCGGCCCTGGAAGCCGCGTGGCCCGGTACCCGCCGACTGGTCGCTCGCGCTGCACACGCAGGAACGCCCCAACGCCCTGTTCGCCACGGGTGAGGAGCACACACGGCTGCGCGGAGCCCTCACCCGCAGTCTGGGCCGGACCCGGCCCGGGACCGTGCGCCGCTACACCCGCGACCGCGCGAACCGCCTGATCGACGAGTTCTGCGAGACAGGGAGCGCGGACCTCGTCGCCCACTACGCCGCGCAGCTGCCTCTCATGGTCCTGATGCGCATCTTCGGCTTCTCCGAGCAGGCGGCGCTGCGGCTGGTGACGGCCCTGCCCGCGCTGCTCGACGGCGGGGACGAGGCGCGGCAGGCCAACGAG
This sequence comes from Streptomyces sp. NPDC057302, assembly GCF_042667685.1. Classification (NCBI taxonomy): domain Bacteria; kingdom Bacillati; phylum Actinomycetota; class Actinomycetes; order Kitasatosporales; family Streptomycetaceae; genus Streptomyces; species Streptomyces sp. NPDC057302. The sequence continues at coordinate 40,647 of NZ_JBHUZJ010000032.1, read as the reverse complement.
CAGATCATGAACGTCATCGAGGCCCACATCGCCTACCGGCGGCGGGAGCTCGGTGCCGACGCGATCGCCTGGCTCATCGAGGAGGACACCGCGCGGAGCGCGCAGGAGATCGCCCGCAGCAACGAGGAGATCCGCGAACAGGTGTGGCTCACGCTGGCCTCCGCCATGGGCGCCATGGGCAACTGGATCTCGAACGGCCTGGAGCGGCAGGTCAACAGCGTGCGGATGCGCAACGACGTGAACCACGGCCTCGCCGACATCGAGGGGATCATGCGGGCCACGCTGTGGGAGCAGCCTCCGTTGCAGCGCGTCATCGGCCGCTGGGCCACGCGCGACACCCGCCTGGGCGAGCAGGACATCGCGGCCGGCGACATGCTCGTCCTCGACCTGGCCGCCGTCAATCAGGACCCGTGCATGGGATCGGACGCCGAGCGCGCCGCGATGGCCGCCCACAGCGAGGCCAACCTCCCCTACGGCGCCGGGGAACACGAGTGTCCTTTCCCCGACCTGGCCGAGGCGATCGCGGTGACGGCGGTCGACTGCCTGCTCCAGCGGCTGCCCGATGTCCGCCTCGCCGACGGCGCGTCCCTGACGTGGCGCCCCTCGGTCATCGTGCGCGCCCTGGAGTCCCTGCCCGTCCGGTTCGCCCCGACCGCCCGCTCGGTCCCTGTCTCGGAGGTTCCCCTTCATGCTTGACCTGACGCCGCCTCACGTGACCTTGCTGGACCCGCGCGACCTCGTCGTGGCCGAGGGGCGCGGCCTCCGGGACCAGGGCCCGGTGGTGCGGGTCCGGCTCACCGGTGACGTGGAGGTGTGGGCCACCGGGGACCACGCCACCGCGCGCGAGATCCTCACCCACCCTGACTTCCGCAAGAACCCGGCACACTGGCGGGCGTACACCGACGGTGAAGTGCCCGACAGCTGGCCCCTGCTGGAGCTGATCACGCTCTCCGGCATGCTCAACGCGGACGGGGCCGACCACACCCGGCTGCGGAAGCTGGTCGGCAAGGCCTTCACGCCGCGCCGGATCGAGGCACTGCGGCCGCGCGTCGATGAGATCGTCGAGAGCCTGCTCGACGGGCTTGCGACCGCGCCGGGCCCGGTCGATCTGCGGCAGGCCTTCGCTCTGCCGCTGCCCATGGCCATCATCTGCAGCCTGTTCGGGCTCGACCTGGACAAGAGCGAGCAGCTCGCCGACAACTTCGCGGCGCTGCACGACGAGGGCCGCGCCGCGGAGGCACCGGCGGCCAAGGCGGGGCTCGTCGCCGTGATCGGTGAGCTGATCGCGGAGAAGACCGCGGCGCCCGGCGACGATCTGACCTCGGCGCTCATCTCCGCCCACGGTGACGGACAGGGCAGCCTCAGCGGGACCGAGTTGATGGAGACCCTGCTCCTGTTCCTCTTCGCGGGCCATGAGACCACCGCCAACCTCATCGGGAACGCGGTGGTGAATCTGGTCCGCCACCCCGAACAGCTCGCCCTGGCACGCGAGTCGGAGGCATGGTCGGCCGTCGTGGACGAGACGCTGCGCCGCGACAGCCCGGTCCGCACGGTGATGTTCTACTACGCCGCCAAGGACGTGACCCTCGCGGGCATGCGGATCGAGGCGGGCGAGGCCGTGGTGATCCATGTCGCGGCCACCGGGCGCGACCCACGTCAATTCGGTTCCACAGCCGAGGAGTTCGACGTCCTGCGGCAGGCCGCCGCCTCCCACCTCGGGTTCTCCCACGGCGTCCATTACTGCATCGGCGCTCCGCTGGCGAAGATGATGGGCGCGACGGCCCTGCGTGCGCTGCACGGCCGGTTCGACGTCGAACTCGACGGTGAGCCGCGGCCGGTGGCCTCCTACTCGTCCAACGCCGCCGGAGCGCTGCCGGTCCTCCTGAGGAGCCGGACAGCGCCCTGACCGCCAAGGGCGGGCTGATAGTGTCCCCGGCGCAGGCCATCGGACACTGCCTGTCGCGAACGGGGAGCGTGAACACGGGCGACGCCCGCATCCTTCAGTGCCCATGCCTCTCCGGATGACCGTCACACGCCGGGTAGCCGACACCCGGCGCGCGACGCACCTTGGGAGGGCTGACCCCATGCATTCCACCGGCACCCCCGAGCCGGCGCACCGCACCGGCCCCGGCCGCCTGGTCCCCGGACGGGTCTCGACCGCCCTGCGCAAACGCCTCGCCTGGAGCATGGAGGAACGGCGCGCGGCCCGTCTCATCTACAAGGACCTCGCGCTGGAACCCGACGCCGGTCTCCTGGACCTGGTCGAGGCCGTCGGGAGGAAGCGCGGCCGTCCCATCGAGATCGTCCAGCGCTCCCTGAGCCCGCAGGCGACGGGCATGTGCCTGCCGGGCAAGGACGGGGACCGCATCGTCATCACCACCAACACCAGCCCGCACCACCAGCGTTTCATCCTGGGCCACGAGCTCTTCCACCTCGTCGAGGGCGAGGAGGACGACTGCGTCAGCGGCCACCACTTCCAGGGCTCCGACGCCCTGGAGAGTGAACTGGCCTCCCTGCCACCGGGGTTGGTGGACGAGGTACTGAGCGGCCCCGTCTTCTTCCGTACGACCTTCGAGCGCAAGGCCGAGTGGCGCGCGGAGGCCTTCGGGACGGTCGCCGCGCTCCAGCTGACCGGGAAGAAGGGCGCGGGGTCACTGACCTCCGCCTTCGCCAACCGGCGGTTCCACTGATGTGGCAGCTGATCCTCACCACGGTCAATCTGGCCATCGCCGCCTTCGCCCTGACCCTGGGGTTCGCCAAGGCCCAGGCCGCCCGGGGCAATCCGGATCTCACGCTCAAGCTCACGGCCTCGGTCCTGATCCACTGCGGCGTGATCTTCCTGCTCTGCACGCCCGCCGTCTACCGGGCCGTGGGGGCGGCCCTGGGCTCCGCCAACCTTCCGGCGCTCGTCGTCGATTCCGCCACCGTGCTGTGCCTCGGCCACGCCCACCTGATGACTCAGCTCTGGCACCCGGCCCGCAAGGAGCGGGCCGCCCTGCGCCGCACGATCGCGACCTGGGCGCCGGTGTACGGCTCCGCGATCCTCCTCATGGCCGTCCTCTACGTCTGGGCGGACGTCCAGGGCCCCGCGACACCCTTGCGCTACTCCGCGGCCTACGCCGACACCTGGCAGGTCGTCGCCTTCCAGGTCGTCTACTCGGCCGCCATCGTCGCCACCGCGCTGGTCACCATGCAGCAGTGCCGGGGAGTCGTGATGCCGGGGCGCCCCGACCTCGACGTGGCCCTGCAGAAGAGCCTGAAGGCCTTCGCGACCGCCGTGGCCCTGGACATCGTCAACATCGCCCTGACGCTCACCGCGGTGATCTCGGCCGTCAGCACGGGCACGCACCGTCTCGACTTCCTGGCCGAGGGGGCATGGTTCGCCACCATCGCCAGCGGTGTGGCCGCCAGTTTCGCGCTGGCCAGGCTGGTGTTCAGCTCCCGGCGCGAGGAGCGCCGCGACTGCCGGGCGATGGAACAGCTGTGGAAGGTGGCGACACGGCTCGGCGAGGACAGCGGGCAGCTCGTCCTCGCTCCGCAGCCTCTGTTCTGGTGGCGGAACTGGCGGGTGGAACTGCTCCGCCGGCTCGCCGAGATCCGTGAGGGCGAGCGCGTCCTGAGCCCGTGGTGGAGCGGGGCACCGGCCCTGGCCGTGGCGGACCTGGCCGACCAGGAGACCGACCTGCCGGACGACTTCGACCTCGTCGCGGCCCAGGCCGCGGCCGTCGTGCTGCACGCGGCCCATGCGCGCGGCCAGGGCAGGCCGCCGCTGCCGGACCACGCGCGGCTGAAGGCCATGCCCGGCGGCAGAGTCCCCGAGGAACAGGAGCGGGCCCACCTCGTCCTGATGGCCCGGCACCTGAACCTCCCGCTCGTCTTCGAGGCCGTCACCCGCTCCAGCAGCTCAGCGCAGTCACCCACGCCGGGCAAGTAGCCCCGTACAGCGCGGTGTTGGCCCGACCCGTCAGCGCCCAGCTCCCGAGACTCACCCGTTCCCCATCGTTTCCGGCCCAGGGTTCTCCGCCGTCTGTGGCGCCGCCAGAAGATCGCGGACCTCATCCGCAGTGGTCTCCTGGAGCTCTTCGGCGACGAGCACCCAGCGGGTGATGCCGACCGACTCCAGGAAGCTCAGGTCGTGGCTGGCGATCAGGAGTGCTCCCTCGTACGACGCGAGCGCGCCGGTCAGTTGGCGCACGCTGGCCAGGTCGAGGTTGTTGGTCGGTTCGTCGAGCATCAGGAGCTGAGGGGCCGGGGCGGCCAGCATCATCGCGGCGAGCGCGGCGCGGAAGCGCTCGCCGCCCGAGAGGGTCCCCGCCAGTTGTTCGGCGCGCGCCCCCTTGAACAGGAAGCGTGCCAGCTGGGAGCGAATGTGGTTGTCGGTGAGCCCGGGAGCCAGGCGCGAGACGTTCGCCGCGACGCTCAATCCGTCGTCCAGGACATCGAGGCGCTGAGGCAGGAACCGCAGCGGCACGGACGTCGCGACCTCGCCGGAGAGCGGGGCCAGCTCCCCGGTGAGAGTGCGCAGGAGCGTCGTCTTGCCCGCGCCGTTGCGCCCGACGAGGGCGATCCGTTCGGGTCCCCGCACCTGGAGGCTGCCCTCCCGCAACGTGCCGAACCGCGGGCGCAGTTCACGCAGGGTCAGCACCGTGCGGCCTGCGGGCACGGCGGTGTGCGGAAGGCTGACGCGGATCTCGGCGTCGTTGCGGATCGCGTCCGCCGCCTCCTCGCGCCGCTCGCGCGCCTCGCTGAGCCGCTCCTCGTGCAGGCCCCGGAGCTTGTCCCCCGACTCCTGCGCGGAGCGCTTCTTCTCGCCCGCGACGATGCGCGGCGCGCGCCGCTGGGCGTCCATCTTCTTGCTGTGCCGCTGGCGGCGGGCCACCTTGACCTGCGTCTCCTCCAGTTCGCGCTTCTGGCGGCGTACGTCGGCCTCGGCGGCCCGCAGCATCCGCCCCGCCGCTTCCTGCTCGGTGGCCAGCGCCTCCTCGTAGGCGGACCAGCCGCCGCCGTACCAGCTCACCGATCCGGCGCGCAGTTCGGCGATGCGGTCCACGCGCTCAAGGAGGTCCAGGTCATGGCTGACCACGACCAGGATGCCGGTGCGCCAGGAATCGACGGCCTCGTAGAGCCTGCGGCGCGCGAACAGGTCGAGGTTGTTGGTCGGTTCGTCGAGGAGGAGGACGTCGGGGCGCTCCAGGAGCAGCGCGGCCAGGCGCAGCAGCACGGTCTCCCCGCCGGACAACTGGCCCACGGTCCGGTCGAGTTCGACGTTTCCGAGGCCGAGTGAGCCCAGTTGGGCCAGGGCCCGTTCCTCGACGTCCCAGTCGTCGCCGATCGTCTCGAAGTGCTGCTCGCGCACATCGCCGGACTCGATGGCGCGCAGCGCGTCACGCCGCTCGGCGATGCCAAGGGCCTGGTCGACGCGCAGGCTGGTGTCGAGGGTGATGTTCTGCGGCAGATAGGCAAGGCTGCCGCCGACGGTCACCGACCCATGGGACGGGCGCAGTTGACCGGCCAGCAGGCGCAGGAGGGTGGACTTGCCCGCGCCGTTGGCGCCGACGAGCCCGGTCCGGCCCCGTCCGATGCTGACGGAGAGCCCGTCGAAGGCGCTCGTGCCGTCCGGCCACTGGAACGACAGGGCGGAGCAGGTGAGGGAGGCGGTGGGCGTGGTGGGTACAGACATGGTGACTCTCGCAGTCGCAGGCACGGTGGGCAGGGGCGTCGTATGCGAGCACCACGCGGCGACCGGCCGGGAGAGGGGTGCGGCGGTCCGGGAGATCGGGGGACGGCTCATGCACCGAGGTCGCATCCACGCGGGGTCACGGGCGGCACGGCAAGGCCGGCTGCGGCGTGACGGGCGTACGGCGAAGGCCGTACGGCGCGATGTTCGCGAACCTCAGATGCGCAACGTCCACCTCTATCGGAGACAACAGGACCGTTCAAAACGATAACGACCACGAGGGCGAAAGGCAAAGCCTTAAACTCATCCGGAGACGCCGGGTCACCGCCGCGCCTGGATCAGGGCGTGGGTGCCACCGGTGCGCCACTGCCGGCCGTGCTCGGCGACGAGCGTCGCCTCGGTCCGCTCGTCGAGTCCCACGATCACGTCGGACTTCAGCGTCCGCAGGGCGGCCACCGGTCCGGGGAAGTACGCGGTGCGCTCGTCGAACGGCGTGGTGGCGGGCCACAGTTGATCGCCGACCAGCCGCCGGTAGTTCAGGTCGCCCTTCATGACGGTCACGTCGGCGTCGGCGAATTCCTGGCGCAGGTCGTCGGGCATGTCCGCGTACGGCAGCGGGGCGCAGGAGAAGGCGTGGCTACGGACGGTGAGCCGGCCGGTACCCATGGCCGACCACAGGCGCTCGCCCACGTCGGCCGCGACGCCCCGCGCGCCCTTCAGGTGGCGCAGGCAGTCGATCACGTCGGCGGTCATGGCGTCCGAGACGTAGTACGGGTAGGACTTGACGTGCAGGACGGCCCGCTCGGCGTGCTGATGCCGCAGGAGGTGGTCGACGAGGATGAGGTCGGGCAGGAGCTCCCGCCCCGCGTTGTCGGCGACCAGGCACAGCGTGCCCGCGCCGCCCTCGGGCAGCAGGGACCACAGCAGCGCGGAGTCGTCGGCGACCAGACGCGAGTCGGCGGCCCCGGCCGCGCCGCCGCCCACGGCGAAGCCCAGGTCCGCGCGGTTTCCCCACAGGGAGCCGAGGAGCAGCGCCTGACGCTGTTGGTCGGGGGGCCGCCGGGTCAGTCCGTCGAGCGCGGCCAGTTCCGCGTCGGCCTCCCCGGTGTGCAGTTCCGCCTGCTTGAACGGGCGGAACGGGTCGATTCCCTGCCAGGGCCCAGGCTCGAAGTACCCGACGGCCGTGAGGAGTTGGCGGTAGAAGTAGCTCTCGGCCCACAGGAAGGGCACGTCGAACCAGGACCGGCCGAAGTGCTCGCTCCCCCAGGCTTCCCACAGGTGGCGGTCGTGCGCGCCGGGCCCCAGCGGCTCGATCACTCCCTGGGTGGCCTGTGTCAGCAGGGCGTCGAGGGCGCGATGCTGTCGCGGGCCGTACGGAAAGGCGTCGCGGACCTTCTTGATGAGCGCGGGATGCCGCTCGGCGAGCACGCTGCGCGGAAAGGAGCCGGGTGCGTCGCTCAGGATGACGGGGGCGTCGACTGCGTCTGGCATGGGCTGCTGATCCTCCGGTTCGGTACGTGACCACTGTCGCTCGGCGATGCCCCGAAGGGCCGCCGCGTTGCTTCCGCAGGTGAAATATCCCTGGTTCTTCACCTCTTCTCCGCACTATTTGACGTCGCGAGGTCGGTCCTGACTACGGTGACCGGCCCTCTATCCCCCACGTTCCAGAGGTACAGCTTCATGCCCGCATTCAACCGACGACGCTTCCTCCAGGCAGCGGGTGGCACCGCCGGTGTCGCGGCTCTGTCCGCCAGCATCATGCGCGCCGCCGGCATTCCGGCCGCCGCCAGGTCCGGGTCGATCGACGACGTCGAGCACATCGTGGTGCTCATGCAGGAGAACCGCTCCTTCGACCACTACTTCGGGACGCTCAACGGCGTACGGGGATTCGGCGATCCCCGCCCACTGGTGCTGGAGAGCGGCAAATCGGTGTGGCACCAGTCCGGTGGCGGCGAGGAAGTCCTGCCGTACCACCCGGACGCCGACGATCTGGGCATGCAGTTCATCGCCGGGCTGAGCCATGACTGGGAAACCGGCCATCAGGCGTGGAACAAGGGAAAGTACGACGACTGGATCGCGGCCAAGACCTCCGGGACGATGGCCCATCTGACCAGGGAAGACATACCGTTCCATTACGCGCTGGCCGACGCCTTCACGGTCTGCGACTCCTACCATTCGTCGTTCATGGGCGCGACCGACCCCAACCGCTATTACCTCTACTCCGGGCACGCCGGAAATGACGGCAAGGGCGGCGGACCGGTCCTCGGCAACGAAGAAGCCGGGTACGACTGGACGACCTATCCCGAGCGCCTGGAAAAGGCCGGGGTGTCATGGAAGGTCTATCAGGACACCGGCGACGGACTCACCGAGGACGGCCTGTGGGGCTGCCTGGAGGACGCCTACCGCGGGAACTACGCCGACAACTCCCTGATGTTCTTCAATAAGTTCCGCAACGCCAAGCCGGGCGACGCCCTGTACGAAAAGGCGTGCAAGGGAACGAACGTCAAGGAGGGCGGTGATCTCCTCGATGACCTGCGGGCGGACGTCAAGGCCGGGAAACTCCCCGAGATTTCCTGGATCGCCGCTCCGGAGGCGTTCTGCGAGCATCCCAACTGGCCCGCGAATTACGGCGCTTGGTACATCTCCCAGGTCCTGGACGCGCTGACGTCCAACCCCGAGGTGTGGAGCAAGACCGCGTTGTTCATCACGTACGACGAGAACGACGGCTACTTCGACCACGTGCCGCCGCCCTACCCGCCGGCCGACTCCTCCTGGGGCGCGTCCACCGTCGACACGAAGCTCGACGTCTTCCCCGGCGACAGCGGGTACAGCGCGGGCCCCTACGGGCTCGGCATGCGGGTCCCCACCCTCGTCGTCTCCCCCTGGTCCACCGGCGGCTACGTCTGCTCCGAGGTCTTCGACCACACCTCCGTCATCCAGTTCATGGAGCGCCGCTTCGGTGTCCACGAACCGCACATCTCCCCCTGGCGCCGCGCCATCTGCGGCGACCTCACCTCGGCCTTCGACTTCGGCCTCAAGCACACCAAGCACGCGGACCTGCCGAGCACCGACGGCTATCAGCCGCCGGACCAGGAGCGGCACGAGAGCTACACCCCCTCGCCTCCGGCCGCCCCGGCCCTGCCCAAGCAGGAGAAGGGCGCGAGGCCCACCCGGCCCCTGCCGTACGCGCCCCTCGTCACCGCTGCGGTCAAGCCCTCGAACGGCGGCATCAAGCTCACCTTCGCCCCGGGTGACGAGACCGGCGCGTGCTTCCTCGTCACCTCCGGCAACCGCGACGACGGGCCCTGGACCTACACCGCGGCGGCCGGCAAGAAGATCTCCGACACCTGGAGCACCGGGCCCTCCGAGGGAACGTACGACCTGACCGTGCACGGCCCGGGCGGCTACCTGCGCACCTACGCGGGCACGGCCGCGACCCCGAGCCCGGAGATCACCGGCCGCCACGACGCGAGCACCGGCCGCCTCAAGCTGACCTTCACCAACCCGGCCAAGACCGCCTGCCGCCTCACCGTCACCAACGCCTACGGCGGCAAGAGCACCGAGCTCACCCTCGCGGCGGGCGGCCGGCGGACCCGCTGGGTCGACCTCGGCCACAGCAAGCGCTGGTACGACCTGCGCGTCCGGTCCGACAGCGACCGCGCCTATCTGCGCCGGTTCGCCGGACACGTGGAGACGGGCGAGCCCGGCCGCAGCGACCCTGCGCTGCGCACCGTCTGACCGCTCACTCCCCGCCCCCGTCGTCTCCCCCGCCGCTTTCACCTGCGGCTTCGCCTTTGCTGCCCGGCCTGACGCGTACGTGCATGCGCTCGCCCTGCGCCCCGTACAGAGCGAGAAACTCGACGGGGGTGTCGCCGGCGTTGGCGAAGCCGTGCGGGGTGCGGGTGTCGAACTCCGCGGCCTCACCCGCGGCGAGGACCAGGTCGTGCTCGCCCAGGGCGAGCAGCAGGCGGCCCGAGAGGACGTAGAGCCACTCGTAGCCCTCGTGCATGCCCTGCTCGGGGCGTGTCGTCCGGTGGGCGCCCTCGCCGCCCTTCTTGGCGACCGGCATGACCTGCTTGTAGGCGTGCATGCCGCCCAGGTACCGCGTCAGGGGGACCCAGGTGTTGCCGTGCCGCATGAAGGGCTTCGGGTGGATGCGCGGATCGCCGGTCTGGGGCGCGCCGACCAGTTCGTCCAGCGGGACGCCGTACGCCTTGGCCAGCGGCAGCAGGAGCTTCAGGGTCGGCTCGCGCTGCCCGGCCTCCAGCCGCGAGAGCGTGGACAGGGAGATCCCCGTCTCCTCGCTCAGCCGGGCCAGGGTGGCGCCCCGCGCCTTGCGCAGCGCACGGAGCCGCGGTCCGACGGCGGTCAGGACATCCGTGAGTTCATCCGCGGGTGCGGCCTCGTCGCTCATCTCACCATTTGCCGATGCGGCAAAGAACTTTGTCAAGCGGAGGTGGCCTCGCGCAAGGTTGTCGCAGAGCAGAAGGAGCCCACATGAGCGACCAGCACACCGCCTCCCACGACGGCACCCGCACCGGCGCACCCACCGCCCCCGCCACCTCCAGCGCCCCCGTCACCTCCAGCGCCGACTCGGCCGCGGCGTTCTGGGACGAGCGCTACCAGCAGAGCGGCCGGCTGTGGAGCGGCGAACCCAATGCCGCACTCGTCCGCGAGACCGAGGGGCTGACCCCGGGCAGCGCCCTGGACCTGGGCTGTGGAGAGGGCGGCGACGCGATCTGGCTCGCACGGCAGGGCTGGCGCGTCACCGCCACCGACATCTCCCGCGTCGCCCTGGGCCGCGCGGCCGAGCACGCGGCGCAGGAGGGGGTCGCCGACCGCGTCGACTGGCAGCAGCACGATCTCGGCGAGTCCGCTCCCGCGGGCAGCTACGACCTGGTCTCCGCCCAGTTCCTGCACTCGATGCACGACATGCCGCGCGAGGAGATCCTGCGCTCCGCCGCCGCGGCCGTCGCGCCGGGCGGCACCCTCCTGATCGTCGGCCACATGGGCTTCCCCGCCTGGGACACCGAGCCGCACCCCGGCGTGGACTTCCCGAGCCCCCAGAAGGTCCAGGCCTCCCTCGACCTTCCGGCCGGGCAGTGGGACGTACTCGTCTGCGACACCCACGAGCACTCCCTGACGGGCCCCGACGGGCAGCCCTCCACCCGCACCAACTACACCGTCAAGGCGCGGCGCCACACCGCGAAGGACTGACCGCCCGACGCCACGGTCATCCCGTGACGATGCCCGCGACGAGGTTGATGGTCGTGGCCAGGATGCTCGCGCCGAAGACGTAGGAAAGCAGGCAATGGCGCAGGACCACCGCACGGATCTCGGAGCTGGAGACGTCCGTGTCGGACACCTGGTAGGTCATGCCGAGGTTGAAGCTGAAGTAGAGGAAGTCGCTGTACGCGGGCGGGTCGTCGGAGTTGAAGTCGATCCCGCCCGCGGGGTCCAGGTAGTAGAGGTACGCGTACCGGGCCGCGTACATCAGGTGGAGCGTCGCCCAGGCCATGAACACACCGCCCAGTGCCGTCGCGGCCGCGACGTGGCCCATGCCCGAGTCGCCGAGCAGGAGCAGCACCACGATGCCGATCAGGCCGCACACGGCGGCCCCGACCACGACGAGTTCCTCGACGACGGGACGGAACTCCTCGTGCCGCACGTTGTGGCGGGTGGTGGTGGCGTCCATGGGCCACAGCACGATCCAGCCCGCCACGACGAAGAGCGTCTCGGCACCGGCGATTCCGGCGAGGATGCCGAGCGGCGTCTTGGTGAGCACGCCGACGACCGCGCCGATCACCGCGCCGCCGACCGCCGCTCCTGCAAGTCGGGGCACCGCGGAGAGGGGCAGCCAGCGTTTCACGCGCTCAGTGTCGCAGGACGACGACGGCTTCGTCCGTGTACGTCAGGAAGGTGAGCGTCTCCTGGAGGTACAGCTCGATGCCGCTCGCGTCGTGCGCGGTGTAGCCGATCGCCACGTCCTGGCCCAGGAGCAGTTCGAAGTCTCCGCCGCGCGTGGACAGGACGAACGCGCCGGTGAGGGCGGGCGCCCAGATCGGATCACTGCCCATGATCCGGCCCAGATGCGCCGCGATCGGGTAGCCGTGGTCGGAGGTCTCGCTGACCTCTCTGTACTCCTCGGCGCCGAGGAGCAGGGCGTAGGGGCCTTCGACTCCGGCCAGCCGCAGCGCCGTCAGGGCCCTGCTGACCGCGTCGGGGTATGCGAGCGGTTCGGCGGGCAGGGTGAGCACCGGATTGGACGTCCGCTCGCGCAGCCCTTCGACGCCTGCCGCCGGGTACCCGTCGAAGATCGTCCGGTCCTCCGCGAACGCGATGGCGCGTGCCGCGTCCTTGACGGGCTGCCAGTCCGAGTCGCTCGATCCGCGCTCGACGTCGTCCACCGCGGCCCGGCTGACGGTGAACGGCACCCGCAGTTCGACCAGTGGCTTCGCCTCGCGCACGCGCGCCGTCACGCCCGGGGCGGGCGACGCGATGTCGGAGAGGTGGCCGGTGCCGGCGGCGGCGAGCTTCGGTCCTGCCGGGTCGGGGACGTCGACGACACGGCGTCCCGCGACGAGGCGGCGGAAGGTGCGGCGGGCCTCTTCCTCGATCTCGGTCCAGGCCTCGGGCGTGATCGGGGCGAGTTCGCGGTGCAGGTTGTCCGGGGCGGCGGGGGTCGTCATGGCGCTCAGGCTCCTTTCAGGCTGCCGATGCCGAGGGAGTGCGCGGCTTCGGGCTCGGGATCGGGATCGGGATCGGCTTCAGCTTCGGTGGGCTCGACGTCGGGGAGGTCCTCCAGGAGATCGGCGTCGGGCACGAAGAAGAGGCCGCCGGTCACGGCCGTGGAGAAGTCGAGGATGCGGTCCGTGCGGCCCGGCGGATCGCCGAGGAACATGTTGCGCAGCATCTGCTCGGTCACCGCGGCCGTGCGCGCGTAGCCGATGAAGTACGTGCCGAACTCGCCGCGGCCGACCTGCCCGAACGGCATGTTCTCGCGCACGATCTTCTGCTCGACCCCGTCGTCGTCGACGATCGTGTTGAGCGCGACGTGCGAGTCGTCCGGCTTGACGTCGTCCGGCAGTTCGACGTTGGCCTGCTTGGTGCGTCCGATGACGTGTTCCTGCTCCTCGACGGTGAGGGCCTGCCAGGCGGCCATGTCGTGCACGTACTTCTGCACGATCACGTAGCTGCCGCCTCGGAACCGCGGATCCTCGTCGCCGACGAACACGGCGTCGGCCGCGGCTCCTCCCCCGGGGTTCTCGCTGCCGTCGACGAAGCCGAGCAGGTCGCGTTCGTCGAAGTACTTGAAGCCGTGCACCTCGTCGACGACGGTCACCGCGGACCCCAGCCGCTCCACGATCAGCCGGGCCAGCTCGAAGCAGAGGTCCATGCGCCGGGCGCGCAGGTGGAACAGGAGGTCGCCCGGGGTGGCCGGTGCCTGGTGGCGGGGGCCCCGCAGCGGCTCGAAGGGGTGCAGTTCGCGGGGGCGCGGCCCTGCGACGATCCGGTCCCACCCCTGGGAGCCGATGCCCGCCACGCAGGTCAGGCCGTCATCGGGACAGCGGAACGCCACCGAGCGGGTCAGCCCCGCCAGATCGGCGAGGGCCTCCCGCACCGCGTCCTCACCGCCGGGGGCCACGGTGGCCACCAGGACCACGGCGGCCCTGGCGGGCGGCAGGACCACGGACTGCGGGATGACCATGAAACTCCAGACGCACCAAAGCATCAAAACGGACATGGTCAGCGTATGTGCGCATGCCTGGGGGCGCAGTCCAGGCGCGGGCGGGCACGAGGATCAGCCGTGCCCCTTGGGCAGACTCACGGTCAGGGTCACCTTGCTCCCGCCGGGCCCCGCGGAGATGGTGAGGTCGTCGGTGAGCAGGCCCGCGAGCCACAGCCCCCGCCCGCCCGCACCGCCGTCGAGGCCGGGAGCCAGCTCAGGGATGACGTCGGCGCTGAAGCCGGGGCCCATGTCGTGGATGTGGCAGGCGAGATGGCTGTTGCTGCGCTGCAGGACCAGCGTGCCGCCACCGCCCGCGTGCTCGACCGCGTTCACCGCGACGGCGTCCAGAGCCACGATGAAGTCGCTGCGCCGCGGCTCCGGGAGCCCTTGATGGCCCGCGTACTGCTCGACGAGCATCCGCAGCCGGGGCAGGTCGTCCTGGGTGAAACGCGATTCCAGCAGGGTGACGGGTGGGACCGGAACCTCGCGGGGGCCTGGTGTGGTCGTCATCAGCGGGCCACCTCGCTGATCACCACGTGCGGCACCTGGTCGGCGCCTGCTCGGCGCAGTATGCGGGCCTGTGCCGGTGGGCAGTGGACGTGGACCGGTCCGTGCGGATGTTCCAGGACCAGCCGCAGCAGGTCCACCGCGCAGGCGACGCCGAGGAAGATGAGGTCCGACAGGTCCACGGTCAGCGGCTGTCCGGAACTCTCGCTGCGCCTGAGCCCCTCGCGCACCGCGCCGATGAACCGCTCCCGGGTGGCGATGTCCGCCTCGCCCGCCAACTGCACGACACCCTCCGCGTGTTCCGTGTGCAGGTCGCCCAGTCGGGGCAGCAGCCGACAGGGGTGTGCCTGGTGCATGGCCGTCAGGACGTCAGGCTCGAACCATCGGCTGTCGTAGGCACAGATCTCCGTGTACGGGCGGTCGGCGAACAGATGCTGGGCGTGGGATTCGCGGTGCATCATCACGTCGACGTCGGCGCCCAGGTCCCCTACCCAATGCATGTCGATATAGGTGCGCAGCCCGCTGTAGCCCTCGGCCAGCGCCCGGTCGGTCTCCTGCGCGATGCGCTCCCACTGCCGGTGGGGAGTGAACGCGTCCTGGGGGTGGATGAGGGCGCGCATGCTGCTGAGCACCAGCTGCCCGTGTTCGCGGGCGGACCCCAGCAGGGCTCCCGGCGCGTCCATCCGGTCCCACACCTGTTCCTCGTGCAGGTGCGGAGCGGCGAAGACCATCACCTTCTCGCGCCTCACGAGTCCCGCCCATGCGAAGGCGGATACCACGTCGCGGCCCGCGTCGTCGTCGGCGTAACTGACGAAAGCGTGGTCGCCCGCCCGAAGTTGCTGGACGGGGATCGTTCCGACCGACGCCGAGCCAGCATCTGCCATCTCTCACCTCCGGGGCCGAGAGGGCCCGACGGGAACAGGTGCGGGCAACGGTAGCGGCCCGTACCTCACGGCGGCGCAGCCCCACGGATAGCGACAGTTAGCGGATAGGGGAAACCCCCTTGGCGATCGGAAGTGCATGAAGATGACTCGCTCCATGCTGATTCTGTTCCGCACCCCACCGGATTCAGTTCACGGACCGGATTCAGTTCGTGGAGAGGCTTCGCTCCACGAGTGCGCGCGCGTAGGCGGCGTCCAGTCCGCCGGGGCGGAAGAGGATGCGGTACATCATCGGCGCCACGACCTGGTCGATCACCCGTTCCCTGTCCGGGGTGGCCTCGCCCCGCTCCGACGCTCGGGCCAGGACGATGCCGATCTGCTCGGCGGCATAGTCGGAGCACTGGCCCGCGTTGTTCCCGTCCGGGTCCCCGAGGAGCGCGTCCCTGGTGTACGCGCGCCCCGGCGGGGAGGCCATCTCGTCGAGGAACTGCTCGGCCCATGCGACGAGGTCCGCACGCAGGGAGCCGAGGTCGGCCGGCAGCGCCTCGGGCCGCAGGTGCTCGACCGCGACGTCGGACAAGAGCTCCTGCAGGTCTCCCCACCGGCGGTAGACGGTCGACGGCGTCACCCCGGCACGGGCCGCGACCAGCGGAACGGTCAGCGCGTCGCGCCCCAGCTCGGCCTGCAGCTCACGGACCGCCGCGTGGACGGACTCCTGGACTCGGGCGCTGCGCCCTCCGGGCCGGGCCATGGGCTTGGGACTCATGACTCCACCTTAACGCCTTAACGCAAATTTATTGCTTCTAGCCCGTGCCGTCGCCCCACGATCAGGCCGCGACCGGAGCGAGCCGTCCCACTCGGGGCCAGGCTTCCGAACCGGCCGCCGTCTGATAGGCACGCCCGACCCGCAGGACGGTCGCTTCGC
The DNA here is from genome assembly GCF_042667685.1 of Streptomyces sp. NPDC057302. Taxonomy (NCBI): domain Bacteria; kingdom Bacillati; phylum Actinomycetota; class Actinomycetes; order Kitasatosporales; family Streptomycetaceae; genus Streptomyces; species Streptomyces sp. NPDC057302. The sequence continues at coordinate 24,928 of NZ_JBHUZJ010000032.1, read as the reverse complement.
CGAGCGGGCGGCCCATCAGCTGCATGCCGATCGGCATGCCCGCGCGGTCCTGGCCGACGGGCAGGGTCAGCGCAGGCACCCCCGTGATGTTGGCCGGCGAGGAGAGGCGGACGTAGCTGTCGGACACGGCCTCCACCGTGCCGTCCGCCCACTCCACACTGTCCTGATCCGACGGGACCGCCGTCATCGGCACCGCCGGGGCCGCGATCACGTCGACGTGGCCGAACATCTGCGCCCAGCCCTCCCGCATCAGCGCCCTCGCGCGCTGGGCACGGAGGTAGTCACCGGCGGTCACGAACTCGCCCGCCTCCAGCAGGACGCGGACGTCCGCCGTGTACAGATCAGGTGCCGAACGAAGCGTGCGCTCGTGGTACGAAGTCGCCTCGGGGACCATCAGCCCCCACAGGGTGGCCTGGATGTAGCGTGCCAGCGGGATCTCGACCTCGACGAGTTCGGCGCCCAGTTCCTGGAGCTGCCCGATGGCCGTACGCACGCCCTCCTCGACGTCCGGGCTGATCCGCTCGAAGTAGTAGTTGCGCGGCACGCCCACCCGCAGCCCCGAGAGGTCACCGGCCTCCGGGGAGGCCCAGCCGCCTGCGCCTGCGGCCGGGTCGCGCCGGTCCTGACCCATCAGCGCGGCGAGGACGAGTCCGGCGTCCCGCACCGTGCGGGTGATGGGGCCGACGTGGTCCAGGGACCAGGACAGGGACGTCACACCGTGGCGGGGGATCAGGTCGTACGTCGGCTTGAGGCCGACCACTCCGTTGAGCGCGGCGGGTACCCGGATCGAGCCGCCGGTGTCGGTACCGAGCGCGAAGGTGGCCTCTCCCGCCGCGACGGCGACGGCCGAGCCGCCGCTCGACCCGCCGGCGACACGGCCGTGGTCCCAGGCATTGCGCGTCTGAGGGGTGGTCAGCCCGTAGGCGAACTCGTGGGTGTGGGTCTTGCCGAGCAGCACCGCTCCCGCCGCCGACAGACGCGTGGCGACGGCGCTGTCCTCGTCGGCGACATGGTCCGCCCTGACGCGGGAGCTCGCCGTCGTGGACATGCCCTTGACGTCGATCAGGTCCTTCAGGCCCATGGGGACGCCGTGCAGCGGGCCGCGCGAGCGCCCCCGGGCGATCTCCCGCTCGGCTTCGGCTGCCGCCTTCCGGGCGGAGTCCGCGGCGACGGTGACATAGGCCTGGAGGCGCGGTTCCACCGCGCCGACGCGATCCAGCACCGAATCGGTCAGCTCGACCGGGGACAACTCCCCGGTGGCTATGGCGCGGGCGGCGTCGGCGAGCGACAACTCAAACGGCTGCATCGACATCCTCGCCCTCCGTTCCGGACACCTCGGCCGTGAAGTCCGAGCCGGTCGCGTGGACCGGGCCGGCCGAGTAGGACATCGCGGGCGGCGTCTCCCCGAAGTCCAGTTCGCGCAGCAGGGCGATGACGGAGTGGACATGACCGGCGGTCGATGCCACCACCTCGTGACGGTCACCCGCCAGCGGCAGGCCGGCCCGGAGCGCCCCCCGGGCGGCCTCCTGCGGAGTGATTTGGTCGGCGTTCATGGGGCCCTCTCAACTCGTCATCACACTGCCGCCGGGCGAGGCTTCCGCCACGGCGACAGACAAACGCTAATGGTTTGCTTTAGTGAGACGATAGGCCCTACGTTGACTTAACGCAAACGCATTGCTTTTAGCTGCTGGACCGCATCCACCGGACCTCATCCACCGAACCGCGCCACACACCACACAAAGGAACACCGCATGCCCACCACCACCCACGACGACGCCACCGACCTCCCCGACGCACCGACCTGGACGGTGGGAGACATCACCGTCCACCGCGTCGACGAGGTGCCCTTGCCCGCCCAGACGGGCCCCTGGCTGCTCCCCGGAGCCACTCCCGAGATCGTGGCCCGAACACCCTGGCTACAGCCGGACTTCGCGGACGAACAGCGCGTCCTGCGGCTGGCAAGCCACAGTTTCGCGATCGACGTCCATGGGCTGCGCATCCTCGTCGACACCGGCATCGGCAATGGCAAGCAGCGGGCCAACCCCGCGTGGGACGACCTGAACAGCGACTACCTGCAGCGGCTGACGCAGGCCGGATTCGCTCCCGAGACGGTGGACCTCGTCGTCCTCACCCACCTGCACACCGACCACGTCGGCTGGAACACCCGGGCGGACGGGGCCAGTTGGGTGCCCACCTTCCCCAACGCCCGCTACGTCACGGCCCGCACCGAATGGGAGTACTGGGCGGGCGCCGACATGGACGAGCCCCGGCGCCAGATGTTCCGGGACTCCGTGCACCCCATCCGGGACGCGGGCTTGCTCGACCTCGTCGACGTTCCTTCCGGGGGCGCCGACATCGCGCCGGGCGTCCGTCTTCTCCCCACCCCGGGGCACACACCGGGCCAGGTGGCGGTGGAACTGAGCAGTGCCGGCGAGCACGCGCTCATCACCGGTGACTGCATCCACCACCCCGTCCAGCTGATCCACCCCGACCTGGGCAGCTGCGTGGACATCGACCCCGCCGCCGCGGCCAGGACCCGCCGGGAGCTCCTCACCTCACTCTCCGGCACCCGCACCCTGCTCCTGGGCAGCCACTTCCCGCCGCCCACCGCCGGGCATGTGATCCCCGAGGGCGACTCCTACCGGCTTGTTGCCCTGCCGGGGACCGTGCGGTGACGTACGACGGGAAGCGGGGCCCTGAAGGCGACACCTCCAGGGCCCCAGGGATCAGCTCAGGCCTTGCTCCGGACGCATGAACCTGAAGCGGGTCACGTCCCCTTCGGTGGTCCACCGCTGGAAGCCGGCCTTCTCCAGCACTCGGACCGAGGGCGGGTTCGACAGCTCCACGTCGGCGGACACCGTGTGGACACCCGGCGCGGCGACGGCGAACTCCGCAAGGGCCCGGGTGGCCTCGGGAGCGTAGCCCCGGCCGCGGCGGGAGGCCACGATGCCGTAGCCGATCTCGAGGACGCCCTCATGGGGCGGCCAGAACAGGCCGATCGAGCCCACCACCGCGCCGCTCTCGCGCTCGATGACCAGCCGGTGGCCGTACGCGCCGAGCCAGGCCGGATGCTGCTCGAAGAGGCCCGCGATCACACGATCGCCCTCGGCGGGGAAATCGTCCGCCCAGTGCGTGGACCCGGCGCCGTCGAGGACCGCGGCGGCCTCGTCCATGGTCCAGGGACGCAGGACGAGGCGCTTGGTGATCAGGTCCGAAGGGGCGGGTGACTCCGCATGGGCGGGTGAAGAAGAGGAAGACACGTGTCTCTCCTGGTCGTTGGAACGACCCGGGCCGCGCTCAGCTTCGCGCGGGCCGGACGAGGGCATGCTGATGACGGCCGACGGCAGCCATATTCATCAACCTCCCTGTCCCGAGATCGCGCGTCCCTCGCGCCGACGGGACGCTAGCAACCACTCCGCAACCGCGGCAACGCATTTTCGGGTGACTGCTTGTTCACCCCCGCTTGATCACCCCCGCTCGAAGACGGCGACCGTGCGGGCGGGGACGTTGAAGGTGCCGGACTTCCTCTCGTACGAGGAGGACTTGACGGTGGCGTCGGCGCCCTTGGCCTGTACGGGGTGCAGCCGGTACGCCGTGTCCTTCAGGCCCGTCACCCGCTGGGTCCGCGCGTCGGGGGTCGCGTTGAGGACGACCACGAGGTTCCCCACCTCCATGGTGATGACACCGGGCGTCTCGGCGGATGTGCCCGAGAGCGGGAAGGAGAGCCGGGACTGGACCTGGCCCGTCGTGGCCAGGGAGAACGCCGGCTCGCTCGACCGCAGCTTCAGCAGGTCCTGGTAGGCGGCCGACGTGCCGTTGATCTCCGCACAGCCCGGCGTCAGGGACGCGGACGTCAACAGGGGCTTTCCATACGGCCACTTGTCCTTGTTGTCGGCGGCCGGGGGCAGGCCGCGGCCGAAGCCGTTGCCGTCCTGGCAGTTCCAGTGCAGCGCGTTGAACCAGTCGCCGCTGTCGTAGGAGTTGCGGTCCAGGGACTTGGAGCGCAGCAGGTCGCTGCCGGCCTGGGAGAGGGACGGGCCCTGGGCCAGGGTGGCGGTCGCCATCGCGAGTACCTGCATGCGGGAGCGCTCGGCGGCCGTGGTGTCCGCGGGCAGCTTGAAGGCGAGGGCGTCGTACAGCGATTCGTTGTCGTGGGCGTCGGCGTAGGAGAGGGCGTCGCCGGGGGCCGCCGCGTATCCGGCCGGGGCGCCGTTGTAGTCGACTTCGGAGCCCTTGACCCGCTTTCCCGCGGAGTCGGTGAACGTGTAGTCGGCGAGGTTGCCGGTGAGTGCCACCTTCAGCAGGTCCTGGTAGTGCAGGAGGCGGGCCTTCTGCTCGGCCGGGGTGCCGTTCGCCTTCGACGCGTTCGGGTCGGTGAACAGGCCACTGGCGAAGCCCTGGACGCCGGGGTCCTCGTCGAAGGGGCCGCCGCCGCGCACCGCGTCGCGGCCCCGGTCGGAGAAGGTGGCGATGCCCGTGCCCGCCATGTTCTTCTGCGTGGCCTGGACGAAGCGGGCGTCGTCGGCGATCTCGCCGAAGTTCCAGCCTTCGCCGTAGAGCACGATCTTCTTCCCGTCGACGCCGTCCTTCTTCGGGGTCAGCGCGTCCAGGGCCTTGCGGACGGCCAGGATGTTGGCCTTGGGGTGGTGCCCCATCAGGTCGAAGCGGAAGCCGTCGACCTTGTACTCCTTGGCCCAGGTGACGAGGGAGTCGACCACGAGCTTGCCCATCATGGCGTTCTCGGGCGCGGTGTTGGCGCAGCAGGTGGAGGTGGCCACGGTGCCGTCGTCCATCAGCCGCTGGTAGTAGCCGGGCACGATCTTGTCGAGTACGGACTTGTCGGCCTGACCGCTCGCCACCGTGTGGTTGTAGACGACGTCCATCACGGTGCGAAGTCCGGAGCCGTTGAGGCCCTGGACCATCTGCCGGAATTCGACCGTGCGACGGGTGCCCGCGGGATCGCTCGCGTAGCTGCCCTCGGGAACGGTGTAGTGCAGCGGGTCGTAGCCCCAGTTGTAGGCGTCCTTGGCGGCGGTCCTGGTGACGCAGGCCTGCTGCTCGTCGGAGTCCGGGGCGGGCGCCGTCAGGTCGCAGTCGGGCGTGGCCTGGTCGGCGGCGCGCTCGGGGATGGTGCCGATGTCGAACGCGGGCAGCAGGTGGACGTAGGAGGTGCCTGCGTCGGCCAGCTCGCGCAGGTGCTTCATGCCGTCGGACGCCGTGTCGGTGAAGGCCAGATACTGGCCGGGGTGCTTGGCCGTGCGGTCCTCGACGGAGAAGTCGCGGACGTGCAGCTCCTGGATCTGCGCGTCACGCAACGGCGTTGCCTTCGGCTTCCTCAGCCGCGCCCAGCCCTTGGGGGCGAGCTTCGGGTCGTCGAGGTCGACGGCGATGCTGCGCCGGGAGTCGGCGGTGAGCGCCGTGGAGTAGGGGTCGGTGACCTTGTTGGTGACGACCTTCTGGACGCTGGGCGCCCACACCTTCACGACGTACCGGTACTGCTTGCCCGACCAGCTCCTGTCGCCGGTGACGGACCAGACGCCGCCGGCGTCGTCGCGCCGCATCGCCACCCGCTTGCCGTCGAGTTCGAGACCGACGGACTGGGCGGTGGGAGCCCACAGGGCGAGCGTCGGGCGGCCTTCGTGGAACTGCGGACCGAGGGCGGCCTTGGTGGCGGTGGCGCTGTAGAGGTCGTCGAGGATGCCCTGGGTCTGGACGCCGGTGGCGGTGAGCAGGGTGCCGTCGGCGCTGCTGCGGGTGGCGACGAGCTGGCCGGTGAGGGCGGTGCGGACCCGGTCGCGGTCACGCGGGTCGACGGTGAAGGCCGCGTACGCCTTCAGGTGCGGGTACTTCTTCCGCTGGGCTTCGGTCAGGCCGCCTTCGACCGGGCTGAGGCGGATCCGCTGCCCCTTGCCCGCGAGTTCGCCGCCCTTGAGGGTCAGTTGCCCGTCGTGTGCGTACGTCAGCTCCTGGGAGGCGGCGTCGCCCTGGACGTCCCAGGCGACGGTGTTCTTGTCGATCCACTGGGCCCGGGAGGTGGACAGGTCGAGCGCGGCGGGCGCCTTCGCGACGGCCGCTGCCCGGGGCGCGGCGGTGGCCGATGCGGTCAGGGGCGCGAGCGCGGCGAGCAGGGCGAGGGCCGTGGTGACCACGGTGCGGCGAGGGGAGCCGGACAAGGGTGTTTCTCCTTGCGGGTGAGGGGGTGATCGGGTGCCGAGGAAGGACGCGAAGGGGTACGAGGACGGGGCCGCCCGGCGGCGGGGAAGCGAGGGCCGGGCGGCCGGTCAGACGGGGCGGACCGCGCTCAGCAGCTCCGCGCCCCGGTGTGCAGGGCGAGCGCGGTGTTCGGCGCCACGGTGGCCGTGAACTGGCCCGAGCCGTTGACGGTGACGCTCCTGCCGCTCTGGATGTCGCAGTAGCTGCCCGCGGCGAGGGACGTCTGGAAGGTCCGGCTGACCGAGGAGCCCTCGTGGTTGATGGCCACGTACGCCTTGTCGCCTCGCCCGAAGGCGATGGCGTCGTTGCCGTTGTCCCACCAGTTGGTCATGCCCGTCCCGCGTGCGGTGTTGCGGAACTTGACCATGCTCCTGATCTCGGGCCAGGCGTGCTGGCACTTCCAGCCGTCGCTGTAGCAGGCCTTGACCTGGCCGCCGTCGGGCGATCCCGCGTCGTTGCTGCTGAACTCGTATCCGGAGTGCACGTCGGGGGCGCCGTAGGGCAGGGCCAGCATGAAGACGTGCGCGAGGGTGTAGTTCGCGCCGTCCTTGTAGTTGAGGGTCTGGCCGTGCCGCTCGGTGTCGTGGTTGGCGACGAAGACGGCGGCCGAGCCGCTGGGCAGGTAGCCCCAGCCCTCGCCGAAGTTCTTCAGGTAGGCGAGCTTCTCGTCGTTGAACACCCGCTTCAGGTCCCAGCCGTAGCGGAACTCCTGGACGTCGCCGGTCGCGGTGTACTCGCTCGGTGAGACGGCCTCGCCCGAGCCGAAGATCGTCTCCTGCTTGAAGTAGGCGCCGGGGTCGCTGAGCCGCGACTTGATGTTCTTCAGGTCGTCCACGGGGATGTGCTTGGCCGCGTCGACCCGGAAGCCGTCGACTCCCAGGGACAGCAGGTCGTTCAGGTAGGCCGCGACGCGCCCCCGCACGTACTCCTCGCCCGTGTCGAGGTCGGCGAGGCCGCCCAGTTCGCAGTTCTGGACGTTCCAGCGGTCCTGGTAGTTGCTGATGTCGGAGCGGCAGTTGTCCATGTCGGCGCCCGAATACGTGCCCGGGTAGTCGTACTTGGTGAAGGCGGAGCCCGCCGAGCCGGTACCGGAGGCGTTCGTCATGTGGTTGATCACCGCGTCGACGACGACCTTCACCCCGGCCGTGTGGCAGGTGTCGACCATGTTCTTGAACGCGGCCCGGTCGCCGAGCCGGGTGCCGATCTTGTAGCTGACGGGCTGGTAGGCGGCCCACCACGCCTCGCCCTGGATGCGCTCCTGGGGCGGGGAGACCTGTACGTAGCCGTAGCCGTCGGGGCCGAGCTGCTGGGTGCACGCCTTGGCCACCGAGGAGAACTTCCACTCGAAGAGCACGGCGGTGACGTCCTTGCCGCCGGGCGGGGACGCCTGCGCCTGCGGGGCCGTGGCGAGGATGCTGCTCGCGGCGCCCGCCACCAGGGCGAGGGCGGCGGCGAAGGGTCTGCGGACTCTGGTCTTTCGGCCAGCCATGAGGGCCTCCTGCATGAGTGAGGTGTGACCTGTGCGTGAGTCAGGTGTGACCTTGTCCGGCAACGCGCCGTGCCCGTAAGGCCGTTGAAGGATGTTGCAGAAAGATTTCAACGCCGTTTTCGGTCGAGACCGTACGACCCCCGGGAACCCCGGTCAACCCTCCGCGCACACCTCGGCAGCAGACGCGGACCCCCGGGATCTCGCACCCCGCAAGACCTTTCGCAAGACATTGCGACGGTGTTACGTTCAACCACGACTCCGGTCCGGGCGGCCGGGGGTCCCGTACAACGGGCCCCACGCGCCCGGCCGTTCGGACCGGAGTCGTGGGACGGAGCGGCCTCGGCGCCACCTCATCACCCCGCTGCCCCACCAGGGGCCGGCGCCGAGGGCCTCCCTCTCAGCGCCGCGGCTGCGCCGTGGAGCCGCGCACCACGAGCTCCGGCTGGAAGACGAACTCCGTGTGCTGCACCGGGTTTCCGTGCAGCTCCTCCAGGAGGGCGCCCACCGCCGCACTCGCCATGGCCTGCACCGGCTGGCGCACCGTGGTCAGCGGCGGGTCGGTGAAGGCGATCAGGGGCGAGTCGTCGAAGCCGACCACGGAGACGTCGCCGGGCACCGAGAGGCCGCGCTCGCGCGCCGCCCGGACGGCGCCGAGCGCCATCATGTCGCTGCCGCAGACCATCGCCGTGCACCCCTGGTCCAGCAGAGCGCTGGCCGCCGCGTGCCCGCCCTCCACCGTGAACAGCGTGCGCTGCACGAGCTGTTCGGCCTCCCCCTGTGCCAGGCCGAGCAGCGCGTGCAGCGCCGCCGTGAATCCCTCCGCCTTGCGCAGCGAGGGGACGTAGCGGGTCGGCCCGATGGCCAGGCCGATCCGCTCGTGCCCCAGGTCCACGAGGTGGCGCACCGCCATCCGCGCGGCCGCGCGGTCGTCGGGCGACACGAAGGACACCGGGATGTGCTCGTTGTAGCCGTTGATCAGGACGAACGGCACACCGCGGGCGTGCAGTTCGAGATACCGCGTGGGGTCGGCCGTGGTGTCGGCGTGCAGCCCGGAGAGGAAGACGATGCCGCTGACCCGCCGCTCCTCCAACTGCTCGACCAGCTCGTCCTCACTGGCCCCGTCCGGCATCTGGGTGCACAGCATCGGCGTGTAGCCGTGCCCGGACAGGACCTGCTCCACGACCTGCGCGAAGGCGGGGAAGATCGGGTTGCTGAGCTCGGGGATGACCAGGCCGACCAGGCCCGCGCTGTGCCGCTTGAGCCGCATCGGCCGCTCGTAGCCAAGGACGTCCAGTGCGGCGAGCACCCGGCGCCGGGTGCCGGCGGCCACCCCCGGCTTGCCGTTGAGCACCCGGCTCGCGGTGGCCTCGCTGACGCCGGACTGGGCCGCGATGTCCGCGAGCCGCGGAACGCCCCGGTCTCCCCGGTCTCCCCCGTCTCCCCGGTCGGCGGACCGCGGCAGGGAGAGGGTCACACCGCCCACCAGACGGTGGTGTCGGCGGGCAGCTCGACCTTGCCGTCCGCCGTCTCCACCTCGGCGTTGGCGAGCAGGATCCGGCCGGGGGCCGGGATCCGCACCGTCTCGCCGGTGGTGTTCGCCGTGCACACGAAGCCCTCGCGACGGAAGGCCAGGACACCCTCGGGGGCGTCGAGCCACTCCAGCGAGTCCCCGGCGCCGAGCCCCGGCCGCTCCCGGCGCAGGGCGAGCGCGCGGCGGTAGAGCTCCAGGGTCGACGCGGGATCACCGGTCTGCGCCTGGACACTGAGCTCGCCCCAGCCCTCGGGCTGCGGCAGCCAGCTGCCGCCCGCCCCGAATCCGTAACTGGACCCTTCGGTGGTCCACGGAATCGGCACCCGGCATCCGTCACGGAACCCGTCCTGGCCGCTCGCCCGGACGAACGAGGGGTCCTGCCGCACCTCGTCGGGCAGCTCGGTGACGTCCGGCAGGCCCAGCTCCTCGCCCTGGTAGACGTACGCCGAACCGGGCAGCGCCAGCATCAGGAGCGACGCGGCGCGGGCGCGGCGCAGGCCGAGCTCCCGGTCACCGGCGGTGCGCAGCTGGGTGCCGAGCCCGGCCGGGTTGGCGAACCGCGTGGCGTGGCGGGTGACGTCGTGGTTGGAGAGCACCCAGGTGGCCGGGGCACCGACGGGCCGCATCGCGGCCAGCGACACATCGATGACCTCGCGCAGCTCGGCTGCGTCCCAATGGGTGCCCAGGTACTGGAAGTTGAAGGCCTGGTGCATCTCGTCCGGGCGCACGTACGCGGCGGCGCGCTCGACGGTCGGGGTCCACGCCTCCGCGACGAGGATCCGCTCGCCTGCGTACTCGGTGAGGACCTTGCGCCAGCTGCGGTAGATCTCGTGCACGCCGTCCTGGTCGAAGAACGGCATGACATCGTTGCCGAGCAGCTTGAGCTGGTCGCTGCGGCCGATGTCGGGCAGCCCTTCGGCCTTGACCAGGCCGTGGGCGACGTCGACGCGGAAGCCGTCGACCCCCATGTCCAGCCAGAAGCGCAGGATGGAGCGGAACTCGTCGTGGACGGCGGGGTGTTCCCAGTTGAAGTCGGGCTGCTCGGGGGCGAAGAGGTGGAGGTACCACTCGCCGTCCGGCGTCCGTGTCCAGGCCGGGCCGCCGAAGACGGACTCCCAGTCGTTGGGCGGGAGTTCGCCGTTCTCGCCCTTGCCACTCCTGAAGTGGTAGCGCTCGCGCAGGGGCGATCCCGGGCCCTCGCGCAGGGCGCGCCGGAACCAGTCGTGCCGGTCGGATGAGTGGTTGGGCACCAGGTCGACGATGATGCGCAGGCCCAGGTCGTGGGCGTCCCGCAGCAGCGCGTCGGCGTCGAGGAGGCTGCCGAACATCGGGTCGATCGCGCGGTAGTCGGCCACGTCGTACCCGGCGTCGGCCTGCGGCGAGGAGTAGAAGGGGCTGAGCCAGACGGCGTCGACGCCCAGGTCCCTGAGGTAGGGAAGGCGGGCACGGATGCCGTCCAGGTCACCCATTCCGTCGCCGTTGCCGTCGGCGAAGCTGCGCGGGTAGACCTGGTAGATCACCGCGCCACGCCACCAGTCCGTGTGGGTGCCGGAGGCGGGGGCTGCAGGGGCAGCGAGATGCTGGGTCATGTCTTCCCTGAGATCGAGAGGTCGGGTGCGAGGGGGGTGTGTGCCGCGTGCGTCAGGACTTCGTCGCGCCGGCCGTCAGGCCGGAGACGAGGTGGCGCTGTACGAAGCCGAAGATCACCGCCGCGGGCACCGCGACGATCACGGCCGAGGCCGTCAGCGAGCCCCAGTCGCTGGTGTACTGATTGACGAAGGTCTGCAGGCCGCCCGCCAGGGTGAGGTTCTCCTCGCCGGTCATGAAGGCGGAGGCGTACGCGACTTCGGCCCAGCCGGTGATGAAGCTGTAGAAGCCGGTGACGGCGAGGCCGGGCTTGGCCAGCGGCACGATGAGCCGCCAGAAGGTGCCGAACGGGTTGAGCCCGTCCACCCGTCCCGCTTCGTCGATCTCCACCGGGATGGTGTCGAAGTACCCCTTCATCATCCAGGCGCAGAACGGCACGGCGATCGTCAGATACGTGACGACCAGGCCGACGGGCTGGTTGAGCAGGCCCAGGCTTGCGAGGAGGTTGTAGAGCGGCACGATGAGCACCGCGACGGGGAACATCTGCGTGATCAGCAGGAGCCACATCAGCGACCGCATGCCGGGGAACCTGAAGCGGCTGACGGCGTATCCGGTGGTCGCGGAGATGAAGACGCCGATCACCGTGGTCAGTCCCACGACGAACAGGGAGTTGCCGAGCCAGCTCAGGAACTCGGTGTCGCCCACGACGTGGTCGTAGTTGCGGAGCGTGAAGTCCTTGACCAGGTCGGTGGAGAACGCCTCGCTCGTCGGCTTGAACGAGGTGACGAGCAGCCACAGCGGCGGAAGCACCGCGGTGGCGGAGGCGAGCAGCAGACCGACGTGGAGCGCGATCGAGGCCAGCGGTCCGCGTTCGCCGCGCTCCCTGATCTTCTTCGGCCGGCTCGGAGGCTTCGGCGGACTCTGGGACGAGGTCTTCTCGTGGGTCATGGCAGTCACCACACTTCTCCCTGCTTGCGGAGCGCGCGGCGGTAGACGACCGCGAAGAGCGAAAGGAGCAGCAGGATGATGACGCCCCAGGCCGCGGATCCCGCGAAGTCGCGCGGGCTGACGACGAACGAGAGCCGGTAGGCGTACGTCACCAGGATCTCGGTGGCGTCTCCCGGACCGCCCCGGGTGAGAAGGAAGATCACCGGGAACATGTTGAACGTCCAGATGCCGCTGATCAGGATCACGGTGCTGGCTACGGTCCGCAGGCCCGGCAGGGTGATGTGCCGGAAGCGCTGCCAGGCGTTGGCGCCGTCCATCTCCGCAGCCTCGTAGAGCTCGCCGGGGATGGACTGGAGTCCGCCGAGCATGGCGACCAGCATGAACGGCACGCCGAGCCAGACGTTGACGGTGATCACCGAGAGCTTGGCCCAGGTGGGGTCGTTGAGCCACGGGATCGCGTCGATACCGCCACCGGCGAGGATCTTGTTGAGGAGGCCGTTCTTCTCGTTGAAGAGCAGCCGCCAGGTGAAGACGGAGACGAAGGCGGGCACCGCCCAGGGCAGGATCAGCGCCATGCGGTAGAGGGAGCGCCCCGCCAGCTTGCGGTTGAGCATGTTCGCCAGGGCGAGGCCGAGTGCGAAGGAGATGGCGACACAGGAGACGGTCCAGATGATCGTCCAGGTCAGCCGGTCCCAGAAGACGGCGTCGGAGAAGACCGCGGTGTAGTTGTCCAGGCCGACGGACTTGTAGGTCGCCGGGATGTGGTTGACGCCGATGGTGCGCTCGACGTTCGCCTCGTTGGCGTCGGTCGTCGACAGGTAGAGGCCCCGCACCAGCGGGTATCCGATGATCACGCCGATCACGGCCACCACGGGGGCGACCATGGCCCAGGCGTACCAGTGGGTGGACAGCGACCTGCGCAGCCGTCCTGGGGTCTTGCCGGTCCGCGGGCCGCGGCCGCGGACGCTGTGCGCGTCCGCGGCCTTGGCCAGCGACTGGCTGCTGTCAACAGCCATTTACTTGTAGTCCTTCAGCAGCTTGCGGTAGGCGTCGCCGACACCCTTCGCCCCGTCCTCGGGGGAGGTCTTGCCGCTGAGCACCTTCTCCATCTGCAGCCGGATCGGCTCGAACAGGGCGTTGGCCTGCGGGATCCACGGCCGCTCGACGGACTTGTCCACGGCCGGCTTGAAGAACTGCACCATCTGGTTGTCCTTGACGGACTTCACGTCGTAGACGGAGGTGCGGGTGGGCAGCAGGCTCAGCTTCTCGGTGGTCTGCTGCTGCACCTTGGCCGAGCTCATGTACTTGATGAACTCGTAGCTCGCGTCCAGGTTCTTGGAGCCCGCGTAGGCCGCGAGGTTCCAGCCGCCCTGCGGGGAGGCCTGGCGGTCGCTGCCGCCGGGGACCGGGGCGATGCCGAGGTTGCCCTTGTCGCCCTTGAACTCCTTGCCCTGCATGGCGCCTTCGATGGACCAGGGTCCGTCGAGTGCCATCGCGACGTCGCCGTCCTTGAAGGCGTTCAGCTGGTTGTTGTAACCGTCGCTCGCGTCGGTGGTGGCGGCCTTGGAGTCGACCAGGTCCTTCATCACCTTGAAGGCCGCGGCGCCCTGGGGGTCGTCGACAGTGATCTTCTTGCTCTTGGTGTCGAGGAGGTCGCCGCCCTCGCCGTAGAGGTACGGGAGGTAGTAGTACGGGTCGTCGCCGCGGAGGTAGAGGCCGGTCTTGCCGGACTTCGACTTGATCTTCTTCGCGGCGCTCTTCACCTCGTCGAAGGTCTTGGGCGCCTCGACACCGGCGGCCTTGAGCATCTTCTTGTTGTAGAAGAGCGCGAGGGTGTCGATGGTCTGCGGGGCCGCGTACGTCTTGCCCTTGAACTTGGTGCTTGCCGCGGCCTGCGGGAGGTAGTCGTCCGCCTTGTCGAGGGCGGGGGTGCCCTCGAGCGGGGCGAGGTAGCCCAGGTTGGCGAAGTCAGCGACCCAGGCGACCTCGGTGCGCATCACGTCGGGGGCGCCGGAGTTGCCGCCCGCGGCGTTCTTGAACTTGGCGTTGGCCTCGCCGAACGCGACGCTCACGTAGTTGACCTTGACGTCCGGGTGGAGCTTCTCGAAGCCCTTGGCGAGCTTCTCGTAGGTGCCCTTCTCCGCGTCGTTCGAGGTGTCCCAGAAAGTGACGGTGCCGGACAGCTTGCCCGAACCCTTGCTGCCGCTGTCACTGTCATCGCCACCGCACGCTGCCGCTGTCAAAGCCAGGGCCCCGACCAGTGCGGTGGCCGCTATGCCACGCCGCATGTGAACTCCTTCAACTGATCCCGGAACAAGGGGAGGCGAGGCCCCCGACTGAGCTGCCTCCAACGAAGCCGCACTCGACGCGGCGCCGGGTTGCCACGGAACGTAACAGGATTGAAAAGCGCCCGAAAGACCTTGCGAGAAATTTCTGCAAGGCCTGCTGATCGTTACCGCCGTGTGTCCTTACGGTTGCCCTTGCCGCGCTTGACAGGCCCCTGAAGTGGCAGTTGATCCCTTCCATCGCACCCGGAAGGCCCCGCAAGCTCCTTGCAGAACCGGCAGTTTCTGCAAGCTTTCAGCACCGGTGTGCAATCCGGCGGATCACCGGTACAGTCCCCGCATGACCGCACGGCTCGTCGACATCGCAGCGCAGGCGGGGGTGAGCGAAGCCACCGTCAGCCGCGTCCTCAACGGCAAGCCCGGTGTGGCGGCGACCACCCGCGAATCCGTCCTGGCCGCCCTGGACATGCTCGGCTTCGAGCGCCCCACGCGGCTTCGGCAGCGCAGCAGCGCGGGCCTCGTCGGCCTGATCACCCCCGAGCTGGACAACCCGATCTTCCCCGCGCTCGCCCAGGTCATCGCCCAGGCCCTGACCCGCCAGGGCTACACGCCGGTGCTCGCCACCCAGACGCCCGGCGGCTCCACCGAGGACGAGCTCACGGACATGCTGGTGGACCGCGGTGTCTCCGGGATCATCTTCGTCTCCGGTCTGCACGCCGACACCACCGCCGACATGGAGCGGTACGAGGTGCTGCGGGGCAAGGGCGTGCCCTTCGTCCTCGTCAACGGCTTCTCCCCCAAGGTGCAGGCCCCCTTCGTCTCCACCGACGACCGGGCCGCGGCCCGGCTCGCCGTCACGCACCTCGCCTCCCTGGGCCACACCCGCATCGGACTCGCGGTGGGTCCCAAGCGTTTCGTGCCGGTGCTGCGCAAGATCGAGGGCTTCCAGATCGGCATGCGCGAGCGCCTCGGGATGTCGCCCGAGGAGTCCGCGGAGCTCATCGAGCACTCCCTCTACACCTTGGAGGGCGGCCAGGCCGCGGCGGGCACGCTGATCGGCCGGGGCTGCACCGCGATCGTGTGCGCCAGCGACATGATGGCGCTCGGCGCCGTCCGGGCCGCCCGGGAGCGGGACTTGGAGGTGCCGCGCGACATCTCGGTGGTCGGCTACGACGACTCCCCGCTGATCGCGTTCACCGACCCCCCGCTGACGACCGTCCGCCAGCCGGTCCAGGCGATGGGCCAGGCCTCGGTGCGCACGCTCCTGGAGGAGATCGGCGGAACCCCCGCACCGCACAGCGAGTTCGTCTTCATGCCGGAACTGGTGGTCCGCGGCTCCACCGCGTCAGGCCGCTCGGAACAACACCCGGCCTAGCGCGAGCGAGCCGGAAGGGCATGCAAGGACACGGAGGAGACATGGTGCCGCAGACCGACGTACGCAGCAGCGGGGTGCTGTACGGGTGCATGGGGATCGGCGGTACGTGGGACACCACGCCGTACACCGCCGATGACATCGCCGGGGCCGAGGCCGCCGTGGAGGCGGCTCTCGAAGCCGGCATCACGGTGTTCGACCACGCCGACATCTACCGGCACGGCAAGTCCGAGGCGGTCTTCGGCGAAGTGCTCGCCAGGGCGCCGGGCCTGCGCGAGCGCATCGTCGTGCAGACCAAGTGCGGCATCCGCCTGGCCGACGGCGAACGACCCGGGCTCTACGACCTCCGGGGCCCGAGCATCGTCCGGCGCGTCGAGGAGAGCCTCACCCGGCTGCGGACCGACGTGATCGACGTACTGCTCCTGCACCGGCCCGATCCGCTGACCGGCCCCGAGGAGATCGCGAAGGCGCTGTCCGCGCTGCACGGGCAGGGCCTGGTGCGCCGGTTCGGCGTATCGAACATGAGCGCCGCGCAGATCGCACACCTGCGGGCGCACCTCGACCTGCCGCTGGTCGCCAACCAGCTGGAGATGAGCCTGGAGAGCCGTGACTGGGTCGAGTCCGGGGTTCTCGTGAACACCCCGGCCGCGGCCGAAGGCGGCTTCCCGCACGGCACGCTCGAATACTGCGCCGCCAACGGGATCCGACTACAGGCCTGGGGCGCCCTGGCCCGGGGCCGCTTCACCGGCGGCGGCGAGTCCCCGACCGCCCGGCTGGTCTCCGCCCTCGCCGACCGCAAGGGCACGACGCCGGAGACGATCCTGCTGTGGTGGCTCCAACGCCACCCGGCCCACATCGCCCCCGTCATCGGCACCAGCCGCCCGGACCGCATCCTCGCCTGCCGCGACGCGGTCCACCGCGAACCCGACCTCACCCACGAGGAGTGGTACAGCCTGTGGATCACCGCCCGCGGCGGCCCGCTGCCCTAGACGCCGTGACCGAGCCGACCCTCGAAGTCCAGCCCCTCGTCCGACAGAAGGCCCACAGCCTGGGCGCCCTCGGTGAGCGGTGGCTGGCCGAGCTGCCCGACCTCGTCCGGGATCTGGAGCGGCGCTGGTCGGTCGTGGTCGGATCGCCGCTGGCCGGTGGGACCTCCTCCTACGTGGCGCGGGCCACGGACCGTGACGGCCGGGACGTGGTGCTCAAGGTCGCTCTTCCCGGGGCGGACGTCACGCGGCAGGTGCGGACCCTGCGTCGCGCGGAGGGCCGGGGGTATGTGCGGCTCCTTGCCGATGACCTCGAACGGCACGCGATGCTCCAGGAAGCGCTCGGGCCGTCGATGGACCGGCTCGGCCTCGCTCCCCGGCAGCAGCTGGAGACGCTGTGCGCCATGCTCCGCAGCGCTTGGCGGGTGCCCCGCCCTCCGGAACCGGCCGTCGATCCGGCCCAGGAGAAGGCCGGCGCTCTGGGTGCGATGGTCGGACGGCTGTGGGAGAGCCTTGGCCGGCCCTGCTCGGAGCGGGTGGTGGCACAGGCGCTGACGTTCGCCGAGCGCCGTGCCGCCGCCTTCGATCCCGGCCGTTGCGTCGTCGTGCACGGTGACCCGCATCCCGGCAACGCACTGCGGGCCGCCCCGCCCCGGGCCGGGGCCGGGGAGGGCTTCGTCTTCGTGGACCCGGACGGTTTCCTCGCCGATCCCGCGTACGACCTGGGTGTCGTACTGCGCGACTGGTGTGCGGAGTTGAGAGGCAGGGACCGGGCGTCGGCCGACGCGTCGGCGCGCTCGTACTGTGCGCTGCTGGCGGACCGAACCGGGTCGGACGGGAAGGCGATCTGGGAGTGGGGCTTCCTCGAGCGGGTGTCGACCGGGCTCTTCGTGCTCGGTTTCGGCGCGGAGGAGCTCGGTCGGCCCTTCCTCGACACCGCGGAGTTGTTGGCCTGACCCCGCCGGGCCCCGTCGCTAGTCGCAGTAGACGTCCCGGCCCGGCCGCTCCCCCGTCGCCAGGTAGCGGGAGACGGTCCGGTCGCCGCACTTGTTGCCGTTGTCCAGGTACGCGTCGTGGCCGGTCGAGTTCACCGTGACCATGGTGGCTCGGTTGCCCAGGGACGTGCGGAGTTTGAGGGCGCCGCTCAGCGGGGTCACCGGGTCGCGCTCGTTCTGGATCATGAGGATGTTGGACGGGCCGCTGTCGGTGATCCGGACCGGAGCCTCCTTCGGCCGGAACTGCCAGGCCGCGCACAGCATCGCGTTCCTCGGCATCCCCGCGGTCAGGGGGTAGGCGGCCCGGCTCTTGGCGACCTCCTTCACGTACGCGTCCGCCGACCTGGGCCACTCGACGTCGTTGCAGAGGACCGCGGAGCCCACCGCCACGACGTTCTGCATCAACTGCTCCGGCGGCGCCTGCGGGGCGGCGGGTACCGTGCCCTTCCCGGCGGCCAGGATCAGCTTGGCCAGGGCGGGGAAGTCGTCGGGGTCGTCGAGCGCGTTCAGGAGGGTCTGGCGCAGGACGTTGCCGTTGAGCTCCTCGGGGTTGGCGCCGGGCCACGGGATCGGCTTCCGGTCGAGCTCGGCGGCCAGGCGCAGGAAGAGCGGGCGCGCTTCGGCCGCCGTCCGGGCGACGCGGTCCGGATTGCCGCTCTGCGAGGCCCACTTGGCGAACTCCGGGAAGGTGTCCTCGACGCCCTGCTCGTGCCCGGCGATCCAGGCGCGCGAGACCCGCGTGGGGTCGGGGTCGTCATTGCTGTCGAAGACGATCCGATCGGTGCGGTGCGGGAAGAGTTGGCTGTAGACCGCCCCTACGTACGTCCCGTAGGAGACGGCCCACGCGGAGACCTTCCGCTCGCCGAGCGCCGCGCGGATGCGGTCGAGGTCGCGGGCCTGGTTGGCGGTGTTGATGTGGCGCACGAGGTCGCCGCCGTTGCGTGCGCAGGCGTCCGAAGTCCGCTGCGCGGCGGTCATGTTCCCGGTGATGGTGCCGTCGGCCGCGGGCCACGGGCGCGTTCCCGTCGGGGCGAGGTCAGCGTGCGCGAAGCCGCAGCTGACCGGGGCCGAGCGGCCCAGGCCCCGGGGGTCGAAGCCGATGAGGTCGTAGGTGTCCCGGACCTCCTGCGGCAGTTTCTGGCCTTTCCCCGAGGGGTTGTTGATGCCGGAGCCGCCCGGCCCGCCGGGGATCAGGAGCAGTGCCCCGCGGCGTGCTTCCGGGTTCTCGCTGGGAATGCGGGAGACGGCGATGCCGATCTGCTTGCCGTCCGGATCGGCGTAGTCCATCGGTACGTCCACGGTGGCGCACTCCTGGCGGGGGTCGGCGCCGCTGCCCTCGCACGGCTGCCAGTCCGGGGACTTGGCGGTGGGGGCGGTGACGGGCGTCGAAGCCGTCGCGGCCATCGGCGCGGTGAGGCCGAGAACGGCCACGGAGGCGGCGAGCAGTGCCGCGTTGCGCTTGATCTTCGTCATGGGGAAGAGCATCGCCGATGCTTTCCGGCCGCCACATCCTCCCAACTGCCCTTCTGGAGTGGGGGTTTACCCTCTCCTCTCCCCTAGGGGACGTAGGGTCAAGTGTGGCAGGCGCCACACAAATCAAGGTGTGTGACTTAGGTTAGGCTAAGCTAAGTTATCGAGTGCTCGCCTCTTCCGGAGGCGCCTCTGCCAAGGAGATTGACGCAGCATGACCTCACTCACCTGCCGCATCCGCCGTACCGCCGCAGTCGCCGTGGCCCTCGCCGCGGGCAGCGCGCTGGCCCTGACCGGTACCGCATCCGCGCAGCCCGGCAAGACCACCGGCAAAGCGTCCGGCTCGACCGTCGAGTCCGCGCCGCTCGTGAAGGGGCTCTACCAGTCCGCGTACTCCGAGCGGAACAACGTGCTGTGGGCCACCTCCGCGGTGGGCCGCCCGCCCGTCACCACCTCCAGCCTGCTGAAGGTCGACCCGCGGACGCTGAAGGTGAAGGCCAGCTACACACCTCCGGTCACCAACGCCGAGACCGGCGCCGTCGAGGCCGTGTACGGCATCGCCGTCGACGACGAGCACAACACCGTCTGGACGACCAACACCCGCGACAACTCCGTCGCCGTCTACGACCAGCGCACCGGCAAGCACCTCGCCTCGCTGCCCGGCGTGAACCACGCCCGCGAGGTAGTCGTGGACACCAAGCACAACACGGCGTGGACGAGCAGCTTCGGCGACGGCACCGTCGTCGCCTTCGACACCCGCACCTTCAAGGAGAAGAAGCGCGTCACGGTCGAGGGTTCGAGCCCGACCGGCCTCGCGGTCAACGCACGCACCGGCGCGGCCTACGCCGCCGACCTGGGCGGCGACCGGATCATCGAGATCACCCCGAAAAGCGAGACCCCCCGCCTCATCCCCACCGGTGACGGCCCGATCTCCATCGCGCTCTCCAAGGACGGCCGCACCGCCTACACCGCCGATCAGGCCGCCGGTGGCCTCTCGGTCGTCGACCTCAAGAAGGGTGTCGTCACGAAGTCCGTGCCGACCGGCGCGGGCGCCCTGTCCGTCGCCGCCGACCGGCGCTCGGGCAACGTCCTGGTCGCCAACCGCACCCCCGGCAACGTCACGGTCGTCGACCCCGCCAAGGGCGCCGTCGTCGAGACCCTGGCCACCGGCGCCAACCCCAACCACGTCCAGGTGACAGGCGGTACGGCCTTCGTGCTCGACAAGTCCGGCACCGGCCCCGAGGGCCAGGACCAGGCGCACCGCATCCGCATCGGCCGCTGAAGCCCAGAGCCCTGAACAACTGAACACCTGAACTCCTGAACTCGCGAAGCCTTAAGGCTCCGGGTACTCGACACCTCCCCGCGTTCCGCCCGCCACGCGATCGACCGTGGCGGGCGGAACGTCGTGCGTCCCCGTCGGCACGCTCGGCCGACCTGGTCGGCGCAGCCCCGTACGTACGAGACGACTCTGGGCCGCGACCGTCGCGATGACGCCCGCTCCGAGCAGCGGCCAGGCGAAGGCGCCCGCGGCGATGACGGCGGTGACCAGGAGCGGTCCCCCGCTGCGCTGGGCGGCCGAGGAGAGCCCGTGGACCCCGAGGTACGCGCCTTGGGCGTCATCGGGGGCGAGCGCGATGGAGAGCTCCCAGGACGCGATGGCGTGCAGGATCTCGGCGAAGGTGAACGCGATCGCCGCGACCGCGAGGGCGGTGACGGCCAGCCCGGTGCCGCCCGCCACCGAGGCGGTCATGGCCGCGCAGCCGACGACGAAGCAGGCGGCCAGGGGCACCAGCAGCCTGCGCGCCTTGTCCGGCGTACTCCCGAAGCGGGACAGCGGGACCTGACAGCAGACGACGAGTACGCAGTTCAGGACCATCAGCAGCGGCGCGAGGCCGTGCGGGGCGTCGGTGGCGTGGACGATCCACAGGGGCATGCCGACCTGGAGCACCGCGTCGTCGAGGAAGAGCGCCGCTTCGGTGGCGGTGAACAGGAGGTAGGGACGGTCGCGCCAGGGGCTGGACGGCTGAGCGGGCGGGGCCGTGGCCGTGGAGTCGGTGACCACTCGGGAGGGGGAGGGCGGTTCCGCGCAGCGCAGGGTGAGGAACGCGGCGGCGACGAAGCTGACCACGTTGCCGATGAGCAGGCCCTGGTAGGCGTGGGTGGTGCCGACGGCGAGGGCGAACGCGCCGGCCAGGCCGCCGATGGCCCAGCCCGCGTTGGAGACGGACCGCTGTACGGCTTGGTACCGGGTGCGCTCCGGGCCCGCGACACGGGCCGCGTACAGCTTGGTCAGGACGTTGGCGCCGCGGTCGGCGAGGCTGCTGACGGCCGAGTACAGCAGGAGCAGCGAGAAGCTGTCCGTGGTCAGCAGCGCCAACAGGGCGACGGCCTGCTGGAGTTGGGCGCCGATGAGGACACGGGTGACGGGGAAGCGGTCGGCGAGGTGGCCCGCGAGCGGAGCGCCCGCGATGCCGACGGCTCCCGATACGCCCATGAGCACGCCGACCTCGGTGACGGAGAGCCCGGTGACCAGAGTGAAGTAGAGGGCCGCCGCCCCCATCCAGAGACCGGTGCCCGCTTTGTTGATCAGTGCGATCCAGAGCATGCGGCGGCCGTCCGGGCCGCCTGGTATCCGTGCGTACAGTGCGGCCCGCCTGCGACTGAGGCTCACCACTCCCCCTTGACTGATTCTTTTGTACTGATACATAATCAGTTACGTGGCAGCACAATATGCGATCAGCGGCACGACCGCCAAGGGTATTACCTCCTCGGTCGAACAGGCCGTGGCCGAAGGCGGCTTGGCGCCGGGCGACGCACTGCCTCCGGTGCGCAGGCTCGCCGACGAACTCGGGGTCGGCGCGGGCACGGTGGCGACGGCCTACAAGGAGCTGCGGCAGCGTGGGATCGTCGTGACGCGCGGGCGCGGCGGAACAGTGGTGGCGCAGGCGCCCGCCGTCGGGGCACGCAGGCCGCCGAAGGTGCCGACGGGGGTGCGCGATCTGGCGGGCGGTCATCCGGATCCGGCCCTGCTGCCGGTGCTGCTGCCGCCCGAGCGGGTGGACCCTGTCGGCGGTTCGCACCGGGGGTCGCCGCGCCGAGCGGGACTTGAGGAGCTGGCCCGGGAGTGGTTCGCGCGGGACGGGGTGCCGGATGGCCGGGTGACCTTCGCGCACGGAGCACTCGACTGCATGGCGCGGCTGCTCTCCGTGGAGCTGAAGCCGGGCGACGCGGTGGCCGTGGAGGACCCGGGGTTCCACCATCTCCTGGACCTCGTACCGGCGTTGGGCCTGCGCATGGTGCCGGTGGCGGTGGACGACGAGGGGATCAGGCCCGAGGCGCTGCGTGGCGCGCTGCGGGCCGGGGTCAGAGCCTTGGTGTGCAGCCCGCGTGGGCAGAATCCGGTGGGCGGCTGCTTCTCGCGGGCCCGGCGGGACGCCCTGCTCGAAGTCCTCGGCGGCTTCCCGGAGGTGCTGGTGGTCGAGGACGACCACAACGCGGACATCTCCGGGGCGCCCTCGCACTCGCTGGCCACCGGCGGGCTCGATCGCTGGGCCCAGGTCAGGACCGTCTCCAAACACCTGAGCGTCGACCTGCGGTGGGCGGCGCTCGCGTGCGACGCCACCACGCTGGCCCGGCACGAGGGGCGGATGCTGCTCACTTCGGGGTGGGTCAGTCACGTACTGCAGGAGACGGTCGAGCGCACGATGGCCGATCCCGCGGCGCAGGCACTGGTGGAGCGCGCCGAGCTCGCCTACACCGAGCGGCGCCGGGCGCTGATCGGGGAGCTCGCGCGGCACGGGATCGCGGCGCACGGGGCGAGCGGAATGAACGTGTGGGTGCCGGTGCGCGACGAGTCCGCGGCCGTCAACGGACTACGCTCGCGCGACTGGTGGGTGGCGGCGGGGTCACGCTTCCGTATCGCCGCGCCCACCGCCGTGCGGATCACCAGCGCCATGATGGAGGTGTCGGAAACGGCTCTGCTCGCCGCCGACTTCGCCGCCGTGCTCGGCGAGTCCGAGGCCACGTACGGGGGTTGAGCCTCCGGCGAGCGGACAATGGACGCAGCTTCCCTCACCCCCACTCCCCCGAGTGCCGCTCCCCCGAGGTGCCCGATGATCAGCTGGCGTCGACTCGACGAAACGGACTTCCCGCTGCTCCGGCGGTGGCTGGAGCAGCCGCACGTCGCGCGCTGGTGGCACCACGAGACCTCGCCCGAGGCCGTGGCGCGCGACTTCGGCCCGGCGGCCCGCGGCGAGGAAGCGTCGGAGGATCTGCTCGTGCTGCTCGACGGCGAGCCGTTCGGCCTCGTCCAGCGCTACCGCTTCGCCGACTACCCCGAGTACGTCGCCGAGTTGAGCGGCCAGGCGGAGATTCCCGAGGGGTCCATGTCCATCGACTACCTCATCGGGGACCCCCTGCTCGTCGGCCGGGGGCTCGGCACGCGCACGGTCCGGGCGATCGTCCGGGCCACCTGGACCGACCACCCGGCTGCCACCACGCTGCTCGTCCCCGTGCACGCGGGCAACCGGGCGTCCTGGCGCGTCCTGGAGAAGGCGGGGCTGCGGCGGGTCGCCGATGTGTCATTGGAACCCGACAACCCCGTCGACGACCGCGCCCACTACCTCTACCGGATCGACCGCCCGCTGGACTGAGCCGGCGGCCGGAAGCGCGATCCCGTCGAGGCGTCCGCGCTGCTCGTCGCTCAGCCGCAGGCTCGCCGCGGCGACGTTCTCCGCCAGGTGGTCGAGCGAGGCGGTGCCGGGGATCGGCAGCACGACGGGTGACCGGTGGAGCAGCCACGCCAGTGCGATCTGCGCCGGGGTGGCGTCGAGCACGGCCTCGTGCTCGCGGTCGAGCAGGCTGTAGCGGTTCTGCACCCTCGCCACGTCGACGATCTTCCGAGCCGCGTCGAGTTCGTCGACGGTGACCTCGGACAGGCCGATATGACCGATCCTGCCGTCGAGTTGCCCGATCCGTTCGACACGGAGGCGCCGCAGGGCCTGCTCGACCTGCTCGCGCAGGAACCCCGGCCGCCCGTTGATGGAGGCCTCTTCGCCGGGCCCCGACTCCTGGACGGCGTTGGCGCCCCAGCCGTACATGTACGCCGTGTCGATCAGCGTGACGCCCAGTTCGACGGCCCGCCTCGCCACCCCGATGGAGGTGTCATGTGTCGCGTCCAGCCTTCGGTCGACGCGTCACACCTCCGGCGGAGTCGAAGTCCGTCCTAGCTTGATCCACCTTGTTCAGGTTGTCCGTGGACCACTTGGCGAGCGTGGCGAACAGCGGACCCAGGCTGCGCCCGAGAGCGCTGATCTCGTACTCGGCGCGCGGCGGGACCTCGGGGTAGTACGTGCGCACCACCAGACCGTCACGCTCCAGTTGCCGCAGCCGCTGCGTGAGGACCTTGGGCGTGATGCCGGCGATACCGCGCTCCAGTTCCACGAAGCGCTGCCGCCCGTGCTCGTGGAGGGACCAGAGAATCGGCGTGGTCCAGCGGCTGAACACGATGTCGACGACCGGGCCGACCGGACAGACCTGCGGGCCGATCTGCGGGCCCACCCGCTCCCTCACCGGTGCCGCGGGGGTCGTCGGAGACGGGTCGGCGCTCATGTTCGTTCTCCCACTCGGCCTCGTACTGGGCCTCGCACTAGGCCCTCGGCACGATGCTGAAGTCGAACGCGGAGGTCCCGGGGTCCACCGCCGTCACCCCGCCGTCCACGGTCAGCACCGCACCGTTGACGAAGGACGCGGCGGGCGAGAGGAGCCAGGTGATCGCCTCGGCGACCTCCTCCGGCTCTCCCGGCCGGCCCGTGGGGACGAGCCGTGTCGCTTCCTCGTACGCCGCGTCCGCGCTGCCGTCCCCCAGCCCGGCCTCCTCGGCGAACCGGGTCATCCGCCGGTCGGCCATCTCGGTCCGCACCCAGCTGGGGCACACGGTATTGGCGCGCAGCCCGGCCTTGCCGTAGTCGACGGCGAGGGAGCGGCACAGCTGGAGGAGCGCCGCCTTGGACGTCGCGTACGCCGCGTTGGCCACGCCGTTGCGCAGCGCGGC
>NZ_JBHUZJ010000031.1:0-95823 GCF_042667685.1 Streptomyces sp. NPDC057302 | reverse complement strand
ACGTACGCGTCCCGGCCCCGCGTCGTCGTCCGCCACCCCGCCCTGAAGAACACGTGGAGCGCTCGCCCGCACCTAGAGGTCACCCATGTCCCGTACCCGACAGGCCCGCAAGAGCGCGACCCGACTGGCGGCCGTGCTCGCACTGAGCCTGCTGTCCCTCCCGGTGCTCGGCGGCACCGCGGCAGCAGGCGGCACGTGCTTCGCCACCCACGCCGATGCCCCGATCTACGCCGGGGACAACCCGTGGACCGAGATCGTCGGCTACCTCGACCCGGGCACCCCGGTGAACGGCACCCGCCAGGGCGCGGACGCCCTGTGGCAGGTCTCGCGCACCGACAACGGCCAGAAGCTCGGCTACATGCGGCCCACCGACCTCACCTGCGACGGCGGCTGACGGCTGGCTGGACGGCGGCTGACGGCTGATCACGGACGTTCGCGGCAACGCATCGACGGTGCCCCTACGGGAGGCGTGGAGAGCGCTCTCCCGTGCCGCATCCTCCACGCCGCCGCCCGAGACGTCAACGCTCGTGACTCACCTCGTGAAGTTGCCGCCGAGCGGTGCCGAGCAGCGGTCGAGACGCTCGACGGCACGACCACCGAGCCCCCAACCACCCCTGACCACACGTAAGTTGTGATCCACGGCCCCGCGTGAACAGGGGATCGGCCGGCCTCGTACATCATTTGCGTGCCGTCGCGCCGCACCCATCGGCACGCATTCGTTCACCCACTCTTGACACGCTCGTGTCACGGTGGGAACACTCCGGGAGAGCGCTCTCCCGGCTCCATCGCCGTACGGGCGCTCCGCAACAGGTGACCAGGGGCGGCCGATTGGTGTGCCCGCGGCCATCCATGTCCCCACCCGGTTTCCGGGAGCGCACGGCCACGGCTCGCGGCAGGCCGGTCCCCACATCCCTCTCCATGTGGCAGGAGGTCTCCATGGCACGGAGATCGAGAACGATCTCAGGAGCGCTGATCGCCGGCGCCCTGATAGTGAGCTCACTCGGCATCGGCGGCATCGCGGTGAGCGCCGACCACGCGTCCGAGTCCCGGACGTCGAAGGCCGCGACATCGCACGCGGGCCACACCATGGCCGCATCCACCCGCGCCTCGGCGGAGGACACCGACGAGGACGGCTACATCCCGGCGACCAAGCGCGTCACCGGCGCCCAACCGGCGGCCGAGCAGCCGCCGCACCGCTACTTCCACGAGTTCCAGGCGCACTGCTCGGTGAACCACACCGCCCCCGACGACCCCATCGTCTACCCCGGGCAGCCCGGCAAGTCGCACGACCACACGTTCATGGGCAACACCACCACGAACGCCAACAGCACCACGGCGTCGCTGGACGCCGGCTCCACCAAGTGTCTGGCCCCCGGCGACAAGTCGGCGTACTGGATGCCCACGCTGTACAACGGCGACAAGGAGATCCGTCCCCTGGGGGACCAGACGATCTACTACAAGGCCGGGGTCACCGACTACACGAGCGTGCGGCCGTTCCCCAAGGGGCTCAGGTTCGTCGTCGGCAGCCCGATGCAGACCGCGAAGCAGTTCCGCGACCACCCCGGCTTCGTCGAAGGGTGGGAGTGCGGCACCAGCTACTTCAACGTGGAGTTCCCCAAGGACTGCCCCACCACGGCGGACACCCAGCTCAACATCCGCTTCCAGGCGCCCAGTTGCTGGGACGGCAAGTCGCTCGACGCCCCCGACCACCAGAGTCACATGTCCTACCCGGTGGTCAAGAACGGCACGAACGACAACGTCTGCCCGACGAGCCACCCCGTCGCCCTGCCGATGATCGAGTTCAAGATGGCGTTCCCCGTCAACGGGGATCTCTCGAAGGCCCGATTGGCGAGCGGCGCGAGCCACTCCTTCCACTACGACTTCTTCAACGCGTGGGACGACGCGACGCAGAAGGCGCTGGTGGACCACTGCATCGTCGGCGGCCTGCAATGCGACCCGCGCGGCTATGACCAGACGCACCCCGAAGCGGGCGCGGCGCTGGACGAGAACTACGAACTGCCGTGACCGAGGCCTGTGAAGGGCAGCGGTGTTCTGTTCGGCCCTGCCCTTCACAGGTACCCGCGCCCGGCCCCACCCCCGCGCCTTCCCTCCCTCCCCATCCCCCTCGCCCAGGAGACCCCCATGCGCAGACCTGGTACCGCTCTCTCCCCACGCACCATCGTGGCCCCCGCCATCGCGGGCCTGCTCGTGGCCGGCGCGCTCGCGCTCCCCGCGCAGCAGGCGCACGCGGCCGGCAGCGTCGTGAAGGTGACCGGTTCGCAAGGCAACTGGCAACTCACCGTCGACGGCTCGCCCTACCAGGTCAAGGGCCTGACCTGGGGGCCTTCGGTGGCCGACGCCGACAAGTACCTGCCCGACCTGCGATCCATGGGCGTCAACACCATCCGGACCTGGGGCACCGACGCCTCCAGCAAGCCGCTGTTCGACTCCGCCGCCGCCCACGGCATCAAGGTCGTCGCGGGCTTCTGGCTCCAGCCCGGCGGCGGCCCGGGAAGCGGCGGCTGCGTCAACTACCTGACGGACACGGCGTACAAGAACAAGATGCTCGACGAGTTCCCCAAGTGGGTGGACACCTACAAGGACAACCCCGGTGTCCTGATGTGGAACGTAGGCAACGAGTCGGTGCTCGGCCTGCAGAACTGCTTCGCCGGAGACGAACTGGAGAAGCAGCGCAACGCCTACACCACCTTCGTCAACGACGTCGCCAAGAAGATTCACGCCGTGGACCCCAACCACCCCGTGACCTCCACCGACGCCTGGACCGGGGCCTGGCCCTACTACAAGAAGAACGCCCCCGACCTCGACCTCTACGCGGTCAACTCCTACAACGCCGCGTGCGACATCAAGACCGACTGGGAGAAGGGCGGGTACACCAAGCCCTACATCGTCACCGAATCCGGGCCCGCGGGCGAGTGGGAGGTCCCGGACGATGCCAACGGGGTTCCGCAGGAGCCCACCGACCAGGCGAAGGCGGCCGGCTACACCAAGGCCTGGAACTGCGTCACCGGCCACCGGGGCGTCGCGCTGGGCGCCACCATGTTCCACTACGGCACGGAGTACGACTTCGGCGGCGTCTGGTTCAACCTGCTCCCCGCGGGTCAGAAGAGACTCTCGTACTACGCGGTGAAGAAGGCCTACAAGGGCAGCACCGCCGGTGACAACACTCCGCCGGTCATCTCCGAGCTGGGTGTCGACGGCGACGCGGGCAAGATACCCGCGGGCGGCCCGCTCACCCTCACGACCAAGGTCAGCGATCCCGACGGCGACGCGTTCTCCTACGAGGTGCTCGCCAACAGCATGTACATCGACAAGAACAAGGACCTCACCCCGCTGGCCGCCACCAGCCAGGGCTCGGGCCGTCTGAAGGTCACGGCCCCGGACAAGCCCGGCGTCTGGAAGATCTACGTCAAGGTCACCGACGGCAAGGGCAACGTCGGGATCGAGACACGCTCCGTGCGCGTGGTCGTACCGCCGGTCGACGGCACGAACATCGCCCTGGGCAAGCCCGCGACCGCTTCGTCCTTCCAGCCCGGCAGCGGCGACTGCCCGTGCACCGCGAGCAACGCGGTCGACGGCAAGCAGGGCACACGGTGGGCCAGCGACTGGAGCGATCCGCAGTGGCTCCAGGTCGACCTCGGATCCACCACCTCCTTCAAGCACGTCCAGCTCAACTGGGAGACGTCGTACGCGAAGACGTACACGATCCAGACCTCGGACGACGGACAGAACTGGAAGACCGTGCGCGAGGTGCGCGGCGGCAACGGCGGCGTCGACGACTTCGACGTGAGCGGCTCGGGCCGCTACGTGCGGGTCAACGGCACGGAGCGAGGCACCGGATACGGCTACTCGCTCTACGAATTCGGCGTCTACAAGTGATCTGACGCCGGGGCCGCTTCCCATCGGGGGCAGGAGGAGCAACGAATGACGCGCGACGAGTTGCTGAAGCTGGTGGGCACGCTGGACCTGGCGCGGAAGGTGGGTCTGCTGACCGGCGCCACGGTGTGGC
This sequence comes from Streptomyces sp. NPDC057302, assembly GCF_042667685.1. NCBI lineage: Bacteria > Bacillati > Actinomycetota > Actinomycetes > Kitasatosporales > Streptomycetaceae > Streptomyces > Streptomyces sp. NPDC057302. Next base: position 91,796 of record NZ_JBHUZJ010000031.1, on the reverse strand, counting down.
GCAGCCGGGCCGAACCGGCCGTGGGGCTACGGGAGATGGTCTTCTCGGACGGTCCCGCCGGTGTGCGGGGGGAGGAGTGGAACGAGCGCCGACCGTCACTGCTCCTGCCCTCCGCCTCGGCGCTCGGTTCGCTCTGGGACGAGAGTCTGGCGGGCCAACTGGGCGAGCTGCTGGCTTTCGAGGCTTTGCGCAAGGGGGTGCACGCGGTCCTCGCGCCCACCTTGAACCTCCATCGCAGCCCGCTCGGAGGGCGCCACTTCGAGTGCCTTGCCGAGGACCCGGAACTGGTCGCGCGCACCGGAGTCGCCCTGATCCGCGGCATCCAGGCCCACGGGGTCGCCGCGACGGCCAAGCACTACGTGGCGAACGACTCGGAGACCGAGCGGCTCACCCTGGACGTAAGGGTGGACGAACGGACGCTGCGCGAGGTGTATCTGGCCCCGTTCGAAGCCGCCGTCGCGGCGGGTGTGTGGCTCGTCATGAGCGCGTACAACGGCGTCAACGGAACGACGATGACCGCCAACGAACTGTTGGCCGAACCGCTGAAAGGAGAGTGGGGATTCGACGGGGCCGTCGTCTCCGACTGGGGCGCCGTGCGGCTGACGGCGAAGAGCGCGGCGGCGGCCCAGGACCTCGCGATGCCCGGCCCGCAAGGCCCGTGGGGCGAGGCGCTGGTGGCGGCGGTCCGCGGCGGCAGCGTCGCCGAGGAGGCGATCGACGACAAGGTCGTACGCCTGCTCACCCTGGCCGACCGGGTCGGCGCGCTCGGCGGCGGGCGCAGGCTCCCGCCGCGCGCATGGCCCGGCACCACCACCCGCGGCCTGCTGCGCCGGGCCGTGGCGGCCGGAACCGTCCTGCTGCGCAACGAGGACGTCCTGCCCCTGGACGTCTCCGCGCTGCACGGCGTGGCGGTCATCGGGCGGCACGCCGGAGCCCCACGGCTCCAGGGAGGAGGCAGCGCCGGGGTCTTCCCGGCGGAAGTGGTCACCCCCTTGGACGGCATCCGGGCCCACCTGCGCGGGCGGGCCCAGGTGCTGTACGCCCCCGGCCCGGACCTGGGCGGGCAGCCGCCGCCGCTGGATCCCGCACGGTGCGAGAACCCCCTCACCGGGGCGCCCGGCGTGCTGATGCGGGTCCTGACGGCGTCCGGAGACGAGCTCTTTGCCGAACACCGCTTGTCGGGACGGCAGTTGGAGCCTCCGCTGGCACCGCTGGCGCACACCGTCGAGATCAGCGCGCTGGTGCGCCCGGCCAGTGACGGAAAGTGGACGTTCGGAGTGGGCGGCTACGGCCGGATGGGCCTCGCCGTGGACGGCCAGCCGCTGGTGGAAGGCGAGTTCGCGCGCGACACCGACGACCCGGCGGTCGTTCACCTGGACCCGCCACGCCGCCACGCCTCGGTCTGGCTGGCGGGCGGTCAGCCCGCGCACGTCGTGGCACGCCGGGAACTGGCACCCGGCACCGGGCGCGCCGTCGTCGTGACCGCCGCCGCGCCCGAGCCGGACCCCGAACAGGCCCTGGCCGAAGCGGTCGAGGCCGCGCGGAACGCGGACGCGGCCGTGATCGTCGTCGGCACCACCGAGGGCAGCGAGTCCGAGGGGCACGATCGCACCTCGCTCACGCTCCCCGGCCGTCAGGACGAACTGGTCGCCGCGGTGGCCGCCGTGAACCCGCGCACCGTGGTCGTCGTCAACTCGGGCGGCCCCGTGGAGCTGCCCTGGCGGGAACAGGCCGGGGCGGTGCTCCTCTCGTGGTTCCCCGGGCAGGAGGCTGGAGCCGGGCTCGCCGACGTCCTGTTCGGGCAGGCCGAACCGGGCGGCCGGCTGCCCACCACCTGGGCGGCCACGCTGGCGGACGTGCCGGTCAGGGAGACCCGCCCGCACGACGGTGCGCTCACCTACGACGAGGGCCCGCACATCGGCTACCGGGCCTGGCTGCGGGCGGGCCGCACGCCCGCCTACTGGTTCGGCCACGGCCTGGGCTACACGACGTGGAGCTACGACCGCCTTCGCGTCGCGGGCGCGGCCGCGAAGGGAGAGGCGCTGGCCGTGGCGGTCCGGTTGCGCAACACGGGCGCACGGCGCGGACGTGAGGTGGTGCAGGTCTATCTCGCGCGGCCCGATTCCGCCGTGGAGCGCCCGGTCCGCTGGCTCGCGGGCTTCACGGCGGTGCGTGCGGAGCCGGGGGAGACCGTGACGGCAACGGTGGAGGTGCCGGCCAGGATGCTGCGCCACTGGGACGTGCGGGAGGGCCGCTGGCGCACCGAAGCGGGCGACTGGCAGATCCTCGCGGGGCGCAGCGCGGGGGATCTTCCCCTGACGGCCACGGTACGCAGGTGACGGGGGTGGCACGCAGGTCAAACAACCGCCCCTAACCGGCGTGTGGCCGCGGGAGAGCGCTCTATGACGGCCGGGGGCGGAGCGTTAGGGTTCCCGGATGGACAGACAGATGCCGACGCTGGAGGACGTGGCGCGCGAAGCGGGGGTCTCGCGCGCCACCGTCTCCCGGGTGGTCAACGGCGTGCGCAATGTCGCCCCCGCCATCCAGGACGTGGTCCGCGCGGCCATCGAGCGTACCGGCTACGCGCCCAACCGGGCGGCACGCTCCCTGGTGACCCAGCGCGCGGGCACCATCGCGCTGGTCGTCTCGGGCGCCGGGGACAACTCCGACACCGCGCAGAACGCCTTCGCCGCCCGGGTGTTCGCCGACCCGTTCTTCGGCCGGGCCGTCAGCGGGATCGTGGGATTCCTGCGCCCGCGTGCCATGCACCCGGTGCTGATGTTCGCCGAGACCGAGGACGCCCGCCAACAGGTCCTGACCTACCTGCGCCAGGGCAACGCGGACGGCGCCCTGGTCGTCTCGACACACGCCAAGGACCCGCTTCCGGCGCTGCTCGCCGAGGCACGGCTGCCCGCGGTGTTCTTCGCGCGCCCCGCACTGCGAGCCCACGCCACGTTCGTCGACTTCGCGCACCGGGACGGGGCGAGGCTGGCCGCGGAGCACCTGCTGGCCCGGGGCTGCACAAAGGTGGCGACCATCTCGGGACCCTTGGACATCCCCGCGGGCCGAGAACGCCTCGCCGGTTTCCAGGACGGCATGGAACGGGGCGGGCAGCCCTACATCCCCGTCGCCGAGGGCGGGTTCACCCTGGAGAGCGGCGCGAAGGCGATGCGCCATCTGCTGGCCGAACACCCCGGCATCGACGGGGTGTTCGCGGCCAACGACCTGATGGCACAAGGGGCGTGCCAGGTCCTGCGGGAACAGGGCAAGCAGGCGCCCGCGGACGTGGCCGTGATCGGGTTCGACGACTCGAGCGTGGCGGTCACCTGCGTGCCCCCGCTGACCACGGTGCGGCAGCCGGTCGAGGAGATGGGCGCGGAGATGGCCCGGCTGCTGCAGGAACAGATGGAAGGCGTACGGACCGACCCCACCTCAGTGATCTTCGAGCCGGAACTGGTGGTGCGCGAGTCGGCCTAGCCGCGACGACAGCGCCCGTGGACGCGCGGTCAGCGCCGGTGCATCGTCTGCAACGCCTCGACGAGCACCTTGGGGTCGTGCCCGCCCTTGTAGACGGGCGGGGGCTGCTTGTCGAGCCCGAGCAGTTGCGCGACGGCCGTCCAGGCGGTGCGTACCGAGTACTCGACCGTGAACACCACGTCGTCGGGGACTTCGGCGTACTGCCCGATGAAGGCGAGATTGGTGGAGCCCTCCGGGACGACCGGCGCCCGGTCGCCCGCGCCGCGCACCAGGAACTGGCTGGTGATGTAGGGCATCAGGGCGGGCAGCACGATCGAGTTGTCCAGGATCCGCGGACCCTCGTCGAAGCGCAGGTGGTGCAGGACCTCGTCGAGGATCTCCCGGCCGGTGCACTCACGCATCGGCTTGCGGACGAAGTCGCCCTCCTCGTCGGGGAACAGGGCGTAGCCCCACCAGACGAAGGTGTCCTCGGGCTGGTCGTGGAAGTGCGGCTGGTGGTTGAGGACGATGGTCAGCAGCCACTTGGAGTCCTTGAAGGTGATCAGGCCGCCCTTGCCGGCCTCGCTGCCGCTGTACTTCTCCATCAGCTCGAAGAAGGTGGGGTCCTTGGTCGTCACCGTGAAGGACTCCCAAGTCGACTCGGGAATTGAGGAGTTGAAGACCTCCGGCTTGCCGAATCCCGACCGCTTGGCCGCCAGGGTCTCCCACAGGCGCCAGGCCCCGTCGCGCCCCGAGGTGTCCAGGGCGGGCACCGTGTCGGTGGACCCGAGGGTCGATCCTGCCGTCATCGAGCCGTTGGTGACCAGGACGAGGTCGCCGGGGGTGAGCGTGATCTCCTCGGCCTTGCCGCCCCGCGTGCAGCTGAGGGCCTCGACGGTGAGGGCGTCACCGTCGGCCAGCGTCAAGTCGGTGACCGTGGTGCCGAGTTGCAGCGTCACGCCCTGGTCGGTGAGCCACTTCAGGAGCGGGCGCACGATGGAGTCGAACTGGTTGAAGCGGGTCCGGTAGATCCCCGACATGGAGTCGAAGGTCTTGAAGAGATGGATGAAGCGGTTGAGATAGCGGCGGAACTCGATCGCGCTGTGCCACGGCTCGAAGGCGAAGGTGGTGCACCACATCCACCAGAAGTTCGTACGGAAGAACTCCGGGCTGAAGCAGTCGGTGATGCGCTTGCCGTCGAGGAGCTTCTCGGGAGTGCCCACGCACTTGACCAGTTCGAGACGGTCACGCTCGGAGAAGCCCATCGAGTGCGAGTCGATGACTTTGCCCGAGGCGTCGACGAGCCGGGCGTGGTCGTCCCAGGCGAAGTCGTCGTGGAAGGCGAAGGTGTCCTCGGTCACCGACTTCGACGGATCGTCGAGGGAGGGGATCGAACCGAGCAGGTCGTAGGTGCATTCGAAGTGGATCTCGAACATCCGGCCGCCGCGCATCGTATAGCCGGTCTCGGGCGACCCGGAGGCGTCCAGACTCCCGCCCTCACGGTCCTGCTCCTCCAGGATGACGATGTCGGAGCCCGCGAATTCGCCCTCGCGGATCAGGAACGCCGCCGCCGACAGGGACGCGATGCCGCTGCCCACCAGATACGCCTTCGCCATGAACGCCTACTTCCGAATCGATTCCGTACGGTGTGCCACCCGCGTCCTCAGCTTCAGGGGGCGCCTCGCCCGGTGCAGCAGGGGGCGCGCGAACGGGTTACCGGATGCGGATCACGCCCCGCGGTGTGAGCCTGGTGGTGGGGGCGACACAGAGAGGCGGTTGCCCATGTCAGTCATGGACAAGCTGAAGCAGATGCTCAAGGGGCACGAGGACAAGGCCGGGCAGGGAATCGACAAGGCGGGTGACTTCGTCGACGGGAAGACCCAGGGCAAGTACTCCGGCCAGGTCGACACCGCCCAGGACAAGCTCAAGGACCAGTTCGGGAGGGACCAGGACAAGCCTCCGCAGTCGTAGGCGCCCCGCGGTTGTCAGTGCCCGCCGATAGTCTGGGCACTTCCATCCGCGCTGTGGCTGCAGCGCTGCCGCCCCGCCCCCGTGATGCAGGGGGCGGGGCACTCGGCGTTCGGGTGACGGCCTCCCGGGTCAGGGCAGGACGCGGTAGTGGGTGGTCAGGCGGTGGTCGTCGTCCAGGATGTGGAAGGCCAGGCCGGGGGGCTGCTCGCGGTCGGCGGGCTGGTCGCCTTCCCAGGGCAGGCGCAGGGTCCAGGTGATCGCTGGGCCGACGATCAGGGGGCGTGCGGCGAACGTGGTGGCGGCCGCGGTGTGGGCATGGCCGGTGAGCACAGCGGTTACGCACGGGTGCGCTTCGAGCAGCGCGGCGAGCTCTTCGGGGCGCTGGAGCTGGTAGGCGTCGGGCAGCGGGTGGTGGAGCGCGACGGGCGGCTGGTGGAAGGCGATCAGCGCGGGGGTGCCGTCGGGCAGTGCGGAGAGGGTGGCGTCGATCCAGGCGAGTGTCGCCGCGTCGAGGTTGCCTTCGTCGCGGCCGGGGATGGTGGAGTCGCACATCAGGATGGCGGCGCCGGCTATGTGGTGGACCTCGTTGACAGGGCTGTCGTCGGGCGTCAGGCCGAGCAGGGCCTTGCGGTAGGCGGGGCGCGCGTCGTGGTTGCCGGGGCAGGTCAGGACGGGGAAGGGCGCGGCCAGGATCCGGGCCGCCTCCTCGTACTCGGACTCGGCGCCGTGGTCGGCGATGTCCCCGGTGACCAGGAGGGCGTCGACCGGTTGGGGCAGGGCGCGCAGATAATCCATGACGTGCTCGGCGCGCCGGGTCGACCTGTCGCTGCCGTCCAGGTGCAGGTCGCTGATGTGGGCAAGCAACGCTGTCATCGCTCTGTCTCCTCCAAGTGGCGGGAGCCCCGCCACACATCCCTAACGGAAGTTGGTGAATTTACCGTTAGGGATATTAGGGTATGCCTGGAGACGTGATCAAGTAGCGGAAGTAGCAGCGGAAGAAGAGGGGGACCAGCGGTGGAGCGGTGGCTGGCACTGGAGTTGGCGAGCACGATCCGCCATGACGGGGACGGCGGCGTCACCGACGACCTGGCCACGGCCGAGGAGGTCACCCGCTGGATTCGCGCGCAGGACGGCCTGTTGCCCGCCCACGTCCGGGCCCTGGAGCTCACGGCGGATCAGGATCTCGGCCGGGAGATCATCGAACTGCGGTCGGCGGTACGGGCGTTGTTCGCGCGGGCGGTGCGCCCCGCGCCGCCCAGCCCCGCGGACGCCCGTCACCTGATGCCCGCAGACCAAGCGCTGGCCCACCTCAACACGATCGCCGCCCGGGAACTGGTTGCCCCGCAGTTGGACTGGCCCCAGGACCAGGCCCCGGCCGCACGGCTCCTGACGGCGCAGGACGACCCGCACATCGGCCTCCTGGCAAGCCTGGCCCGCGCCACGGTCGACTTCCTGAGCGGCCCGCAGCGCGAGCAGCTGCGGGCCTGCACGGCGCCCCGGTGCGTGCGTTATTTCGTCAAGAGCCACGGCAGGCAGGAGTGGTGCAAGACCTCCTGCGGCAACCGGGCCCGCGCGGCTCGCCACTACCGGCGCCACCACACGGCACCGGAGGGCGGCCCTCCGGCCCTGCGGGCATCCGCCGACGCCCCTCAGGTCGGCTAGGCGCTCAGGCGCCGAAGCTCCAAGCGCCGACATCGCGGTAGTGGATGGGCCCCGGGCCGCGGCCGACGTTACTGGCGACCAGGTGCAGGCGAGCGGCCTGCCATGGGCGGCCGGTGAACTCGGTGAGACCGGCGGCGGCCTGTACCGCACACGACGGGGTGTCCCTGCGGGCGCGGGCCAGCGTGAGGTGCGGGCGGAACGGCCGGTTCGTATGCGTGAGGCCGCAGTCGTCGACGACGGCACGCACCTCGGCGGCGAGCAGCCGCAGCTCGTCGAGGTCACCGTCGATCCCGCTCCACAGCACGCGCTCGTCGAAGTGCCCGCCGCCGCGCAGAGCCAGGGTGAGAGGGGCCCGGGCGGCGGCGAGGCGAGCAAGCGGCGCACGGAGGAGCGGCACCACCGAGGCAGGCACCTCACCGAGGAACGCCAGGGTGATGTGCCAGTCCTCGATGCGGTTCCACCGCATCCGTGGATGCGCGCGACAGGCGGGGTCGAGCACCCGGGCCAGTTCCTGTTTCGCCTCGTCGGGCGGGGCGAGCGCGATGAACACGCGAACGGTCGCGGGCTGAATCTGTTCGTTCACAGAAGACTTCGTACCGCATCCAGGCGGGGGGACGGTCACCGCCCGGTGGTGCCAGGAGCCGGTCGGCACCGAGTTCTGCGTATCTCTCGTCGGCGAAGTGCCGCCCAGGGGCGGGCTCTGCTAGGCAGGAACAGGCCTCGCGCGAGGGCGCAGTGGGCGGGCCGCGGTGTGCCAGAGGGGGAATCATGGCCGGTTCCGTACGTCGTGAAGGGCCGCGGGTACCCGAAACCGATCCCAAGGTGGGGGTCGACGTCAGTACGCAGTGGGCGGGGGATCCACGGCACCGGCTGGTCACGATCGGGGACTCCCTGACGCAGGGTTTCCAGAGCGCGGCGATCTTCAACACGTCGCTGTCGTACCCGGCGATCGTCGCCCACGAGATGGGATGTCTGCCCAACTTCCGCTACCCCCTCTACGGGGGCTTCGGCGGGCTGCCCTTCAACCTCGAACTGTTCCTGCGCGACCTGGAGGACCGCTACGGGCGGACCGTGGACTGGTGGGAGGCCCCACTGGCCTTGTTCCGGGCCCGCAGTGTCATGGACCGGGTGGAGGACTACTGGGAGCGGGGTGCAGGCCGGAGCGCGCCGTCGACCACGGCGATCATGCACAACCTCGCCGTGTTCGGGTGGGACCTGCGCGACGCGCTGTCGAAGTCGGCGGACGAGTGCCGCAAGCGCATCGACGTGCCGAAGGACGACCTGGTGAATCAGCTGGTGCAGAACGCCGGCGAGCGCGCGGCCCTGCGGGTGCTGCCCACCCGGCCTCGGACGGCAGGGGCCCTGACGCAGTTGGGCGCCGCGGCTGAGCTGGGCAAGGACATCGAGGGCACCGGGGCGAAGCACGGCATCGAGACGCTGGTCGTGTTCCTGGGCGCGAACAACGCGCTGCGGGCGGTGACCGATCTGCGTGTGGTGTGGAGCGAGGACTCCGGCTTCGACAGCCTGGACGACAAACGGCGCTTCACGGTCTGGCGGCCGAAGCACTTCACGTCCGAACTGCGCAAGGTGGCGGCGGAAGTCGCCGCCATCAAGGCCCGCCACGTCATCTGGTGCACCGTCCCCCACGTGACGATCGCACCGATAGCCCGTGGCGTGGCCGGCAAGGTCCAGCCCGGCTCGCGGTACTTCCCCTACTACACCCGCCCATGGATCAAGGACCGGGACTTCGACGCCCGCAAGGACCCGAACATCACCGCGGAGCAGGCGCGCCAGGTGGACGAGGCGATCGACGCGTACAACGACGCGATCACCGAGACGGTCCGCGCCGCCCGGACCAAGGGCAAGGACTGGTACCTGCTGGAGACCAGCGGCCTGATGGACCGTCTGGCCTGGCGCAGGTTCGCCGAGGACCCACTGGCGCGTCCGGACTGGTGGCAGCCCTATCAGCTGCCGTCGGCGCTGCGGGCGCTGTCGCCGCCGCCCAACTCCCACTTCCTGGCGGCGCAGGACGGACGGCGTACCGACGGGGGCCTGTTCTCGCTGGACGGCGTGCACCCCACGACGGTCGGGTACGGGATCCTGGCCCAGGAACTCATCAACGTGATGCGGTTGGCGGGCGTCAGCTTCTTCCGCCCGGACGGCAGCACCCCGCGCCAGGATCCGGTGCTGGTCGACTTCGACCGGTTGATCCGCCACGACACGCTGATCAACCGTCCGCCGGGGAATCTGGGGTCGTCCCTGAGCGCCCTGGGCTGGGCCGATGAGGCCTTGGACCTGTTGAAGCGGGTGTTCTCCGCCCTCTGACGGCGGGGCGGCGCCAGTACCTGGTGTGAGTAAGAGTTCCCGGGAATTCCTCTCCGGACGACAACCCGACGCTCCTGTGGCTCCCCTAGGCTCAAGCGCGCGACCAGCTCGAGCGAAAGCGAATGGGAGACGCCATGGAGTATCCGGATCTCTCCACCCTGCCCGTGGAACTACAGGAGGTCGTGACCGCTCACGGCTCGCTCAACGTCTTCCGGATGCTGATGCACTCACCGGTCCTCGCACCGGGCGTACTCAGGCTCGGAGACGCGATTCTCCAGCGCAATTCGCTTCCTGACACGCTGCGGGAACTCGCCATAGTGCGGATCGGTCATGCCTACGGAGCGGCCTACGAGGTCCACCACCATGAGAAGGCCGCTCGTCACGTAGGGCTGGGGGAGGAGGCACTGGACGCCGCCAGGACCGGCGAGGCCGGGAAACTCTCCGCGCCCGAAGCCGCCGTCCTCGCCGCCACGGACCGGCTCCTCGACCGGCACACCCTCGATGAGGCCGCACGCGACGAGCTGCTGGCGTTCCTGACGGTGAACCAGCTCGCCGACCTGGTCATCACGGTGGGCTTCTACCAGCTCATCTGCGATTTCCTCAACACCTTCGAGGTGTCGGTCGAGGACAGGACCCCGTCGCCCGACGGCGACGAGCCCCCGGCCGGAGGCTAGGGGCTCGTCCGACGTCACAGGTGGCGCGGCGGACTGTTGCGGATCGCCGAGCGGCGGGCCCACAGCGCGCAGGCGAGCAGCACGAGACCGGCGAAGCAGTACGCCCATGCGTCGGTGCTGCCCCTGGCCGCGCCGATGGCCCAGGCCACCGACCAGACGGAGAGGAGGACACACAGGGCGGTCCAGGCCAGGTTCCACATCCCGTTGCGTGCGGCCAGGCGGTGTGGAGTACCTCGTTCCATCTCGCCGATGTCGGGCGAGCCAGCATGCTCATCACGAATCGTCATACATCGCCGAATGCCCTCGACTCGGCGGGCGAACCACCCTGTTCCGTACCCGGCGACGCATCAGTCCCCGCGCTTGCGGTCTCTCGTGGAATCGTTCCGGCCCCCACGGGGATGCCACAACCGCAGCCATACGTCCCGTGCGTGCCGCCCCGCCTCCGTGCGGCTGCGCGCCACCATCTCGCGGGCCTCGTCGTCGGTCTCGACCATGGGCCCGGAGCCACGCAGCGGCCGTCCGGCGGTCTCGTGCAGGAAGAACGTCGCGACCAGGCCGATCGCTCCGGCCACCATCAGGTAGAAGGCGGGCACCAGGGTATTGCCGGTCTTGTCGACCAAGAAGGAGGCGAGCAGAGGGGTCGTGCCGCCGAAGAGGGAGACGGAGATGTTGTACGCGATCGACAGCGCGCCGTAGCGCAAACGAGTGGGGAACAGGGCCGGGAGCGTTGCCGCGGCGGTTCCGGCGAAGCAGACCAGCAGCAGACCGAGGATGGCGCAGCCGAACGCGGGCAGCAGGATGCCGCCCTCCCGGATCAGCAGGAACGCCGGAATGGCGAGAGCGATCAGCGCGATGCTGCCGCCCATGAACATGGGCCGTCGGCCCCACCGGTCGGAGCTGCGGCCCACCGTGGTGATGGCCAGCGCGACCAGCAGCATGGTGCCGAGCACGAGGAGCTGGGCGGTCGTGTCGCTCTCACCCAGGGTCACCGTCATGAACGTGGGCAGATACGAGGTCACCATGTAGTTCGTGACGTTGTAGAGCAGCACGAGACCCATGCAGATCAGCACTGCCTGCCAGTGCCGGGTGAAGATCTCCTTGAGCCGCCCCTTGCCGGACTGGCGGGCCTGCTCGACGGGGTCTTCCTCGCCGCTCTCGGGACCCGCGTCCCGCTCCGCCGCGGCGGATGCGGCCTCCTGCTGGAAAGCGGGCGTCTCCTCCAGCTTCAGCCGCATGTACAGGCCGATGAGCCCGAGCGGACCGGCGATGAAGAAGGGGATGCGCCACCCCCAGCTCTCCAGGCCGTCCGTGCCCAGGGTCAGCGTCAGGATCGTCACCAGACCCGAGCCCAGGGAGTAGCCCACGAAGGTCCCGAAGTCGAGCCAGCTGCCCAGAAAACCGCGCCGCTGGTCGGGGGCGTACTCGGCGATGTAGGTGGTGGCACCGGCGTACTCGCCGCCCGTGGAGAACCCCTGGACCAGTCGGCATACGAGGAGCAGCAGCGGGGCGGCGAAACCGATCGAGGAGTACGTGGGCAGCAGGCCCACGGCGAACGTGCTCGCCGCCATCATGATCATGGTGGCGGCGAGCACCTTCTGCCGGCCGATGCGGTCCCCGAGCGGCCCGAAGACGAGGCCGCCCAGCGGGCGAACGAGAAAGGCAGCGGCGAACGTGGCGAAGGTGGCCACTACCTGGGCTCCGGGCGAGCTGGACGGAAAGAAGACTTTTCCGATCGTGCCCGCCAAATAGGCGTAGACGCCGAAGTCGAACCACTCCATGGTGTTGCCGAGCGCGGCAGCCGTCACCGCGCGCCGCACCTTCGGCCGGTCCGAGACCATCACGTCCTCGGCACTGAGCGCCTTCTTGCGGCGACGCAGCAGCGTGCGGGCCATACGGTCGGTCGCCGACCGCGATGTGCGCGTCGATTCCGTCTCCGGTCCCCGCGGCTTTCGGGGCGTGCGGTGCGGCAGGCCTTTCACCATGAAGCTTTTCTCCCCTTGCCTGAGAAAAAGCTGACTCGCCGCAAAATTAGGCCGATCAAGAGAGACCGGCAAACGCAGGGAATTCAGAACGAGGGCGCGGCCTTGGCCTGAAGAGCCTCGCCCATGTTCTCCCCGCGCCAGCGACGCAGCAGCTCGTGGAAGGCGACAGCGCCGTGCGGATAGGCCGTCGGGCCGTTCGGACGGCCGCGGCCCTCACCGTTGTAGTAGCCGGGGGTGCACTCGGCGTGGAACCACGCGTGGTCGGGGGCGCCCTCGGCGCAGACAGCGGTCCAGGCGTCCTCGGCCTCGGGGGCGGGCTCCACGACGGCGCCCTTCGCCTGTGCGGCGGCGACCAGGGCGGCGGCGTGCACGGCCTGCTCGTCCAGGATGTGCGTGAAGTTCACGCTGCTGGCGTTCTGCAGCGAGCCCATCCGGATCAGGTTGGGAAACCCGCTGCTGGTGAAGCCGTGCAGGCTGCGCGGCCCCCGCTGCCTCAGCGTGTCCAGCAACGTGATGCCGTCGCGCCCGGTCACGGGCAGCTTCCCGGAGGTGATGCCGGAGAGACCCACGGAGAACCCGGTGGCGAACACCAGGCAGTCGACCTCGTACTCCACCCCGCCCACGACGACACCGTGCTCGGTCATGCGCTCGATGCCATGGGTCTCGGCCGTGTCCACCAGGGTGACGTTGTCGAGGTTGAACGCGGGCAGGTACTTGTCGGAGAACGTGGGGCGCTTGCACGCGTAGCGGTACCAGGGACTGAGGGCCGCGGCGGTGGCCGGGTCGGTGACCTCGGCGGCCACGCGCGCACGGATCTCGTTCATCGTCGCGTGGTCGGCCAACTCGTAGGCCGCCTCGAAATCCGGCTCACCGTGGCGGCGGAAGCTGGGCAGGAGCTTTTCGAGCAGCGCGGCCGACTCCGTCCAGCGGTCCGCGACCAGGTCCCGCTCGGCATCCTCCCCGGAGCAGATCCGCAGGAAGTTCTCGCGGCGCTCGGCGGCCCAGCCCGGCCGGTCCGCGCCGACCTGCCGGGGCGTCATGCGCTGCTGGCCCCGCACGTCCACGGCCGAGGGGGTGCGCTGGAAGACGTACAGGTGACCGGCGTCCTCGGCCAGCATCGGGATGACCTGCACACCCGTGGCGCCGGTGCCGACGACCCCGACCCGCTTGCCCGTAAGGCCCGTCATGCCGCCCTCGGGAGTGCCGCCGGTGTACCCGTAGTCCCAGCGCGAGGTGTGGAAGGTGTGGCCCCGGTAGTCCTCGATGCCGGGGATGCCGGGCAGTTTGGGCTCGGAGAGCGTGCCGGTGGCGGTGATGACGTAGGTGGCCCGGAACGCGTCGCCCCGGTCCGTGGTGACCACCCACTGCTCAGCCGTGCGGTCCCAGGCCAGGGAGGTGACGGCGGTGGAGAACAGGGCGTCCTCGTACAGGCCGAACTGCTCGGCGACACGCACCGCGTGCCGGCGGATCTCCTCGCCCGGGGCGTACTTCCACTCGGGCACGTATCCGGTCTCGTCGAGCAGCGGCAGATAGACGTGCGACTCGATGTCGCAGTGGATGCCGGGGTAGCGGTTCCAGTACCACGTGCCGCCGAGGTCACCGCCCTTCTCGATGACACGCACCTTCGCCACGCCCTCCTGGCGCAGTCGCGCGCCCGCCAGGATCCCGCCGAATCCGCCGCCGACGACCACGACGTCCACCACGTCGTGCAGCGGCTCGCGATCCGGCACTTCGCCCACGTACGGGTCGGCGGCGAAGTAGCCGAACTCCGCCTCCGCGGACCGGTACTGGCCGGCCCCCTCGGGGCGCACGCGGCGCTCCCGCTCGAGGCGGTAGCGCTCGCGCAGGGCGACGATTTCCTGCGGGGTGGGCTGTGTGGCGCACTGCGGCAGGGGCATGGTGCGAGGTCCTCTCGTGGGGGGAGGGGCGTCTGGTTCGCGGGGCAGGCGCGTCGAGGACGCAGGCGTGATCAGCGCCCTCGCTGGAGCGTCCCGCACGGTCACCGGTACCGTAACCCAGGAACCGGACAGTGTTGTCCGGTTGGGGTCCGCCGCCCCGCGTCCCGCCCGAGCGCCACGACTTGAAAGGCCCGCGATGCCGACGAAGCCGAACGTCACCCCCGCCTCTCCGCTGCGCGACTGGCTGGCTGAACCCACCGCCGGGCAGGTCCTGCGCGGCCTGCTCGCCTCCCAGGGGCAGAGCGAGGAAGCCCTCGCCCCCGCACTCGGCCTGCCGCTGGAGCAGTTGGTGAAGATGTCCGCGGGCAAGTTCCCGCCGGAGCTGGTGGACGTGCTGGCCACCGCGGCCGAGACCGGACAGCTCCCCGATGGCCTGCCGACGGCGTCACCCACCGGCTCCGCCAAGGCCGTCGAGCCCGACACGGGCGTCGAGATCGGCGCCCCCGAGCCGTGGACCGAGCAGATCACCCCCGGCCGCTTCGGCGGCCAGAACGTCGTCGTCACGGGCGCCGCCTCCGGCATCGGCAAGGCCGTGGCCTCCCGCGTCGTGCGCGAGGGCGGGCGCGTGGTCGCCGTCGACATCTCCGCCGACGGCCTCGCGGCCCTGGCCGCCGACCTGGGCGAGGCCCTCGTGCCCCTCACGGCGGACATCACCGCACCCGCGTCCGCCGACGCCGTTCTGGCCGCCGCGGGCGGTCGCGTGGACGCCCTGGCCAACGTCGCGGGCGTGATGGACGACGACGCCGCCGTGCACGAAGTCGACGACACGATCTGGGAGCGCGTGATGCGCGTCAACGTCGATGGGCCCATGCGCCTGATGCGCGCCGTCGTGCCCGGCATGCTCGCCGCGGGCGGCGGCCGCATCGTCAACATCGTCTCCGAGGCGGCCCTGCGCGGCTCGGCGGCGGGCGCCGCGTACACGACCTCGAAGCACGCCCTGGTCGGCCTCACCAAGTCGTCGGCCTACCAGTACGCGGGAACGGGCGTACAGATCAACGCCGTTGCCCCCGGCGCGGTCGCCACCGGCATCCCGATGCCCGCCGCGGCCCCCTACGGCTCGGCCCGCACGGCGAAGATGCGCGTGGCGATCCCCAGCCTGGCCATGGCCGAGGAACTGGCCGCCTCGATCACGTTCCTGCTCAGCAAGGACGCGGTGAACCTCAACGGAGCCGTCCTGCCCTCCGACGGCGGCTGGTCGGCGGCCTGACGACACACCACCACGTCCGGGCCGCCCGGACGACGGGAAGGAGCACCCCACCACATGCCCGCCCACCGCACACCCCACCGCCGCCGCGCCGCCCTGGCGCTGATGGCCGCAGGAGCCCTGCTCGCCCTGACCGCATGCGGCACCCAGACCCCCGCCGCGTCATCCTCGCGCCCCGCGCCGTCCGGCGAGGGCAGGACGATCCGCGCCACCCACATCACGCAGGTGACCGACCCTCACCAGGCCACCGGCAGAACCCTGCTGGAGGGCCCGGTCCTGGACGAGGACGGCGGCCTGTACGTCGTGGACGTCACCGCGCCCGCAGGTGAACCCAAGGTCATCTCCGTCGACCTGGCCACCGGAAAGAGCGAGGGCGTCTACACCGACAAGACCGGCGCCTACACCTCCGCGCAGATCAGCCCGCACGACGGCCGCCTCTACCTCACCGACTACACCGGATCCGTCGTCAGCATCGAGCCGGACGGCTCGGACCCGCGCACGTTCTTCTCCGGTGAGATCGACGGCTCCGCCACGAACCTCGACGACATCGCCTTCGACGACGAGGGCAACCTCTACGTCAGCGACTTGCACGGAATGAAACCCGGCGAGGCCAAGGGCCGCATCGTGCGCATCGACCGCGACGGCGAGCGGACCACCGTCCTGGCCGACGGGCTCGCCCACCCCAACGGGGTGATGTTCGACCCCGGGCTGCACGGCCTGTGGATCAGCGAACTGGCCGAGAACACCATCTCGTACCTGCTGCTCGACGCGGACAAAACCACCGTGACCTCCCAGCACGAGGCCATCCACGTCGACGCCGGGGTGGCCCAGACCGACTCCATCGCCGTCGACGCCGACGGCAACCTCTACCAGGCACTGCACGGCCGACCCGCCATGGCCGTCTACAGCCCCGAGGGCGAACGGCTGGCCACCGTCGAGATTCCGGCCAAGGCCGCCAAGGGCCTGGAGTCGGCGACCAACGTCGCCATCGAACCCGGCGGAACGAAGGCCTACATGACGGTCAGCGGCCCCGACGGCGGCCACGTCTTCGGCTTCACCGCGCTCGGCAAGGGCATCCGCCAGTCCAACGGCGGCTGACGGTCACCCCTCGACCGCGGTCTCCACCGGCCGCAACGGACCCACCTCGATGCCGAGCAGCCCCCAGGCCGCCAGAGCGCGATCCTCCCGTTCGGCCGGGGTGGGACCGGTGACCGCCCCGGACACCATCGCGACGGCGAGCATGACGTCGTCGGCGGACAGCCGGTGCCCGGCGGGCAGGCACCGGGACAGGACGCCGTGCACGCGTCCGGCCAGCGCCCGTGCCTGCTCGCCGTCGCCCCGCGCTCCCCGTATGCGCAGCAGATCGACGAACGCCGTCGAGCGCGTCAGGTGCCAGGTGACCACGCCCAGCACGCTCGCCAGGCCCGCGTCGGGTTCGTCGGCGGCCTGTTCGATGTGCTGGACGTTCTCGTCCAGGACGGCGGAGGCCAGCGCGATCCGGTCGGTGAAGTGCCGGTAGAGGCTGCCCTGCCCCACCCCGGCGCGGCGCGCGACGGCCGACAGCGGGGCGTCCAGGCCCTGTTCGGCGAAGACCTCGCGGGCGGCGGCGATCAGGGCGGCACGGTTACGGGCCGCGACCCGCCGCCCCTGATTGGCCGGACGACCTGCGCCGTCCTGGGGATCGGTGGGGTTTGTCACGCTGGAAGGGTAGTACGACCCCTCTGTCCGACCCCGCAGCCGGACACCTTCAGCGCCGCGGGGAGCCGGCGTGCGCGGAGCCGTCGCGTGCCGTCTCGGCGGTGATGGCCCACCGCTCGTGGTCCCTCCACTCGCCGTTGATGAACTGGAAGGCGGGGGAGAGGCCCTCGCGCTCGAACCCCAGACGCTTGACGAGACGGAGCGAAGGGGTGTTGTCCGGCTGGATGTTCGCCTCCAGCCGGTGCAGCCCCAACTCGTCGAAGGCGAACTCGATCACGAGCCCCAGGCCCTCCGTCAGGTAGCCGCGCCCGGTGGTGGAAGCGTATGACGTATAGCCGAGGGAACCGCTCTGCAGGCTGCCTCCGAGGATGTTGTTGATGTTGATGCCGCCCACGATCGCGCCGGTGTCGTGGCGGCAGACCACGAAGCCTTCGTGGGTGGGCTGCTCGAACCGCTCCAGGGACCGTTCGAACGCCTCCGCCGTCAGCTCGCGAGCGCCCAGCCAGCGGTGGAGCATCTCGGCGCTCTCCCTGCGCAGCACGGCGAGCTCCTCGAAATCCGTACGCCGGAGCCGGCGTACGGCCACGCGCGGGCCCTTTCGGAGGTATCTGGTGACTGCCATCCGAAGAGGGTAGAGCGCGTGTCCGGATCGGCCGACACACGGCCGTAGTCCCCCTGTCGTAATCCGCCTGCATGGTTGATCGTTGGGCCGTCGGAACCACCCGTACGCCGAACAGGGGGACGATCAATGACCATCAGCCGCAGGGGACTGCTCGGAGCGGGCGCGGCGTTGGGGCTGCTGACCGCGTGCGGCTCCAACACGGGCCGGGACGAGGGCGGTTCAGGTGGCGGGCCCAAGCTGTCGCAGTGGTATCACCAGTACGGCGAGCAGGGCACCGAACAAGCCGTGAAGAAGTACGCCACGGCCTACAAGAAGGCCAACGTCACCGTCCAGTGGCGGCCCGGCAACTACGACGAACAGACCGCGGCGGCGCTCCTGACCGAATCCGGCCCCGACGTCTTCGAGGTCAACGGCCCCACCCTCGACCAGATCCAGGGCAAGCAGGTCGCCGACCTCACCGAGCTGTTCGACGGCGTCAAGGACGACTTCAACCCGGCCGTCCTGGCCCCCAAGACGTACGACGGCAGGATCTGGGGCATCCCCCAGGTCATCGACATGCAGCTGCTCTACTACCGAAAGAGCCTGCTCGCCGACGCCGGCGTCCAGCCGCCCAAGACGTTGGACGAGCTCGTGGACGCCGCGAAGAAGCTCACCACCAAGAAGACGAAGGGCCTGTTCCTGGGCAACGACGGCGGCGCCGGCGTCCTGGGCGGCACGCCCCTGAACGCGGCCGGGCTCGAACTCGTCACCGCCGACGGGAAGGTCGGCTTCGACGACCCGGCGGCCGCCCGCGCCCTCGGCAAGATCCACCAGCTGTACGCCGACAAGTCGCTGCTCCTGGGCGCGCCCGCCGACTGGTCCGACCCGTCCGCGTTCGTCCAGGGGCTGACCGCCATGCAGTGGTCGGGCCTGTGGGCGCTGCCCACCGTGCAGAAGGAACTCGGCGACGACTTCGGCGTCCTGCCGTTCCCGAAGGACGGGGCAGCGGGCAAGCCCGCGGTGCCGGTCGGGGCGTACGCCGCCGCGGTCAGCACCCGCAGCAGGCATCAGCCGGCCGGCAAGGACTTCCTCAAGTGGCTGTGGATCGACAGCACCGACCGCCAGGAGGACTTCGCCCTCTCCTACGGATTCCACATCCCGGCCCGCGTCTCCCTGGCGAAGAAGGCCGAGAAGCTCAGGAAGGGCGCGGCAGCCGACGCCGTCCGCTACACCACGGACCACGGCCACGCCGAACCCCTCCTCTGGACCCCGGCCAGCCGAAGCGCCTACCAGGACGCCCTGAGCCGCATCATCAAGGACGGCGCGAACCCCGAGAGCGAGCTCAAGAAGGTCGTGCGTACGGTGAGCGCCGAGCTCGGCCGGGTGAAGAAGAAGTCGTGACCACAGCAGCCCCTGGCGAACAGGACACGACGGGACGTCAGCGACAGCCGACCGGGCGAAGGAAGCCGTGGGGCCACCAGAACCGCACCCTGTGGTTCTGGGTGTTCGTCGGGCCCTTCCTGCTGGGCCTTGGCGTCTTCACGTACATCCCGCTCGGCTGGAGCGTCTACCTCAGCTTCTTCGACGCGCACAACACCGTCACCCCGAGCGACTTCGTCGGCCTCGGCAACTACACGCAGATGCTCCAGAACGAGGCATTCACCGACAGCCTGTGGACCTTCCTGGTCTTCTCGCTCTTCATCGTCCCCGCGACCTACGCGCTCTCCCTCGCGCTGGCCCTCATGGTCCACCGCCAGCGCCGCGCCCAGGCGTTCTTCCGCTCGGTCTTCTTCCTGCCCGCCGCCTGTTCCTACGTCGTGGCCGCGCTCATCTGGAAGATGTCGATCTTCAACGGGGTGCGGTTCGGGCTCGCCAACACCGTCCTCGGCTGGTTCGGCGGCGACCAGATCGCCTGGCTCTCGACCACCGATCCGCCCTGGTACTGGGCCGTCATCGTCACCGTGCGGCTCTGGCTCCAGGCGGGCTTCTACATGGTGCTCTTCCTCGCCGGACTCCAGCGCATCAGCCCCACCCTCTACGAGGCGGCGGCGGTGGACGGGGCGCGGCCCGGCTGGCAGGTCTTTCGGCACATCACGTTCCCGCAGCTGCGCGCCACGTCCGTGGCCGTCGTGCTGCTGCTCGTCATCAACGCCTTCCAGGCATTCGACGAGTTCTACAACCTGCTCTCGGACTCCCGCGGTTACCCGCCCTACGCCAGACCCCCGCTCGTCTACCTCTACTACACGGCGCTCGGCCAGGGACAGAACCTCGGCCTGGGCAGCGCGGGCGCCGTACTGCTCGCGCTGATCATCGCGGTGGTGACGGTGGGACAGGCCAAGTGGTTCGGGCTCGGCAGGAAGGACGCGGAATGAAAGACCACTCGGGCGCCGACGCGAGGGTCAGGGCGGGCCGCGCGCTGCGGCTCTCGCTGCTGATCGCGCTCGCGCTCCTGTTCCTCATCCCCTTCTACCTCCTCGTGCGCAACGGGCTCTCCGCCGAGAGCGACATCACCTCGCCGGAGTGGACCTTCTTCCCCTCCACCCTGCGCTGGGGGAACGTCCAGGAACTCTTCGACGACACCTCCGTACCGTTCGCGCGCTCCCTGCTCAACTCCTCGCTCATCGCGGTCGCGACGACACTCGGCACGCTGCTGCTGGCCTCACTCGCCGGTTACGGCCTGGCCCGCATCCCCTACCGCCACGCGAACAAGGTCTTCTACGCGATCCTCGGCACGCTGATGGTTCCGGCGTCCGTCACCTTCGTGCCGACGTTCGTCCTGGTGTCGTCGCTCGGCTGGGTGTCGACGCTGCGCGGACTGATCGTCCCGACCCTGTTCTCCGCCTTCGCCTGCTTCGTCTTCCGGCAGTACTTCCTCGGATTCCCCCGGGAGTTGGAGGATGCGGCGCGTGTCGACGGGCTCGGGTACTGGCGCACGTACTGGCGGGTGGTCGTGCCCAACTCCCGGCCGGTCTTCGCGGCGGTGGGCACGATCGTCTTCATCGGCGCGTGGAACTCGTTCCTGTGGCCGCTGGTCATCGGCCAGGACCGCAACGCGTGGACGGTGCAGGTGGCCCTGTCGTCGTTCACCACGTCACAGGTGATCAGACTGCACGAACTGTTCATCGCGGCGGCTGTGTCGATCGTGCCGCTGCTCGTGGTGTTCCTGTTCTTCCAGCGGTGGATCGTGGCAGGGGTGGAGCGCTCGGGCATCGACGACTGAGCCGCCTATGGGGCGGTCTGTTTGCGGGCTCGGTAGGCGGCGGCTTTGACACGGTTGCCGCAGGCCTGCATGCCGCACCAGGTGCGGCGCGTGCCGCGCGAGCGGTCGAGGTAGAGGCGCGTACAGGTGGTGCGCCCGCATTCCTTGAGGCTGGTGTGGGGGTCGGCCAGCATGCTGATCGCGCGGCGGGCGACGTGGGCGAGCGCGGAGCGCAGATCCCCCGTCAGATGCACGCCCTCGTCGGACAGGCGTGGGGTGGGCAGCGCCCCGGCGGCGGCGCTGTTGAGGATGCCCAGCTCACTTGCCGTGTAGGGGCGTTCTCTCATGCGGTCGAGGGCGAGCCGGTGGATGGCCTCGCGCAGCCGCAGGGCGCAGTCGAGGTCGGCGGGGTCGGCGGTCACGTCGTCGGGGAGCTCGTCGCAGGCCAGGACCCACTGTTCGAGGTCGGCGGGGGTGGCCAGGAGGTCGCGGGGCTGGTCGCGGCGGGATTCCAGGGTGGCGATGAGGTCCAGGGCGGGGTTGCCGCTCACGAAGGCGAAGTGCACGTCACCATCTTGACCGGTGACGCACCACCGGGCAACACTCGTCACCTGTCTGGCCGGTGACGCGATGCTGAGGAGAACGGATGCGTGGGGCCCGCGATATCGAGGTCGTCGTCTTCGACGTTCTGGGAACGATGGTGGACGAGTCCGGCGGGCTTCGTGCGGCCATCGGCGACGCGCTGCACGCGTCTGACGGTGCTTCAGGCGAAGTGACCGCCGACGGCCTGCTCACGGTGTGGCGCGAGCATGTCGAGGGTGAGCAGCGGCGCATCGGGGAGGGGACCCGGGCGTACGCCGACAGCGAGGCCATCGACCGCGAAGCGGCTCAGCGCGTGGCGGAGCGCGCCGGGATCAAGGACCCGGTGGCCATCGGACGGCTGGCTGCCGCGTCGCGGCGCCTCCGCCCTTGGGAGGACTCCGTTGCCGGACTCACGCGTCTTGCGCGGCACTTTCCCGTGCTGGGGCTGTCAAATGCCGGGCATGGGACTCTGCTGCGGCTGAACGCGCATGCGGGGCTGCGCTGGCACCAGGTGCTGTCGGCCGAGGACGCTCAGGCCTACAAACCGGCTCCGGAGGTCTACCGGCTCGCGATCGAGGCGGCGGGGTGTCCGCCCGAGCACGTGCTGATGGTTGCCGCGCATGCCTGGGACCTACGGGGAGCTCAAGCGGTGGGCATGCGCACCGCGTTCGTCCAACGGCCGGTCGGGGACCCGCCCATGGCCACCGATTCCTTCGACTGGCAGGCGCGGAGCCTGGAGGAGCTGGCTGCCGTGCTGACGTCGTATGCCCCTGCCACGCCGCAACATGACGGTGCTTCACTGACGCGGCCCGCGCAGCGGAAATCCCCGTAGGAGAAGAATCGGGGGACATCTCGGTGCGCGGGCCGACGAATTCGGCGAGAACGCCGAACAGACTCGGCGCGGTCTAGTACGGGCCGTTCACATTGTCGATCGAGCCGTACCGGTCGGCCGCGTAGTTGCACGCGGCGGTGATGTTGGCGACCGGGTCGAAGCTGTCCTGGGACGTGCCGGGCACGTGGTAGGCGGAGAAAGTGGGGGCGATCACTTGAAGAAGCCCCTTGGAGGGAGTTCCCGCGACGGCGTTGGAGTCCCAGTTGTTGGTGGCCAGCGGATTTCCGGAGGACTCGCGCATGATGTTGCGGTGAATTCCCTCGTAGGAACCGGGAATGCCGCGCTGGGCCATGATGTCCAGCGACTCGTTGATCCAGCCGTCGAGGTCGTTCGTGTACGACTTCTTCGCGGGGGCGGCGGCCGGCTCGGCGGCGGAGGGGTCCGTGCGCTTGGAGCGGTCCGCCCGCTCGGCGGAGGCCCTGGAGGCGTCCGCAGTGGCCGAGCCCTCCTTGTCGAGGGTGAGCCGGAGGCCGGGGCGGATCAGCTTCGGGTCGTCGCCCAGGGCGCTGCGATTGTCCTCGTACAGCTTCTTCCAGCTGCCGCTCACCGAGTGCTCCCGGGCGATCTTGGAGAGCGTGTCGCCCGCGACGACCACGTAGGTCTTGGCGTCCGCGGCGGGCTTGGCGGTGGCGGCCTGCGCCGGGCCGCTCTGCGCCGCGCCGGCGGTGGTCGCGCCGAGCACGGGAAGGACGAGCACGGCCCCGCCCGTGCCGGCGACGGCGATACCCCGGCTGAGCGAGCTGGACTTGGGACGGCGGTGCTTTCCCTTGGAAGGCATGACGAATTTCCTCTCCGTCGCCTACGAGGTGAGCTGTCGGGTTCGGACGGGAGATGTCCGGTCGCGCTGAGCGCGCGACTTCACCCCGAGCCGTTCCGGAATCCGGATCGGCGGCTTACCTGGGTCCCCCGCTCCTGCCGTGCGTATGTGAGTGGGTGGGAGTGATTCCGGACAGCGGCAGGATTCGGCGTTCCACCCGGATTGACGGTGACGTTAGGCGAGAAAGCCGGAACGAAACAAGACCCGAATTCGGAGACGGAATGTACTAGGTCGGATAGTCGACGATCTGGAGTCTTCACCCGCTTTGATCAAAAACCCCAACCTTCTTTGCGCAGAACGAAAATGCGCTCGGCGGACACCGAGGGGTGACGCCGATAGCTGTGACTCACTTCACTGAATGGAATGCAGTTCTACTATTTCGCCCGAGTGGTCCGCAATGCAGGCAGAGCTTTATATACGCCGCCAATGGTGTGAAGAAGTGCCTTTACTGGGCAACCTGGACATGGCGCGGCCGCCGGTGCTTGCCGATGTCCATCGTTGGCGGCATGCATGGCCAGCGCGGAAGGGGGCACTCCGTGGTGCGGGCGCATGCCCTTGGGGCTGTGGAGAAAACACGTCTTTTGTGTGTTTGTCGGGCAGGCCTGAGAGCACATGGTGGTCTGGAGGTTGATAAAAATGGTTCCCCTGATTGTGGTTCTTCTGCTGGCCCTGCTCCTCTTCGGCGCGGGTTTCGCGCTCAAGGCGCTGTGGTGGATCGCGGTGATCTTGCTGGTGGTGTGGCTGCTCGGCTTCGTGATCCGGCCCGCGGCGAGCGGCGGTCGCAAGGGCCGCTGGTACCGATGGTGACGCCCGCGCTGGTGTGACATGGCGATGTCCACCTGAGCGCGGCCTAGAGCGGCGCGGCGCCACGGGCGGTGGCGTGCGCGCCTGAGGGGTGGGCCCGACCTGGGACGGTCGGGCCCACCCCTTCGCTCTGTCTGATCCCCTCCGGTCTCGTCCGAGCCGTCGATCGGCAAGATCACCACTACCTGGGATGAGCCCAACGCCCCGCTGTACGCTGCGACCATGCAGCCGCCCGCATCCTCCTCGTCGCCAGGTTTCACGCAGCCGGGTCGTCTTGCCGATCCGGCTGAGCGCGGCCTGCTGACCGAGCGGATCGCGCGCCAGCTGGAACACGAGATCCGCTCCGGCGAGATCGAGGTCGGGGCCAAGCTGCCCTCCGAGCGTGACCTGGCCGCCCAGTTCGGCTCCAGCCGCAACGTCGTGCGAGAAGTGCTGCGGCGGCTGGAGGCACAGCACCTCATCGAGGTCGCCCCGGGGCGTGGCTCCTTCGTGCGGGAGCAGAGCTCGGGCCAGGCCAGGGGGTACGACGCGCTGTACCGTGCGGGGCGGCCCACGGTCCGTCAGCTCATCGAGGCGCGGCTTCCGCTGGAGGTCGAGATGGTCCGCCTCGCGACCCTGCGGGCCACGGACGAGGACATCGCGGCGATGCGCGGCGCCAGCGACGCCCTGGAGTCGGCCACGGACGTCGTCGTCAAGGCACAGGCCGACATGGAGTTCCATGACGCGATCGCGGTGGCGAGCAAGAACCCCGTACTGCGGATCATGCTGTCGTCGATCAGCGGGATGATGTTCGAGATGATGCTCCGCTCGAACTCGGATCCCTCCATCGGCGAGCCCGGTGTGCCGCATCACCCGGAGATCTTCGAGGCGATCGAGGCACGTGACGAGGAGCTCGCGGCCGCGCGCATGCGGGAGCACCTCATGCTCGGCCTGCGCACCTACGGCGCGGATCTCGACGTGCAGGTCGACATCATGGCCCGCAACCACATCGAGACGCTGCTCGGGCAGGCGGACGCCCGACGGGCGGGCGGCAGGGCGGGGGAGTAGCCAGGGCGGGGGAGTAGCCAGGGCGGGGGCGCAGCCGCGCCCTGCTCCCGGTGAGCCCCTGACCTGCTGTTGAGGGCCGGCCGCTGCATGGCTCGCGGCGGTGGGCGTGACCGTTCCGTTGCGTGGATCTTTCTCTCAGGGGCTGTCGGGAAACCCGCGTGTCCTGCTACGGTCCCGTCAGATTCCAACTGGTCCTACCAGTTGGACCACACCTGAACCACCCTTGGATCACCCCCTGGACCGCCCCCTGGACCACCCCTGAGTCACGCTTCCCACGGTCGGAGCCACGGTTCGGGATCGTTCCCAGCACAGAGACGAGGACAACGATGTCCACGAGCAGCCAGCCCTTGAGTCGGCGCTCTTTCGGCAGGTTGGCCGCAGGCACGGCGGGAGCCGTCGGCCTGGGCGCGTCGGGCGCCTGTTCGCCGCGGGACGCCAGGCCGTCGGCCCGCAGCCCGTTGCGGATCATGGCGATCAACCACGTGTGGTCGCAGGCGATCAAGCGCCGGATCAAGGAGTTCGAGGAGCGGATCGGGCGCCGGGTCTCGATGACCCTGCTCACCTCCGACCAGCTGTCGAGCAGCTACAACGTCAAGCTCAACGCCTCCGGCACCGACGTGGACGTCATGATGGTGCGCGCGCTCCAGGAGCAACTGGTCTTCGCGCACAACGACTGGCTCGCCGACCTCACCGACCGGGTCGAAGGCGACAAGGAGTTCGCCTGGGCGGACTTCCAGAAGGCGCCGCGCCAGGCGTCCCTGGCGGCGGGCAGGATCCTCAGCGTCCCCGTGGTGACCGAACGCCCCACGCTGTACTACCGCAAGGACCTCGTCGAAGGGCTCGGCGGACCGCCGCGCACCCTGGACGCGCTGATGTCGGCCGCACTGGAACTCACCGAGAAGAAGAAGGGTTTCTACGGGTACGTCGGGCGCGGACAGCGCAGCGGCGCCGTCTCCCAGTGGTCGAGCTTCCTGTACTCGCACGGCGGCGACTTCCTCGACCACGGCAAGTCCGCCATCGGGAGCCGCCAGTCGCTGGCCGCCTACGAGTACTACGGCAGGCTCCTGGGCAGAGCGGGACCGCCGGGAGCGACCAACATGAGCCTCGAACAGGCCATGCCGATCTTCGCGCAGGGCAAGGCCGCGTTCTACATAGACGCCGACGCCATCTACAGCAACTTCCTCGACCCGAAGATCGCGACCCCGGCCGTGCGCGAGGCGGTCGGCTTCGCACCCTTCCCCGCGGGACCGGCCGGCGCCAAGCCCCACAACATCCCGTCCTGGAGCCTTGGCATCAACAAGTTCTCCCTCCTGCGCGACGACGCCTGGGAGTTCATCAGGTGGGCCGCGGGGCCGAAGATGTCCGCGGCCCTCCAGTCGGACGGCATCCCCGGCGCCCGCAGCTCCGTATGGGCCAACCGCCGCACGCTGACCGCCTTCCCGCCGGACCTCGCCGAGGCGATGCGGGTCAACGCCGAACGCGGCCTGGGCTACGACCGGCCGCAGGTCCTCCAGGTCGGCCGGGCCAGGGACATCGTCGGCCGTCCGCTGGTCGCAGCGATCCTCGGCGAGTCCGTACGGCCCGTCGTACGTGACGCCGACGCGGAGTTCGCCGAGTTCCTCGTCCGCGACAACCGCCACAAGGAGTCCTGATGGCCGCCACCGAGGTCTCCCCGCCGCGCACCGACCCCCCGTCGTCGGAGCCGCGGCCGAGCGCCCGCCGCACCCGCGCCCCGCGCACCTTCGAACAGGCCAACCGGCGGCTGAAGTGGGCGATGCTCGCCCCGGCGCTGCTCTTCGTCGGCCTGATGATCGTCTTCCCGCTGGCCTTCACGCTCGACCTCAGCCTGACCGACGCCTTCGGCGCGGTGAACGCCGACAAGCGCCACATCGGCCTGCGGAACTTCACGGACGCACTGGGCGACACCCGCCGGTTCTGGCCCGCGGCACGCCGCACCCTGGTCTTCACCGTTGGCGCCGTGGTCCTGGAAACCGTCCTCGGCCTCGCGCTCGCCATGCTCATGCGCAAGCCGTTCCGCGGAATGCGCATGGTGCGCACCGTCCTGATCATTCCGCTGCTCGCCACCCCCGTCGCCATCGGCATCCTGTGGCTGCTGATCCTCGACCCCACCAACGGCATCGCCAACCACCTCCTCGCCGGCCTCGGACTGCCCCGCCAGGAGTTCCTCGGCTCGGTCAGCCAGTCACTGCCGATGCTGATGCTCATCGACGTATGGCAGTGGACGCCGATGATGACGCTGCTCCTGCTCGCGGGCCTGAGCACCCTCCCCGAGGAACCCGAGGAAGCCGCGCTCGTCGACGGTGCAGGCGCCTGGCAGCGCTTTCGCCACGTCGTCCTGCCGATGCTGGGCCCCACGCTCGCCACGGCCCTGGTCCTGCGCGCCGTCGACGCGCTCAAGACCTTCGACATCCTCTACGCCACCAAGGGCGCGGGCGGCGGCTCCGACTTCGAGGTGGAGACGCTCAACGTCTACGCCTACGGCCTCACCTTCGACTACCAGGAGTACGGCCTGGCCGCGGCCGTCCTGGTCCTGTTCACGCTGTTCATCATCGGTGTCGTGGTCGTGCTGCGCCGCCGCGGAGGAGGGAAGAACGCATGAGTGCCACCGTCACCCCCGCGCCCCGGCCGCCGATCGCACCCCAGCCCCGCGGGCGCGGGAGGCATCCTCGCGGGCGCACGAAGTGGACGTGGCTGCGCGGGATCGCCATCACGCTCGTCACGCTGGTCTTCGCGCTGCCCCTGGTGTGGATGTTCGCCGCCGCGTTCAAGACCAACGTGCAGGTGACCGACCCCAGCGTGGGCCTGTGGTTCAAGCCCACCCTCGACAACTTCCGCAGCATCGTGGAGGCCGGGCAGATCGTCCGCTCCATGGGCAACTCCCTGCTGGTGGGGGTGGTGTCCACGGTGCTCTCCGCGGTCATCGCCGTGCCCGCCGCGTGGGCCGTGGGCCGGTTCGCCATGCACCGCACCGGCTCCGTCATCCTGGTCGCGCGCATCGTTCCCGCGATCTCGCTGCTCGTGCCCTGGTACTACCTGTTCGCGCAGATGGGGCTCGTGGGCTCCTACACCGTGCTCGTCCTGAGCCATATGTTCGTCTCCGTACCGCTGATCATGTGGATCATGATCAGCTTCTTCGCCGGACTTCCGGTGGAGCTGGAAGAGGCCGCCCGCACCGACGGGTTGAGCGCGTTCGGCGCCTTCTGGCGCATCTCGCTGCCGCTCGCGGCGCCCGGGACCGCGACCGCTTCTCTCCTTGCGTTCGTCTTCAGCTGGAACAACTTCATGTTCGCGCTGGTCTTCGCCGACGACCGCACCCAGACGGTGCCGGTGACCCTCTTCAACTTCATCTCGTACGCCAGCACCGACTGGGGCGGCCTCATGGCCGCCGCCACCCTCATCACCGTCCCCGTCGTCATCGCCGCCGTCGTCGGACAGAAGTACCTGGTGGCGGGCCTGACTTCAGGTGCCACCAAGGGCTGAAGCAGCCCCCCGGGACCTTCCCCCACCGCACCGCCCATCCCCACCGCATCGGAAAGAGCACAAGCATGAAGATCGTCGACGCGAAGGTCGTCGTCACCAGCCCGGGCCGCAACTTCGTCACCCTGAAGCTGACGACCGACGACGGGCTCACGGGACTGGGCGACGCCACCCTCAACGGCCGGGAACTCGCCGTCGTCAGCTACCTCACCGACCACGTCGTACCCCTCCTCATCGGCCGCGACCCGCACCGGATCGAGGACACCTGGCAGTACCTGTACCGAGGCGCCTACTGGCGGCGCGGCCCCGTCACCATGGCCGCCATCGCCGCCGTCGACGTCGCCCTGTGGGACATCAAGGCGAAGGCCGCGGGCCTGCCGCTCTACCAACTCCTGGGCGGAGCGAGCCGCGAGCGCATACGCACCTACGGGCACGCGAACGGCCGCGACATCCCCGAGCTCATCGACTCCGTGCGGGCCAGGCTCGCCGAGGGCTACACCGCGGTGCGCGTCCAGTCCGGCATCCCCGGCCTGAAGGCCGTCTACGGCGTTCACAGCACCGAGGACGACGGTTCCCCCGTCCTGCACCAGCAGGCCCGCCCCCTGGTGGAGGACTGGGACACCGACGCCTACCTGCGCCACACGCCCATGGTCTTCGAGGCGGTGCGCGCGGAGTTCGGCGCCGAACTCCCGCTGCTGCACGACGCACACCACCGCCTCACCCCCCTCCAGGCGGCCCGGCTCGGCAAGGACCTGGAACCGTACCGGCCCTTCTGGCTGGAGGACTGCACACCGGCCGAGAACCAGGAGGCGCTGCGCCTGGTGCGCCGGCACACCTCGACACCGCTGGCCATCGGTGAGGTCTTCAACACCGTGCACGACTACCAGGCCCTGATCACCGAGCAGTTGATCGACTACGTACGCTCCGCCGTGACCCACTTCGGCGGCGTCACGCCCCTGCGCAAGCTCTTCGACTTCGCCGCGCAGTACCAGATCAAGAGCGCGGTGCACGGCCCCGAGGACATCTCCCCGGTCGGCATGGCCGCGGCCCTGCACCTGGACCTGGCGGTGCACAACTTCGGGATCCAGGAGTACTCGGGCCACACCCCGCTCACCGACGAGGTGTTCCGGCACGCCTATACGTTCACGGACGGCCACCTGCACCCGGGCGAGGCCCCGGGCATCGGCGTGGAACTGGACGAGGACCTGGCGGCGGCCCACCCCTACGAAGCGGCCTATCTGCCGGTCAACCGGCTGCAGGACGGATCCGTCCACGATTGGTGAGAAGTAGCGGCCGCTACGCGGCGGGCACCGGGGGAGAGGTGGCGGCCCGGGTGACATCACCGACGAGCTCGACGACATCGGGGCCGTAGGCCTGGGAGTCGACGACCCGGAGAAGCTGGCAGAAGGCGGCGTCCTTGTAGGTGCTCGCCAGTCGGGCGTGGTGACGCGCGAGGTAGCGCGCCGCGGCGTGGTTGGCGTTGGAGTGCTGCCCGCAGATGAGAAAGACCGGCCGGGCCGTTCCCTGCCCCTCGGCGCGATTCACCACCCGCGCCAGGAGCACGTGTTCGGCCCTGCCCCGGTCCA
This sequence comes from Streptomyces sp. NPDC057302, assembly GCF_042667685.1. Lineage (NCBI taxonomy): Bacteria > Bacillati > Actinomycetota > Actinomycetes > Kitasatosporales > Streptomycetaceae > Streptomyces > Streptomyces sp. NPDC057302. The sequence continues at coordinate 61,840 of NZ_JBHUZJ010000031.1, read as the reverse complement.
TCCGGTAGATATCGCCGCCGACGGCAAAGGCCCCGCAGTCCGGTCCCGACGAGGCGACCGTGTTCATCGTGAAGCCCGGCAACAGATTGCGCAGGTGCGCCGCCATCCGGCTGTTCGACACTGGGCCGCCCACGCAGAACTCGGTCGTCTCGCCCAGGCCCCGCCGCGCCGTGTCGTGCGCGACGATCTGCACGTTCGCCCGGCACTCCTTGATGAGCATGGACAGTTCGAGGAGCGCGAACACATCATGCCGGGCGACGGCCCAACGTGCGTCGCCCGCCTTGCCGTTGACCACCAGGAGGCACTCGGAGTCCGGTGCGAGTCCGAAGAAGCGCTGCTTGCGTGCGAGGGCGCGACGCCACAAGTAGGTGCGGGTGAACCAGCCGAGCCCGGCGCTGATCCCGGAAGCCGCTATGCCAAGAAGGATGTTGCGCACGTCGTCGTTCATACTTGCGGATCGTAACGACAGCCCTGTGTGCCGCCGCGGCTACGGGAAAGCGATCACCGTCGCCGCGGCGGCGACGCCGTCGTCACCTACAGGTCAGCCGGGTTCCAGCAGCTCGCCGAGATCCGGGACCGCTGTTGGAACTGACGCGTGGATCGGGACTACGCGTAGATGACGCAGACGTTGGGAACGTAGCCCACGGTGCCCTTGTAGTTGACCTTGCGCCAGCCGTTGTACTTGTCGATCCCGCACGTGTTCGTGTATGAGCCGCCGGTGGTGCCCGAGATGTCGCAGCCCTTGGCGCCCTTGGGCCAGGTGCCGAGGATGGTCGACCTGGTGGTGGCCGACTTACGGATGTTGAGGGTGCTGAGCGACTTGAGGCTCTTGCACTTGGCCGCGGCCGCGGTGGCCACGGTGCCGCTCTGCGCGGTCGTCGCGGCGGAGGCCGCCGGTACGAACCCGGCCAGCGACAGAGCCGCGACGACCGCGGGAACGATGAGACGCTTCTTCAAAGGGGTACTCCAGTTCTGATGTGCCTGTGCTCGCGCCCCAGGGGCGCGGGATGATCTTACGTGTACCTGTCACCCGGTGTACCTGTCACCCGGGCCGGAACCGCCGGGCCACCGGAACCACCCCGCTACTCTGCACTCCGTGATCGACTCAAGTGCGAGCGTCGACGACGCTGAAGTTGCGATAGCCGCGGCGCGTGCCGGCGCAGAGGTCGTACATGGCAGGTACGGCCGGCGGCTCACCCGCATCGACAAGGGCGCCGGGGACTTCGCCACTGACGCCGATGTGGCGGCCGAGGAGGCGATCCTCGGCGTCATCCGCGCCGCGCGGCCCGACGACGCGGTGCACGGTGAGGAGGGAGGGCGGCAGGGTGCGGCCGACGCGGAGCGCCAGTGGTTCGTGGACCCCCTGTGCGGCACGCTCAACTACGCCGTCGGCAGCATGATGGTTGCCGTCAACGTGGCACTGCGCGACGGTCCTGCCGCGGTGGCCGACCCGTTCAGCGGCGAGGTCTTCTTCACCGACGGCGCCGCCGCCTGGGTTCGGCGCGACGGGAGCGACACCGAGCTGGCCCCGACGGCTGCCACGCAGCTGGTGGACGTGAACCTGGACCCGCCCTTCCCGAACGCGCCCGGCTTCCGGGCCGTGGATCTGCTCGCTCACCCTGGATTCGTCGAGCGGTTCCGGCCGCGGGTCGTGTCCACGACGCTGGCCCTGGCATGGGTAGCGGCAGGCAAGCGCGCGGCCTACGTCACCGACGGCGGCAACCTGGCCGAGAGCGTGCACTTCGCGGCCGGCATCGCGCTGTGCCGGGCCGCGGGCTGTGTCGTCACCGGAGTGGACGGCACACCGCCAGGGCGTGGAGGCCAGGGGCTTGTAGTGGCAGCGGACTTGGAGACTCACGGGCTGTTGCTGTCGATGCTCCGCGGTCGCGGCTGAAGGCTGAAGGCTGGAGCGCGCGGGCGCGAGAAGACCGCCCTCGTGATCTACGTTGGGCGCAATGGACCGGGGGCGAGATCGGAGTGGACGATGAAGGCAGCCCGTTTCAGTCGGTTCGGGGGTCCGGAGGTGCTGGAGATCGTGGATCTCCCCGATCCGCATCCGGGTCCCGGCCAGGTCCGGATCGCCGTGCGCGCGGCCGGCATCAACCCGAGCGACTGGAAGAAGCGCGAGGGCCTGATGGACAGTGAGCTCCCGCAGACCATGGGCCACGAGGCGTCGGGCGTCGTCGACGAGCTCGGCGAGGGTGTCGCGGACGTGGCGGTGGGCGATCGCGTGTTCGGCTTCTCCGTCGAAGGGGCGGCTCAGGCCGAGCTGGCGGTGCTCTCGCACTACGCCCCTGTCCCGGCCTCGCTCGACTTCCCCGGCGCCGCCGCGCTGCCGGCCGCCATCGAGACGGCCACGCGCGCGCTCGACCAGCTCGGCGTCAAGAGCGGCAGCGCCCTGCTCATCCATGGCGCCTCCGGAATCGTCGGCAGCGCCGCGGTCCAGCTCGCCGTGGTGCGCGGTGCGCGTGTGATCGGCACCGGCAGCCCGGCCAACCACGATTACCTGCGCTCGCTGGGGGCCGAGCCCGTCGCCTACGGCGAGGGCCTCGTCGGGAGGGTCCGGGCGCTCGCGCCCGACGGCGTCGACTTGGCGCTGGACGTCGCAGGCAGCGGGGTTCTGCCCGAGCTCATGGATCTCGCGGGCGGCCCGGAGCACGTCGTGACGCTCGCGGACTTCGCCGGAGCGCAGCAGCATGGGGTGACGTTCAGCCGCGGGGACGCCGGCCGCGCGGTCCACGCGCTCGGCGGGATCGGTGAGCTGATCGAGTCCGGGCGCTTCTCGCTACCGGTCGCGCGAAGCTTCCCGCTGGCCGACATCGCGCAGGCGCACCGCGTCGGCGAGGACGGTCATGTGCGGGGGAAGCTCGTCCTGCTGGTGGGTTGATACGGCTGTCGCGGCTCCCGCGGACGGCGCACGGGACGCCCGGCAACGCGGCGCGTCCTTCTGCCTTCGCTATCCGGTGATCTCGGGGTTCCTGGCCATGATGTCCTCGCCGGCCTGCCAGAGCCGGGGCAGGAACCGGGTGACGTCCTCGGCTCGGCGGAGGAGGTCGTGGCTGGAGCTGATGCCGAGGTCGGCGACGGCTGCCCGGAAGGCCGGAGCGCGGGACGCGTGCAGGGCGGGAGCGTCGACGGCGAGGATGGTGTGGCAGCGGGCGAAGGTCGCGATGATCCAGAAGACCGCCTCGCGATGGTCACCGGCATCAATGAGGCTCTGGCTTCCGTCGACGGCGATCGGCCGTGCGGTGGGGTGATGTCGCTGCTGAAGAAGTACGGGGTCCTCGCCACCTCAGCGGTGGCGTCGAACGTCGCGGCCAGTTCCCTCAGATGGTGCTGGACGCGGTGTGCGGCCAGGTGTGAGCAGCCGAGGAGACGCAGGAGTTCGGGGTAGAGGCTGAGGTGGCCGTAGTCGGCCAGGACCTTGCGGGCTGCCGGGTAGCGCAGGCGGACAGTGGGGTTGCGCAGAGCGGCGGCGAGAAGCACGTGGCAGGTCACGCCGGTGGGGAACAGCCAGGCGTTGACCTGTTCATGGAACGGCGCCGAGGTGTCGATCGCCGCGAGGCGGGCCTCGATCCGGTGGCGGGCGTCCTGGCATCGGCGGCGGACCCACGGCCGTGCGGCGAAACGGGGTGAGACGTGCGCGTGCAGCGTGCGCAGATGGCCGGTGGGGTCGTCGATGACCGTGTCGGAACGGAAGCTGCCGGCCAGGTGGTAGGACGCGAGAACCTCTTCGGCGGAGGCGAGCTCGGCCCAGGGCAGGTAACTGACCTCCAGCAGAGCGCCCTGATAGGGGAGCTTTCCCGGCTTGACCGGCGGGCTGTCGGCGGCTGTGACGACGAAGATGTCCACGTCGGAGGAGGGCGGCAGTTCGGCGTCGTCCGGCAGCCCGACGGTCGAGCCGCTGAAGTACGCGCCCCGATATCCGGCATCGGGTTGGGCGTGCTGGGCGACCCACTGGACCGCGGCGGAACGTGCCCGTCCGACGTTCACCGGCAGATTTCCCCTCGTGGCGCGTGCGATGTTCTCCCTATTCTCCGCCAAAGCCCTTCAAGAATCGTTGAGTTGGGTGAGGGAAGTGAGACGTGGGGCCCGAGTGGCGCGCGGTGATCAGGGGTAGAGCGAGGTAGACCAGTGAACCGGGAGAGGGACGACGACACCATGAAGAGATCCGCCTTCAAAGGCACGGGCATGGGCATGAGCCGTGCGAGCCTCGCGCTGGGCGCAGCCCTGGTGTCCACCGTGCTCTGCGCGACGGCGAGTGCGGCCGCGCCCGGGAACGCGAGCGGTGACACGGGAACGGACACCGTCGCACATACGGGTGCGGGCACCGAACGCGCCTGCCCCATCGTGTACTTCGACCTGGGCGAGACCCTCGTACACACCGCTGAAGAGGGAAGCACCGGCTATCAGCCCGGCGCCGCCTCCTATCTGCGCGCCCTGCGCGAACGCCACATCAGTGTCGGCCTGATCACCAACGTTCCGTCCTCGTGGGGCGCGACCGACGCCGAGCGTGCCGCCCGGCTGAAGAAGGAGGTCGACGCCACGTGGCAGGGGACCACGCCCTTCGCCTGGAAGGACTTCGGCGACCGGATCCTCACGCCCCGCACCGAGGCCGAACGTAAACCGGCGCCCACCCTCTGGCAGCGCGCGAAGGCCGACTCGGGTCGCTGCCGGGTCGTCTACCAGGCGGAGACGGCCGAGGAGGTCAACGTGGCCTCCTCGCTCGACTTCGTCTCCTACCAGGTCGGCCGCCCGCACCGGCCCGCGTTCCTCCCGGTCCGGCTGGTCGAGCTCCTCGGCCACCGGCCCCGCTGACCGAAGTCCACGCGGGCCACGGCTACGGCTTCGACCGTGGCCCGCGGCTTCCCCCTCCGGTCAGTTGGTCCGCGGCATCCGAGGCGCCTCCGTCCGTGTCCGTGTCCGTGGCCTCAGGGATTTCGACTTCGGCGGGGAGTGCCGCACCCTGGGCCCGCTTCACCACCCCGCTGCGCAGGAGCAGTTGGAAGGCCCCGAGCAGCACCGCCGTCGCGAGCGCGCTGTGCCACAGCAGGGCGTCCAGGTGCCCTGCGGAGAGGTAGGCGCCCGCGGCGACGGCGGCCAGTGCGCACACCGCGCGATCCACGATGCTCTCGACCGAGAGGAGGGTGGCGCGCGGGGCGTGTGCGGGCACGGCGTCGTTGACCAGCTTGCGCTGGACGGGGTACGCGAACCCGGTCGCGGCGGCGAACAGGCAGAGCAGCGCGACGACGGCCCACGGCCCGCCGAGCGTCATGGCCGCAAGGGTGCCCGCGAGCGCGAGGCTGAGGATCGAGACCCAGGCGACCGGTGGCAGCCGCCGGCTCAGCCACTGGGGGCGGGCCGATGCCACCGCCTCGGCCACCGTCATCGCGGCAAGCACCCCACCGTGCGAGGCCTCCGCGATGCCGTGGTCGAGCAGGATCGGCTGGAAGAGGTTGACCTGGCAGATCCGCGACAGCGTGAAGACCGCCACGCCCTGCACCATCACCAGGGCAAGCCACCGCGAGGAGGCGACACAGCGCAGCGCGGAGCCCGCGTCCCGCAGGAACGCACCGCCCCTGCGCCCGCCTTCCGCCTTCTCCGTGGCCACCGCTGCCCCGGCCAGCCGGGGCAGCGCGACGGCGCAGGCGAGGGAGCCCGCCGCGCTGGCCGCGCTGAGCACGTACGGAGCCGAGTGCGCGACGGCCATCAGGGGTCCGACCAGCGGCCAGCACACGACCTTCGCCGCAAGACCCAGTGCGCGCGCGGTGCCCTCCGCCTTCAGGTAGTGCTCGTCGCACTTCTCGGCCCGCAGACCGTCGTACAAGTAGGCGCTCGCCGCCCCGGAGGTGAGGGAGCGTCCCGCCGCGATGGCCAGGAAGTGGACGAGGAAGCCGGTGTACGAGGCGGAGACCACCGGCGCCAGGTTCGCCGCCGTCATGACCACCGCCCCGGCCCGCAGGCAGTTGCGGGTGCCGATCCGGTCGGCGATGAGCCCGGTCGGGATCTCGAAGAGGCAGAAGGCCACGTAGTAGATGCTCTGGATGCCGAAGATCTGCCCGTCCGAGAGCCCGGCCGCCTTCTGGTAGGCGTAGAACACCGGCATCCACCACAGCAGGTTGAACAGCAGTTGGAAGCCGTAGTTGAGGCGGATGATGCGGCGGGCGGTCTCCGTCAGGCCGCTGCCCGCCCCCTTGCCGGAGGCCGGACGGCCAGGACGCGGCCTCACAGGGCGTACGGGCGGATCTGGACCAGCCGGAAGTCGCCCCGCTCGGTCATCAGCCACTCGATGTCCAGCGGCCTGTCCACATCGGATTCGCCGACGCCGGATCCGCTGAAGTGGGACTGCAGGAGCCGCCCGGTCAGCGACAGGTCGGCGAGCCGGGCGCGGGTGGCGGCGGGAAGACCGTCGCTCCAGGAGCCCAGGGCGACGGTACGGCCGCCGCCCTCCACGGTGTTGTACAGGTACTGCTGCGGCAGGACCGAACCGTCGACCACCTGCTCGGGGGAGCCGGGGGAGCAGTTGAGGTAGACGTTGCGGAAGTCCTCGCGGCGGGTCGGGTTGCAGGTCACCAGGACGCCGCCGAGGGAGGCGGGCACGTACTCCTGGATGATCACGCCCATGTAGGTGTCGTCCAGGGAGATGCCGACCTGGTGGCGCAGGCGCACGCTGCGGGGCGACACCAGGGAGGCCCACACCTGGCGTACGGCGTCCAGGAGTTGGCCGGAGCCGTGGACGGTGGTGACGGAATCGTAGACACCGGCCGCGGAGAACCCCGGAAGGTCCTCGGCGTTGGACGAGGAGCGCACTACCAGGCGCCCGCGCGCGTCCGCGGCGGCGGGGAAGGCCTGGTCGATCTGCCGGGTCACCGCATCGGGGACGGGCGTGTTCCGGATCAGGTGCTGGAGTTGCAGGCAGAGCGCGTCCAAGACGTCCGTGGCGTCGAGTTCCAGTGCCATCTTGAGCTTGCCGATGCCCTGCTGGAGGGCGGGCGACGAGGCGAGGAAACGCTGCTGGAGTGCGAAGGGGAGCGCGACGCCCTCCGGCGCGCCGACCGCACCGGCAACGAACTCGGCGGCCTTGGCACGGAGTTCACCGCTGGAGGGTGCGCTCAGGCCGAGGCGGGTCGCGAGGTGCCCGTAGAGGTCCTCGCGCGGTGGGCGGGGCCGCCCGTAGAAGGCGGTCAGGTCGGCCGTCCGGCTGTCCAGTACGTGATGCAGCTCGCCCAGGTTGGCCGCCTTGGTGCCGTACCGGTCGCGGTCGGCGCTGCGCAGCCGGTGCAGGGCCAGCACGGGGGCGTCTTCGAGCAGGGGCGGTTCGAGGCGGATGCGCTGCTGGTGCCAGGCGGGCGCTTGCAGGGCGGGCTCGTGGTCGAGGCGTTCCAGGGATATCTCGTCCTCGCGCACCCGGTAGCTGACCCACGCGCCGTCCAGAGCGTCCTTCTCGACGAGCTGCTCCAGGTCGCGCACGATGGCGTTCGGTATGCCCCAGCCCGAGGCGAGGACATTGGTGTGCGAAAGCGGGGTGATCGGAGCGGTGTTGAGGAATCCGGCCACCCGGGGCACGTCGTCCGGCAGGCACGGCATGGCCACGATGTCCGCCCAGCCGAGCCCGGACTCCGCCGCCGCGTACTCCTCGTGCGTACGGAAAAGACGTAGCCGTCCGGTGGCCTCGCCGGGGTTGAGCGGTGTGCGGGTCCTGGAGCCGAAGAGTTCGTGGCTCAGGATGCGCGGCACGCGCAGTTCGCTGATCGCCGCGAGGGCCTCTTCCTGCCCGTGGTTGGCGGGCTTGAGCAGCAGCGGGAGCCTGCCGTCGACCCGTGCGCGGACGAACTCGTAGAAGAAGTCCAGGAGTTCACCGTGCATGGTGTCGGCCTCGGTCGTCTCCAGGACGAGGAAGGTGCGCTCGCGGCCGTCGGCTTCCTGCTCGGTGTGCAGGGACAGCACGCCGAGCAGGAAGCGGCGCCCGGGATCCATGTAGACGGAGGCGTTGAACCCGTCCAGATCGGCGTCGAGGGCGGTGAGCTCCATGCCGAGGACCCGCGTGGCGATGTAGTTGACGTGGAAGGGGTGCGCGGCGGTGTCGAGCAGGTGCCAGGTGTTCTCGGCCCGGTCGACGACGACCTTGAGGTAGGGGTGACCTGCCAGGACCCCCGAGAGCGTGCGGAAGAGCGGCAGGGAGAGGTTCTCGCCGACGACCGTGCGGTCGGCGGCCGGTTCGGCGGCCGGTTCGACGGTGCCGGTGAACAGCCGGGCGGTCATACGGAGGCCTCCTCGGGCTGCGCGGCGGGCAGTACCCGGGGCAGGGCGTCCACCAGGGTCTCGAAGTCGCGGAGCACCGTCCGCGGATCGGCGGCGGACAGCAGGCACAGGGCCGCCATGGTGTTGGCGCCCGCGGCGGGTTCGTAGACCGGCACGACGCTGCCGTCGGCGAGCGAGCTCTCCGCGACCACCGACAGTGCGCTGCCCCGGCTGAGGGGCACGGCCGCCGAGACCGCGGGGAAGTCCCAGACCCTGCGGTCCTGCCAGGCCTCGCCGCGGCCGTCGACCGCGAGGACGACGAGGGAGCCCGCCGCACCGCGCGCCTGCGCCGGTGTGAGGGCTTGTCCTGGCCACTGGACCGGGCGCCCGACGAGGTGGTCGACGAGCATGCCGATGAGGTCGAGCCCGAAGACCTCCTCGATCTGGGGCACCGTCATCGCGCCGCCGAACCGGGCGGCCGTCTCGATCAGCCACATGCTGCCGTCCGCGCCGAGCTTGATCTCGGTGTGGGTCCCGCAGTCGCGCAGGCCGAGGGCGTCGACGGCACGGCGCGCGAGATCCACGATCCGGTCCTGGGCGTCCTGGGAGAGCAGGGCGGGGGTGATGCCCGCGCGCTCGGTGAACGGCTCGACGGTCGGCATCCGGCCGCTGAGGCAGACCGGGTGGAAGGCGCCGTCGGCCACGACGCCCTCGACGCTGACGTAGTCACCCCAGCCCGGCTCGTCGAACCAGGCCGACGCGGTGCCGGTCACGATCTGCTCGACCACGAAGTCCGCGTTGGCCTCCGCGACATGAAGCTCCGCGTACCCCAACTGCGCCGATTCGGCCATCACTGCACGGGAGCGTGCCCAGGCGGCGGACACCTCGTGCGGGGAGAGGATGATCTGGTGGGCGGTGGAGCCCGCACTCCAGGCCGCCTTCAGGAGCAGCGGGAAGGGCAAACTGCCGGCTGCCGCGTGCAGTTCCGTCTCCGTGGCCACGGGGCGGAACTCGGGCTGCGGCAGGCCGTGTTCGCGCCAGGTGCGCCGCATCAGCCGCTTGTCGCGGGCGAGCGCGGCGGCGCCGCCCGCGCCCGCGAGGCCGAGCGCCTCGCAGGCCTCGGCGACGGCCACGACCGCGTACTCGGAGAAGGTGAGCACGGCGTCCGCGCCCACGGCTTCGGCCCGCGAGACGATCAGGGACACCAGGTCGCCGCGCTGCGCGTCGGAGGGGGTCACGACCGAGGCGCACAGTCTCGAGGCGGAATCCGCCACGGAGGGAGGAAGAGCGCTGAGAGCCAGCAGGTGCACTTGCGCCCGTGCGGCCGTCCGGGACAGGACATGGCCGAGCGGAGGACCACCCTTGGCATGCACTAACAGCACCTTGCTCACAGAAGTTCGTCTCCATTTGTTCGGGGGGCACGCACCGTCGTATGCATCGGTGATGCGTGTGGGGCCCGGGAAATCTCCCGGCGTACGCGGAGGTGCGGGGAGGTGCGTGGCGGGGCGTGTTCACCCGCTCACTCAAGGGCACCACGCTGCGGAGGCCCGCAGCGCCACCCTGGGTAGCTGGGACTCAGGCAAATGCCTGAGTCGTAGGCGTTGTTGAGGGATGAAGGAGGTTCCACCTCGGCATTTCGCCACTCCGGTGAGAACCGCGCGTGCGCGAGACCGGGGCGGGATGTCCAATGCGCTGTGACTGTGCGTCAGGCAGTCATATACGGACGGAGACCACTGTGGATGATTCCAGCTTCAAGGCCTCGGCGGTGGAGGTCGACGCCGGTGCCGATGCCCCGCGCCGGTACGCGGCCTTCGCCGATCTGGTGGACCTCGCACCGGCCGCTGCTTTCATCCGGGACAGCGACGGACGCTACCTGTGGGCCAACCACGCCTACGCACACCTCTACGGCACCGTTCCGGAACACGTCGTCGGCAAGTACATCGAGGACTTCGACGCGCCCGCCGACGCCGGCCAGTTCCGCGCCCTCGACCAGGAGATCCTCAGCCGGGGCACGCCGGTGCGCCACACCCTGGGCTACCGGCGCCAGGACGGCAGCGCGGGCCGGGCCGTGGGCCACCGCTTCCCCGTACGCGAGAACGCGCAGACCTGCGTCGCGGGGATCTACGTGGATGTCACGGACCACCTGCGCGCCACGGTGCAGCGCCAGGAGGCCGAGGAGAACCTGCAAGCCTTGCGCGACCACAGCGGCCTGCCCTGCGCACTGCTCTCGGCGAACGGCCGGGTGGTGGAGGCGAGCGCGGCGGCCGCCGAACTGTTCCACCTCAGCCTGTCCGACCTGGTCGGCCGCCGCGCGCACACCCTGCTCGCCTCCGAACCCGACCTGGACGGCCTGCACCGCCGGTGGAAAGGCCTGATAGCCCGCCGCGTCAGACGGGTGGAGACCTCCGCCGTGCTCGTCGACGCCCGGGGGCTGCAGCGCCGCGCGCAGCTCCACTTGACGACGATCGGTCATTCCGCCGCGCGGGCCCGGCACGTATGGGCCGTCGTCACCCACCAGAGCCTCGCCCACGAGGCCCATCCGTCCCTCACCGCGGCGCAGATCCGCATCCTCTCCCTCCTGGCGGAAGGCAGCAGCAACGGAGACATCGCCACCTCGCTGAAGCTGTCCCGGCAGACGGTCGACTACCACCTCAGCCGCCTGCGGCACGTCCTGGGCGCCGCGACCCGGCCCGCACTCGTCGCCCGCGCCTATGTCCTCGGCATCCTCGCCCCTCGCGCCTGGCCGCCGCGCTCGGCGACGGCGGCTCATCCGCTCAGCACGGTCTGACGGGGCGCGCGGAGGAGGGCCGCCGGCCCGCCACGCACACGCCGGTCGGCGTAGTGGATCCCCTTCCGGTCACTGCGCCGGTGCGACACTGGCGCGGTGACGGACGACGAACGGCAGATGGACCGGCGCTTGGAACGAGCCATTCTGCAGCTGCTGGAGAGCCGTGCCCCGGACGCGACGATCTGCCCGTCCGACGCCGCGCGTGCGGTGTACGCGCAGGACGACGACGGCTGGCGCGCGCTGATGGAACCGGCGCGCCGCGCGGCCCGGCGTCTGGTCACGGCCGGCGAGGTGGAGATCACCCAGGCCGGACACGCCGTCGACCCGGCAAAGGCGCGCGGTCCGATCCGGATCCGCCGCGCCCGCTGACATCTGCCGGGCGCTGCGTCGCTCGGACGGGCGCGGCCCCAGGCGCCGGCGGCCTCACCAGTCCTGGGAGAGCGCGGAGGGCCGTGGCGTCGTCGGGCGTTGCCACTGGCTCGCCTGGGTGAGAGCGGCCTCCAGGGTGGCGACCGGCCGCAGGAGCCGGTGGAGTCCGGCCGCCGTGTGGATCCGCAGGTGCCAGGGCCGGGCGCAGACCACGACCAGGAGCCCGTCCGACGCCCGCGCGCGTCGGCGGGTGCGGCAGAGCAGTCCCAGGGTGGTGCAGTCGAAGAACTCCACCGGCCGCATGTCCACGACCACCCGCGCTCCTTGCGGGGCGGCAGCGGCATCCAGATGTGCCCGGACATGTGACGCGGTGGCCAGATCGAGCGTGCCGCGGAGTTCGACGACGGTGACGGTGTCCAGCGAGTAGGTGCGGACGAAGGAGCAGGCGGGAGGTGCTGCTTCCGCAAGCGGGAGAGGTTGGCCCAGGTTCGGAGTGGTTCGCCGGTCTGTGATGGTCATGACGGTTCCCGAGGCGACGGTCCCCACATCAGCGGGGGAGATGATGTGATCATCGGCGGGTCGCCGGGGGCTGGGGCAACTCCAACCACTGTAGGAACGCCACCGCGTGCAGAATCGTTCTGGCTCCTGGTAATTCACCCTTGTGGGTGAATATGGGCTGGGGGCTTCCGGGCTGTGGACGCAGGGATGCGCAGGCGCCGGGCTCCCGCTGGGCCGAGGCGGCCCGTCGGCTATGTCGGCGGGTGGAGCTTGCGGAAGTAGGTCCAGCTGGTCTCGTTCGGCTCGCTCCACTTCTCCGGGGCCTGGGCGAACTCGGGATGGTGGTCGGCGATGTAGTCACGGGTGCGCTCGGGTACCTCGGCGTACGAACCGAGCTTGCGGCCCCGGCAGTGATAGGTGAGGCCGCCGGGCCGCTGGCCGCGGGCCATCCACGGGAGCCACGGGGACATCCGGGTCCACGACATGGTGGCCGGGACGCTCGGTGCCGGACCGGCCAGGTCGGCGCGGTCGGCGAAGAACTGGAAGAGTTCCAGGGCCTTGTACGTGTCCCCGGCCGAGTTGAGGGGGTACTCGGCCACCGGCAGGGGAGAGGGGTAGGCGAGCGGGATCTCCAGGCTGAAGCAGACCTGGCCGCCGAGCTCGGTCGTCGGGACGGGGAAGGGGCGCCATTTCTGGTTCGCCGGGTCGTTCCATATGTGCACCACCGGCAGGTCCTGCCAGGTCTCCAGGATCTCGCGCGTGACGGGATCCAGGTAGAAGGCGGCCTCGCGGGTGAGCAGTTGGTAGGCGTCCGGGCCTGCTTCGGCGTCCTGGACCAGGCGGGCGACGTTGAGCCCTTCGAAGCCGAAGATGCGCTGGTAGGGCTCGTCGGGGGCCCAGGAGTACACGTCCCCGGACCACCAGTACGTGACTTCTTCGCCGTCGAGCGAGGCCCGCGTGCGGGCGAGGGACCGGAGCGACTCTGCGGGTGTCGTCATAGGGAGTACTTTGCGCGACTGCGGCCTCGGCCGCGCGGGCGACCCCGCGGCCGGGTCAAAAGCGGCCGGAAAACCGCCTCGGACTCGGCAAGTTCCGAAAGACCGGGCCGAGTTCCTCACCGTGCGCCCGGGACTCTGTCCGCCGGGTGAGGCGCACGGTCGCCCGCTCGCCGCTCGCCGGTTCCGGTCGGCACGTAGGCTGACCTCCGACTTGATGATCATGGGTCTGGGCGCTCGTGGGATCACGACGGGACAAGAAGGAGGCGGCGTCGGATGGCCGGAGACGTACTGCGCTGGAGCGACTACCGCAGCATGCCGTGGAAGAACGGCGGCGGTACGACCCGGGAGGTCGCATCGGGCTCGGTGCGAGCGCCCCGGGACACCGAGGAGCCCGCGGACGGCTTCGACTGGCGGGTGAGCGTCGCGGACGTGGACGCGGGAGGCCCCTTCTCGCCCTTTCCCGGGATCGACCGCGTGATCACCCTGGTCGAGGGCGAAGGCATGGTCCTGACCGTGGACGGGAGCGAGCGACCGGTCGGGCCGCTGGACCCCTTCGCCTTCTCCGGCGACGCGGTGACGGACTGCCGCCTTGAGGCGGGCGCGGTGCGCGACATGAACGTGATGACCCGCAGGGGCCGGGCGAGGGGAGACGTACAGATCCTCACCGTCGCCGCCGGGCAGGAGGCGGAGATGGAGTGCGCGGCGGGCGAGACGCTGCTCGTCATGGCCGTCACCGAGGGGATCGCCGTCGCGGGACCTGACGGCCAGGAGACAGCGCTGGGCCGTCTCGACTGCGTACGCCATGAAGGCCCGGGGACGCTCACCGTGCGGGGCGAGGGCGCGGCGGCCGGGATCAGGATCAGCGCGGCGCACTGACGCGGCGTGAGTCGGCTCCCCCGCCGCGTCAGCGGCCCATCAGCAGCAGGTGGGACAGGCCGGTCAGTTCCTCGGCCAGGCGGGGGCGCGCGCGGAAGCGGCTGATCCGAAGTACGTCGTTGATCATGTCCAGCGCGCCGTGCACGGTCAACTGGGCGTCGGTCTGGTCCAGTTCGGGGCGGACCTTGGCGACGAGCTCGACCCACTCGGCCACGAAGTCGTGCTGGACGCGGCGGATCGTATGGCGTTGGTCGTCGGGGAGATGGAGCACCTCGGTGACCAACGCGGCGATCAGGTCGGTGTGTTCGCTGCACATCTCCACGTAGCCGTGCACGAGCCCGTCGAGGGCCTCCTCCGGCGTGCGTGCGGTGGACATGGCCCGGGTCATCCCGAGTTGCAGGGACGCCGCTCCCCGGTTCAGCAGCTCGAAGAGGATCTCGCCCTTGCTGGAGAAGTGCTTGTAGACGCTCGGCCCCGCGATGCCCGCGGCCGCTCCGATGTCGTTGAGGCTGACCTGGTGGAAGCCCCGGCTGCCGAACAGTTTGGTGGCCGCGCCGACCAGGGCCTCTCTGCGTGAGGCCGGTGCCAGCCCGCCGCCCCTGGCGGGTGCCGGGGTGGCCGGCGCGTCGTCAAGTACGACGCCGTGGCGCAGCACCGTGACCGAGAGCTCCGCGATCTGCTCCCGAAGCCGGGCCGTCGAGCAGAACATGCGGTGATGACCCGGGCTGACGGCCACGCTGAGCGCGGCCCAGGTCAGCAGGTCGGCTCCCGCTTCGGTGAGCTCCGGCCGGTCGCGGCGGAGCAGAAGGGTGATGCTGGCGCCGAGGTCGCGCATCTGCTGCCGGGTCTCACCCCTGCGCTCCTCGGGAAGATGGCGGGCCTCCCGCTGCCACAGGACCGCGAGCTCCCTGCGCTCGGCCACGACTTCGGCCAGGCCGCGCAACGCGTCCTCCGCGCTGTCGGCGGTGTCGGCCACGCTCTGGAGGCGGTCGTAGGTGTCCGAGAGCACCTTGGCCAGCAGGTCGGGCTTGCCGGTGAAGTGCCGGTACAGGGCGGGCGCCGAGACGCCGACCGCCGAGGCGATCTCCGCCAGGGAGACGCCGTGGAAGCCTTTCTCGTGAAAGAGCTCGGCAGCCTTCCTGATGATCGTCTCTCTGCGGTCCCGGGGGCGTCTGACAGGCCGACTGCTCATGGGGTCAGGCTAGCGCAGCTTCACTTATGGCTTTCGCCGCGGCCCGCGTCAGGGCTTCGCACGCCGCCGTGCAGCGACTTCCACGGCGTTCGTAAGTTAAATCCTAGTAGCCAATGTTCGCATCCTGAGTGTCGGCTCGAACCCCCTCCCGGGATGACTCATCCCTGCGAATCCATGATCCCAGTACGAGAAAACCCATCGCGGCACAGCCCTTGCACCACCCGATCCGCACCTCTAAGTTAATCCACGTTAGCCACTGGAAGAGGTAGATATGAGTGTGCGGGTGCTCGGCGTGGGCATGGTGCCCTTCGCCAAACCGGGCGCGAGCGACTCCTATGACGTGATGGGCGCACAGGCGGCGAGGAACGCTCTCGCCGACGCCGGGATCGCATACGAAAAGGTCCAACAGGCCTACGCCGGTTACGTGTACGGCGACTCGACCTGCGGCCAGGCCGCCCTCTACGGCGTCGGGCTCAGCGGGATCCCCATCGTCAACGTCAACAACAACTGCTCCACCGGTTCGAGCGCGCTCTGGCTGGCACGGCAGGCGATCGAGAGCGGGGCGGCCGACTGCGTGCTGGCCGTCGGCTTCGAGCAGATGCAGAAGGGCGCCCTGAAGAACTTCTGGGACGACCGGCCCGCGCCGCTGGCCCGCGGCACCGACACCATGACCGACATCCAGGGAACGGACGCACAGGCACCCTTCGCCGCCCAGTTCTTCGGCGGCGCGGGCCGCGCCTACGCCGAGCGCTACGGCACCCGGCCCGAGACGTTCGCGCGGATCTCGGTCAAGGCGCGCAGGCACGCGGCGAACAACCCCTACGCCGTCTTCCGCGAGCAGGTCACGCTGGAGGAGGTGCTTGCCTCCCCGCACATCTACGGCCCGCTGACCCGACTGCAGTGCTGCCCGCCCACCTGCGGCGCGGCGGCGGCCGTGCTGTGCAGCGAGGACTTCGCACGGCGGCACGGCCTGGCCGCGGACGTGGTGATCAGGGCCCAGGCGATGACCACCGACCGGCCCGCCGCCTTCGAGGGCGGCGACATGATGCAGGTCGTCGGGTACGGAATGTCCAAGAGCGCCGCCGATTCCGTCTATGAGGCATCCGGCGTGGACCCCCTCGACATTCCCGTCGTCGAGTTGCACGACTGCTTCACCGCCAACGAGCTGATCACCTACGAAGCGCTCGGCCTGACCCCGGAGGGGACCGCCGAGAAGTTCGTGCTCGACGGTGAGAACACCTACGGCGGCCGTGTCGTCACCAACCCCAGCGGCGGTCTGCTCTCCAAGGGCCACCCCCTGGGCGCCACCGGGCTTGCCCAATGCGCCGAACTGGTCTGGCAGTTGCGGGGGCAGGCGGACGCACGCCAGGTCGACGGGGCCCGGCTCGCGCTGCAGCACAACATCGGACTGGGCGGCGCCTGCGTCGTCACCCTCTACGAGAAGCCCGGGAAGGTTTCATGATCCACCGGAGCGACCTGCTGTTCTTCGCCCAGGCGACCGGACAGCAGGATCCCGTCTACACCGATGTCGAGGCGGCGAGGAAGGCGGGCCACCGGGATCTGCCGGTGCCGCCCACCTACCTGTTCTGCCAGGAGATGAAGGAGGCGGCCGACTCCTTCGGCTACCTCGAAGACCTCGGCGTGGACCTGGGCAACGTGCTGCACGGCGAGCAGAGCTTCGTCTATCACGCCCTGGCCTACGCGGGCGACGAGCTGAGCTTCAGCTCTGAACTCGCCGCCGACTACACCAAGAAGGCGCTGCGCTTCCTGGTGCGTACGACCGAGGTCACCAGGGACGGCACGCCGATCGCGAACCTCAGCACGACGACGGTGGTGACCCCGTGAAGCTCGAACTGCCACCGGTCAGCCGGACCACGCTCGCCCTGTACGCGGGAGCATCAGGCGACCACAACCCCATCCACATCGACCTCGACGCGGCCAGGAACGCCGGCTTCGACGACGTCTTCGCCCACGGCATGCTCTCCATGGCCCAACTCGGGCGCCTCCTGACCGACCTGGTCCCGCAGCGGCGCATCCGCTCCTACCAGGTCCGCTTCACCTCGATCACCCCCGTCCTGGCCGAGCCCGTGTGCGAGGCGAGCGTCGTCAAGGTCGAGGACGGACTGACCCACCTGGACCTCGTGGTGTCGCTCCAGGACGGCACCGTCACCCTGCGCGGCAGCGCGATCATCGAAGGAGATCTGTGAGCAAGCTCAGTGGCCGTGCGGCCATCGTCACCGGATCGGGCCGCGGCATCGGCCGTGCGATCGCGCTGAAGCTGGCGGCGGAGGGCGCGTCCGTCGTCGTCAACGACCTCGACGCCGGACCCGCCGAGGAGACCGTGGCCGAGATCAAGGAGGCGGGCGGACAGGCCGTCGCCTGCCCGGGCAGCGTGACCGAGGAGGGCTTCGCCGAGCGGATCGTCGGCGTCTGCACCGAGTCGTTCGGCGGCCTTGACATCATCGTCAACAACGCCGGATACACCTGGGACAACGTCGTACAGAAGATGACCGACGAGCAGTGGGACGCCATCCTCGACGTCCACCTCAAGGCGCCGTTCCGGCTGTTGCGGGCGGCGCAGCCGTATCTCAAGACGCATCCGGTCGCCCACCATCGCAAGGTCGTCAACATCTCCTCGATCGCGGGCCTGGGCGGCAACGCCGGGCAGGTGAACTACTCCGCCGCCAAGGCGGGCGTGGTCGGGCTGACCAAGACGATGGCCAAGGAGTGGGGCCGCTACCGGGTCAACGTCAACGCCGTCGCCTTCGGCCTGATCGAGACCCGGCTGACCTCGGGGGCGGGGGAGATCGAGGTCGAGGGCAAGGAGATCAAGGTGGGGGTCAACCCCGACCTGCTCGCCGCGATGGCCCGCACGATCCCGCTGGGCCGGGGCGGAACGACGCGGGAGGCGGCGGGCGCGGTCTATCTGATGTGCCTGCCGGAGTCCGACTACGTCAGCGGTCAGGTGCTGGTGTGCGGTGGCGGCTATGAGTGAGCTGGACCTGCTGCGCGAGACCACCCGCAAGTTCCTGGCCGCCCAGGTCACGCCGGACGCCGACCAACTCGTCGATCGCGAGGTGTGGCGCAAGGCGGGCGAGCTGGGGCTGCTGTGCTGCTCGATCCCCGAGGAGTACGGCGGGGGCGGCGCGGACTTCGACGCCGACCTGGCGGTGTTCGAGGAGCAGGCCAGGGCGGGTGACACCGGCTGGGGCAACTTCGTGCACAGCGGCATCGTCGCCCACTATCTGCTGGCCTACGGCACCGAGGAGCAGAAGCAGCGGTGGCTTCCCGGCCTTGCCTCCGGCGAGTTGGTCGGCGCCATCGCGATGACTGAGCCGGGCGCGGGCTCCGACCTGCGCGGCATCCGGACGAAGGCGGTGCGCGACGGCGACGACTTCGTCCTCAGCGGATCGAAGACGTTCATCACCAACGGCGGGTCCGCCGACCTGGTCATCGTGGCCGCCCGTACCGGCGAGGGCCTCTCGCTGATCGTCGTGACGGAAGGCATCCGGCGCGGCCGGGTGCTCGACAAGCTCGGCATGCACGCCGCCGACACCTCCGAGCTGTTCTTCGACGACGTCCGGGTACCTACGGCGAACCTGCTGGGCGCCGAAGGCCGCGGCCTGTCCCAGCTCATGCGGCAGCTGGCGCAGGAACGGCTGATCATCGGCGTGATGGCCGTGACCGTCGCCGAGCGGGCGGTGGCCGAGACCGTCGCCCACGTCAAGGAGCGGCGCGCGTTCGGCGAACCGCTGATCAAGCTGCAGAACACCCGCTTCGAGCTGGCCGAGTGCGCCACCCTCGCACGGGTCGGGCGGGTCTTCGCCGACTCGTGCGTGGAGCGCCATCTGCGCGGCGAACTCGACGCCGCCACCGCGTCGATGGCCAAGTGGTACCTCACCGACGTCCAGTGCCAGGTGATCGACCGCTGCCTGCAACTCTTCGGAGGCTATGGCTACATGCGCGAATACCCGATCGCCCGGATGTACGCCGACGCCCGCGCCCAGAAGATCTACGGGGGCGCGAACGAGGTCATGAAGGAGCTCATCGCACGCTCACTGGAGGACGAACGGCCATGTACATGACCCAGGCCCTGCAACGGGCGCTCCAGCAGACCCCCGACGCCCCGTTCACCGTCTTCGGCGACCGGACGCGCACCGTACGCGAATCGGCCGGGCGCATCGCCCGGCTGGCCGGAGCCCTGCGCGAGCTCGGTATCGAGCCGGGCGACCGCATCGCCATGCTCGCCCTCAACTCCGACCGCTATCTCGAGTACCTGATGGCCAGTTGGTGGATCGGCGCCGCGGTCAACCCGGTGAACATCCGCTGGGCGGGGCCCGAGATCCGCTACTCCCTGGAACAGTCGGGCACCCGCGTCCTGTTCGTCGACGACACCTTCGCCCCACTCGTCGAGCAGCTGCGTGACGTCCTCGACGTCATCGTGCACTGCGGCGAACAGCCCCTGCCCGAAGGCCTGTTGTCGTACGAGGACCTGCTGGCCGGCGCCGATCCGGTGGCCGACGGCCGGCACGGCGGCGACACGCTCGCCGGGGTCTTCTACACCGGCGGCACCACCGGCTTCCCCAAGGGCGTCATGCTCAGCCACGCCAACATGATCGTCTCCTCCCTGGGCAGCCAGGCGGGCGGGCAGGTCGCGGTGCCCGGCGGCCGGATGCTGCACGCCGCGCCCCTGTTCCACCTCGCGGCCCTGGCCGCCTGGAACATGCAGATGCTCGTCGGTGGCGTACACGTCGTCATCCCCGCCTACGAACCCGTGGCCGCGCTGCGGGCCATCGAGCGCCACCAGGTCTCCACGGCCCTTCTGCCCCCGGTGATGATCCAGATGCTGGTGGACCATCCGGACCGCGAGGACTACGACCTGTCCGGCTTCCAGAGTTTCATCTACGGCGCTTCGCCGATGCCCGAGGCGCTGCTCAAGAGGGCCATGGCCGCCTTCCCCGCGGCCCGTTTCACCCAGGCGTACGGGATGACGGAAGTGGCGCCGGTCGCCACGCTGCTCACCGGTGCCGACCATGCCGACGGAGCCCGGCTGCGCTCCGCGGGCCGGGCGGCACCGCACTGCGAGGTCAAGGTCGTCGGCCCCGACGGGACGGAGCTGCCGCGCGGCGATGTGGGGGAGGTGGTCCTCAGTGGCGGGCACGTCATGAGCGGCTACTGGGACAAGCCGGAGGAGTCCGCGGCGGTGCTGTGCGACGGCTGGTTCCGCACCGGCGACGGCGCGTACATGGACGAGGACGGCTACCTCTACATCGTCGACCGCATCAAGGACATGATCGTCACGGGTGGCGAGAACGTGTACTCGGCCGAGGTCGAGAACGCCCTGGCCCAGCATCCCGCCGTCGCCTCCTGCGCCATCATCGGCGTCCCGGACGACACTTACGGCGAACGGGTCCACGCCGTCATCACCCTGGCGCCCGGCGCCACGGCCACGGCCGACGAACTGCGCGCGCACTGCAAGACGCTGATCGCCGGCTACAAGGCCCCGCGCACGGCGGAGTTCGTCACCGAGCTCCCGCTCTCGCCCGCGGGCAAGGTCCTCAAGCGCGAGTTGCGGCGGCCGCACTGGAAGGACAAGGACCGCTCGGTCAACTGACGGAACGGACGGGCGGCCTGGGCCCTCACCCTGGCCCAGGCCGCCAGAGCTCCGGCGCCGGCCCGCCCGCCAACCCGGCGTACTCCCATAGCCCAGATGTCATGTACCTGACTTGAGAGGACCACATATGCGCAGCAAACTCCGCAGCGCCGTGACCTTCGCCTGCGCCGTCATGGCGGCGGCGGCCCTGACACCGGGAGGTACGGCGGCGGGCGCGGACCGGGATCGGCCGCCACCGCGCATCGCTGTCGCGTCGACCCCGGACCGCGGCCTGACCAGCGGCGGCGACGCGCTCCTGCGGATCACGACGGCGGGCAAGGACGGCCCGGTGCGGGTGAAGGTCAACGGGCGTACGGCCAAAGGCTTTGAGCGGCAGGCCGACGGGACCCTGCTCGGTCTCGTCGACGACCTCAAGAACGGCCGCAACCGCGTCACCGCCGAGGCGGACGGCCGCACGACGGCCCGGACCCTGACCAACCACCGGACCACCGGGCCCGTCTTCTCCGGTCAGCAGGCCATGCCGTTCTACTGCGAGACGACCGCGTTCGGCCTCGCACCCGCCGAACAGCCGCACTGCTCCGCGCCCAGCAAGGTCGGCTACAAGTACCGCAGCAAGGCGGGCAAGTTCGCCCCGCTCGCCGACCCGGACCAGCGCCCGGCCGACCTCGCCACCGCGACCGTGGGCGGCCGGAAGGTGCCCTACATCGTCCGCGTCGAGACCGGCACCATCAACCGCGCCGTCTACGAGACCGCCGCGCTCTACGACGGCACCGATCCCACGCCCCTGAAGCGGCAGAAGAGCTGGAACGGCCGGCTGGTCTACAGCTTCGGCGGCGGCTGTTCGGGCGGTCACCACCAGGGTGCGCAGACCGGCGGCGTACTCAACGACACCTTCCTGTCCCAGGGTTACGCGGTCGCCTCCTCCACCCTCAACGTGCTGGAGACGAACTGCAACATCCCCGTCTCGGCGGAGGCGGCGATGATGGTGAAGGAGCACTTCGTCGAGACCTACGGACCGGTGAAACACACCATCGGCTGGGGCGGATCCGGCGGCGGCATCCAGCAGTTCATGATCGCCGACTCCTACCCGGGCATCCTGGACGGGATCATTCCCACGGTCGGCTTCCCGGATCCGTTCACGGCGGAGAAGGGCTTCGCCGCCGACTGCAAACTGCTCGTACGCTACTTCGGCGGGGCCGGGAACTCGTTCACCCCGAAGCAGCGGGACGCGGTGACCGGACTCCTCCAGTACGGCAGTTGCGTCGGCGCGGATCAGACGCTCGACCTGCGCACTCCGACCAAGCGCTGCGACAAGTCGATCCCCGCCACGGCGCTGTGGAACGCCACCGCCAACCCGGGCGGCGTGAAGTGCACGCTGATGGAGGCGTACGCCAACCAGATCGGCCGCGACAAGAAGACGGGCTTCGTGCGCAGCACCCTGGACAACGTCGGGGTGCAGTACGGCCTCAAGGCGCTCAAGAGCAAGGAGATCAGCCCGGCCCAGTTCGTCGCGCTCAACTCCGCCATCGGCGGATTCGACGACAAGGGCGCACCGGTGGCCCGGCGTTCGCAGGCGGACCCGAAGGCGCTGAAGGCGGCCTACCGCAACAATCTGCTCAACGGCATGGGACTGGGGCTGCGCAGCACGCCGATCATCGACAACCGCGTCTACCTGGACAAGGTGCCGCTCGACGTCCACACCGCCCAGTGGTCCTACATCACCCGGGCGCGGCTGCGGGCGGCCAACGGGACCTCGGCCAACCAGGTGATCATCGAGAGCAAGCCGAACCTGGTGGGTGAGTCGCAGACCGCGGACGCCTACGTGCTGAAGTCGATGGACCGGTGGCTGACCAACATCGCAGCCGACGGATCCTCGCGCGACAAGCAGGCGAAGGTCATCGCGAACAAGCCCACCGACCTCTCGGACGGGTGCTACTTGACCCCTGAGAAGCGCATCCACGCGCCGCTGACCTACCCGGCGAGCGGACCCTGCGCGGACGAGTACCCGATCGGCGCGGACCCGCGGCTGAGGGCCGGCGAGCCGCTGGCCGAGTCCACGCTCAAGTGCGCGCTGCGACCGCTGGACTTCAGCGACTACGGGGCACGCTTCACCAGGACGGAGAAGGCGCAGCTGCGCAGGACCTTCCCGAAGGGCGTATGCGACTACAGCCGACCGGGCCCCGGCCAGAACGAGCGACCGAGCACCTGGATCGACTACAGCAGCCACTGAGATGTTGCTGCCGGGGCGGGTGAAAGCAGGCCCGCCCCGGGGGATCAGTGGCGGCCGTGCGCGCTGTCCGACGCTCCTCCGAACAGCCGGGCGACGGCCCGGAAGGGCAGGGTGACGACGGTGGCGATGGCTCCGCCGATGGCGCGGAGTACGTCTGCGATGGCCTTCAGCATGACGGCACCTCCAGAACGTGCGGTCGTTGGCCCGGTGGGGCCGATGACCGCGAGGGGGGCGCCGTACGTTTCCGTACGGCCTGACCACGGCCTGGTGCCCCGACCTGAACAGCGGAAACACGCAGGCGGCCGCCGTCCTCGCGACGTGTCGTCGAGCCGTTCGCGGGTACCTGCTCCGGCCAGGAGCCGATGGCCGAACGGCCGAGGAGGAGACATCGTGAGTGATCGGATACCTGCCGCGCCCGGCGAGGACGGCACCACGCCCGTTCCCAGGGACCCGCCCGACCAGCAGGCGACGGGCGAGCCGGACGCCTGGGACCTGGACGTGGCCAAGGCCGATGCCGACAGCGGCAAGAAGGCGGATGCCCCCGACACGAAGGCGGATGTTCCCGACACGGACGAGGGAGGCGCCGCCAGGCGCGGCGAATCCCAGGCCCTGGAGAGTCACGCGGAGAAGCCGGTGCCGGACGAGCCCTCCGGCTGAGGTGTGAGGTGGTGAGGCGAGCCCCCCTCTGCCGCGCGCAGGGCAGCAGGGAGGGCTCCTTCACGCTCCTGTCCCCATCCCCGTGAAGAGTGCTTCGAGGATCCTGTCGACGTACTGATGGGTCAGTGGTTCCTGTGTGATCAGGAGCCGGAAGTACAGCGGACCGGACAGGACCGCCATCGCCAGGTCCAAGTCGAAGGCGGGCGACACCTGGCCCTGGTCCCGGGCTGTTTGCAGGCGCGCGAGGGTCTTGGCCGTCTGCGGGGCGATGAAGCGCTCATTGAGGGCGGCGGCGAGCCGGGGATCGTGCTGCGTCTCGCCGACCAGGGCCTGGAAGAGCGGCCTGAACGACGGCCCGGCCAAGAGGTCGACGGCCGCGTGGATCTGTTCGCGCAGGTCGGCCATGACGTCGCCCGTATAGGGATAGTCCAGGGCCGACTCGTTGAGCGAAAGCAGCGAGTCGAGCAGCAGGGCGCCCTTCGAGGGCCACCGGCGGTAGATGGTGTGCTTGCCGGCGCCGGCGCGGGCGGCGACGGCCTCGATGCTGAGCTTCGCGTAGCCGATCTCCTGCCCCAGCTCCAGCGTGCTCCGCATGATGGCTTCGGTGAGGTCGGGGCCGCGACGACGGGCGGTGGTCATGTTTCCAGGGTATCGGCACGGCACGTGCCGTTCTTGACAGGAGTCCTTGATCCCGGCACGCTCCTGCCATAACGGCACGGCACGTGCCGTGTTCTTCGGGGGTACGGGCCGGGCGCCCGCACCCCCGGAAACCTCCTCGCGGAAGAGCCACCAGCATGCCCACAGCAACCGACCCCGCGCCGTTCGCCGACTGGCTCCACGGCCATGCCGTCCCGCTCAGCCACCTCGACCCGGCAGCGCCCCTGGACGACCTGGAGCCGCTGCGCGAGATCCTCGACGGTGTCCGCGTGGTCGCCCTCGGCGAACACAGCCACTTCATCGCCGAGTTCGCCCTGATGCGCCAGCGCATCCTGAAGTTCCTGGTGGAGCGCTGCGGGTTCACCGTCCTGGCCTTCGAGTACGGCTTCAGCGAAGGCTTCCCCCTCGACGCCTGGGCCCAGGGCCAGGGAGCGGACGACGACCTCGCCGCCCACCTCGCGACAGCGATCCCCGTCGGACTCCAGGAGCCACTGCGCCTCCTGCGCCGACACAACGCCACGGCCACAGCGCCGGTCCGCTTCGCGGGAGTCGACATCCCGGCAGCCGGCGGATCGCTGCTCCCCGCCCTGGACCCCCTCGCCGACTACCTACGCCGGATCGACCCCGAGAGCCTCCCGACGGTTCAGGCCGCGAGGACGATCGCCGAGTCCTTCGCCGGTGACTCCGCGGCCGTGGCCGCACCCGCGTGGGCCCGCCTGGCCTCCACGGAACAAGACACCCTCAGCGCACTCCTGGCACGCCTGCTCATCCGGTTCCGTTCACTGAAACCGCTGTACCTCTCCCGAGGGGACGAGCACAGCTACGACGTCGCCCTGCAGCGCCTCATGGGCGCCTGCCACGCCGATTACACCTTCCGCGCCATGGCGGCCCTGTTCACCGGAGAGGGCCTCACCGCCGACACCTCCGCCCGCGACCTCTACATGGCCCAGTCACTCCTGTGGCACCTGAACCAGGTCGACCCCACGGCCCGCGTCGTACTGCTGGCCCACAACGCCCACATCCAGAAGACGCCGATCTCCTTCGACGGCCATCTCACCGGGCTCCCCATGGGACAGCATCTGCACAACGCCCTCGGCGACGCGTACTTCGCCCTCGGACTGACGAGCCCCACGGGACACACGGCCGAGATGCACCGCGATGAGAAGGCTCCGTACGGATTCACCATCGACGACACCACGCTGGAACCGCCCGAGCCCGGAAGCATCGAAGCGGCCTTCGCCGACACCGGTATCGGACTCGGCATGGCCGACCTCCGCCGGGCACGAACGGAGAACCTCAGCGGCCCCGACCGCATCCGGTTGCAGAGCGTCTACCTGCACACCGCCGTCGTCGACGCGTTCGACGGCATCCTCAGCACTCCGGCCTCCACCGTCGCCGACCTCGCGCAGAGCCGCTGACACCGTACGGGCCCCGTACCCGATGGCCCGGCGCGGCCACTGGGCTTCGAGACACCAGGCCGGGCCGAGCCCCGTGGGCGCCGCAGCAAACCTGCCTCAGCGCCGACGCCCACGGTCGGGCCGCACCGGCCGTGGAGGGGAGCCTGACGCGGGCGGTACGCCCTGCCTCCACCCTCCTCCGCCGCCAGGCGTGTCAGAACGGACGCGCCCGGCGCATTTCCCCTACGCCAGGAGGCTCGCGCGGGCCGGGGCCGTGCCTGCCCGTCGTCGCGCCGCCCAGCAGGAGGCCGGTTTGCCCCGTGGGCGGTGGGGCACCCGGCCGACTCGAGAGTGCGATTACGGAGGCAGGTGAGGCAGATGGTGGATCACGTCGCCGTGGAGCGCTCGGTGCACGAAGCAGCCGACGGCGATCCGGCCAGGCTTCCGCAGCGGTTGTGCGAGGTCCTGCGGGACACCGTGTCCATGGACGCGGCGACCCTCTCGCTGTTCACGGACACACCGCACCGCCAGCTGTTGTGCGCGACCAGCGAGGCCGGTCTGCGCCTGGAGAAGCTGCAGTTCGGCCTGGGAGAGGGTCCGTGTGTCACGGCCGCGCAGACGGGGGCAGAGGTGATCGTCAACGATCTGCGCCAGGACTTGTCGAGCTGGCCGCTCTTCGGGCCGTGCGCCCAGGAACAGCTCGCCGACGTCGGCACGATCTACGCCTTCCCCCTTCGAGTCGACGCCCGGCGCACGCTCGGCGCGGTCGATCTGCTGTGCCATCAGCCGCTCGCCCTGGACCCGGACATCATCGAGAAGGGCGCCATCGCCGCCCGCGCCGCGAGCTTCGCCCTGCTGAGCGCCTATCAGGCGACGATGGACTGGGGCGGGCTGCCGCCGTGGGAACCGGAGGACATCCTGGATTCCTACTGGGGCCCGACCCATGCCGCCGTGGGTCTGCTCGTCGGGGAGCTGGACATCACCGACGAGGAGGCTCTGGCCCGCATGCGCGCTCGCGCCTTCGGTTCAGGCCGCTCACTGCCGGACATCGCGCACGAGGTCATCGTCGACCCTTCGCGCTGGGCGGACGACCTCGAGCGCTGACGTCCGGTCGGTGCTCGGCGGTCCGGTCGGTGCGTCGCGCGTACGGACTGCACCGGCCGGCTTCACCCTCGGGCTCCCTCAGACGAGCTGCGCCCGCAGCCGTCGTACGTTCGCTTCCACATCCCCTCTGGTCAGATCGCTGCCGATGCTCACCGTGAACGCCCCCGCGGCCAGCCACTCGCCCGCGTTGTCGAGCGTGACGCCGCCGGTCGCCATGACGCGGGCACCCGGCAGGACGGACATCACCGACTTCAGATAGGCGATGCCGCCGACGTGCGCGGGGAAGAGCTTGGCGACCCCTCGCCCGGCGGCGACACGCAGCTCGCTGGGGGTGAGACCGCCCTCCACCAGGAGCCGGTCCGCCGCGTCAGCGACCGGCCGGACCTCCGGCACCTGGCACGGGCTGACGAGGAAGTGGGCCCCCGCCTCCAGGGCCCGCTGTGCGATCTCGGGCGAGGTGACGGTGCCCAGTCCGACGGTCGCCTCCGGCGCCTCCCGGGACCAGGTCTCCACCAGCTTCTCCCAGCCGGGCGTGGTGGCGGTGAACTCGAAGGTGGTGATGCCGCACGCGAGGAGCGTGCGCGCCAGCCGGTCCGCTGCGTCGGCGTCCGCGGCCCGCACGGTCGGGGTGATGCGGGCCAGCCGCAGACGCTCGATGGTGCGGGTGACGGCCGGGCTCAGAGAGGTCGCATCGGGCGACGGGGCGCCGCTCATGCGGGGGCCGCTATGCGGGCGAGGGCGTCGAGGGTGGATTCGGCGTCGGCGCCGCGTGCACGCAGCACGATGGCGTCGCCGCAGCGGATGTTGAGGGTCATGAGCGAGAGCACGCTGCGGGCGGGTACCTCGCGACCGTCCTCACGGGCGACGGTGACCTCGGCCGTGCTGCGGGCGGCGGCCTGGGCGAAGGCCGCGGCCGGGCGGGCGTGCAGCCCGGCTTCCTCGGTGACGACCAGGCGGCGTTCGGCGACGGTCACAGGTCTCCTCCCTCGAGTCCCGCAGGACCCTTATCACTCTCAAGTCGCTGGTGCCCCTTGGAGCCTTCGAGGAGCGTGGTCAGGTGGCCCACCAATTGCTCCTCCTCGTCGGGGTTCAAGGGGCGCGGGTCGACGTACAGGCGGCCGGTGGAGGCGTGGTGGTCGCGCAAGTAGACCCCGGCCGCGGCCAGTTCGTCGGCCAGTTGCGCTGCGTCGCGGCCCGCGCTCTCCGGGTCCACGGCGAGTTCCGTGCGGTGGATGTCCCGGCCGGCCTCGTCGCTGACCACCCGTGTCGTGATCCCGGGCAGAGCGGCCAGGCGCGCGGCCAGCTTTTCCATGCGGTCGTGGTGCCCGCCGGGGGAGTCCGCACCGTAATCGCGCAGGGCGCGGACGAGGCCGAAGAGGGTCTCCTTGCCGACCTTCATCGGGCGGGCGATGCCCGCGTACTGCGCGCGGCAGGCCTCCATGTGGCGGGCGCTGCCGCAGATCATTCCGGAGGTGGGCCCGCCGACGGCCTTGCCGCCGCTGTAGACGACGAGGTCGGCGCCGGTGGTCGGCCAGTGCCGCAGGTCCTCCTCGGCGGCCGCGTCGACGATGACGGGGATGCCGTGCTCCCGGCCGACGTCGATGGTCTGCGCGAGGGAGACCATGCCCTTCTGTACGGCGTGGTGCGACTGGACGTACAACAGGGCCGCCGTACGGGGGCCGATGGCGCCGGAGAGATGTTCCTTGGTGACCTTGTTCGCCGAGCCGACCTCGACGGGACGGCCGCCGCCGAGCGCGATCAACTGCCGTATGGGGGCGCCGAAGTGGACCGAGTGGCCGCGCGGCAGGATCACCTCGCACGGTGCGTCACCCGGGTCGGGCAGGGCCTCGATGCGGGAGAGGTCCGTGCCCGCGACGAGCGCCGCCACCGCGATGGCCACGCCGGACGCGGCGCCGGTGGTGGGGCAGCCGTCCTCGGTGCCGGTGACCCGGGCGATCTCACGCCCGGTGGCGGCGAGCAGGTCGGCCATGACGACGTGGTGGCGGGCGCCTTCGCTCATCGCCGTGATGACGGCTTCGCTGAGCACGCTGCCGCCGAGCGCGGTCATCTTGCCGCTGGCGTTGATCGCGGGAGGTACGCCCAGGTCCTGGTGGAGAGTGTGCACACTGATTCCTTGAACGGTGGTGGCAGGAGGGCCGGTTCGGGAGGGAACGCGGTCACTTGCCGGGGATGGGGAAGAAGAACCCGGCGGCCATCGCGCCGATGATGGCGCCGCCCGTGAGGGGTTTCTGCCACTTGTAGAAGAGCGCGGCGCCGATGGTGGAGCCGAGTCCGACGGGCAGGGACGCGGTGGCGGCGGAGATGATGACGAGCGGGCCCAGATAGCGTCCTGCGGAGTTGCCCGCGCCCATCATCACGTCGGCGCCGAACGTGGAGGTGCCGCCCGTGGAGTTCACGGTCGCGCGGCGGATGGCCAGGATGGCGCAGCCGATCAGGGCGCCGAGCAGCGCGCCGACGGGGACCGCGAGCCAGAAGTGTTCGAGTGGCGCGGTGAACCCGGCGGACAGCAGCATCGCGGGGATGCCGATGCCGACACCGGTCTGGAGGGAACCGCCGATGTCGAGGATGCCGACCATGGGGCCCTCGATGATCCGGGCGAACAGGAAGCCCGCGCCGAAGGCTGCCGCGGCGCTGTAACTGCCGCCCTCCATACCGGCCTTGAGCATGGATACGACGGCGACTTCGTTGAAGACACCCGTGTGGTAGACGTAATAGAGGTGTGTGCCGGTGAAGATCCCGGCGGCCAGGCAGGCGACGAAGACGGGGAAGGCCCACTCGGAGAGCCAGAAGCTGCCTTCTCCCGGCACCTTGGTCAGGAACCCGGGCCTCTCCTGCTTCGTGACGGAGCCGGATCCGTCGGCGGAGTCGGAGCCGTGCGCGGGCATGTCGCCCGCGGCGGCGGTCGATGTGTCGGTCATGTCGCTGCCTGCCTCACTGGGGCTTGGTGCCGGTCGCGTCGTGGAACTGCAGGAGCCAGTGCGGGACGTCGACCTTCAGCTGCTGGAGCAGGGTGAGGTCGGCGCCGCGCAGGACGGTGCTGGCGGCGAACAGGACGATGACCGCCCCCGCGAGGGACTTGGTGACCTTGGTCCAGCCCAGGTCGTCGACCCCCTTGCCGATGACGATGCCGAGCACGATGCCCGGGACCGCGTTGCCCATCACCAGGTGACCGAGCCCGCCAAGGACGGTGCCCCAGGCTCCGGTGCGGCGGCCCGCGTCGACGGCGGCCATCCAGAAGATGATGGGCATCACCGGGTTGATCAGCCATTCCGAGGCCGGTCCGAGGACCTTGGCCGCGACGTCCTGGAGGGAGTGCGGGATCGAGGCCGCCGTCGTGTTGAGCAGCGCGATCAGGACCATGCCGACGACGGTGCCGGTGAGGGCCATCCGCCGGGGGTTGTGCAGGGTCTGGTCGAGGTTGCGGTTCTTGGTCATCGCGACCGCGGCCGTCCAGTGCGGCACGATGCGGTGGTCGACGTCTCCGGTCAGCGCGCCGGTGCCGACGGTGCTCGACCAGGCGTTGAAGAGGAAGCCCAGGCCGAAGGAGAAATGCGCGACGGGGTCGTTCTGGCAGGCGTTCAGCTCACCCAACGTGCGGAAGGCGCCCATGCCCTGGACCTTGGGCGCGTGGAACATCCGGGCCACGCCCGCGCTCGCGCCGAAGCCGATGAGGCCGCCGATGACGAGGGACTGCAGCAGGACGATGAGGGTCTCGTTCATGGGGTCACCTCATGTGCAGGGCGTGCTGGAGCGGCGAGAGCCGCTCCTCGCGCACCGTGAAGTCGACGGCATCCAGGTCGAGCGAGGCCACCTGCACCTCGACGCGCAGGGTGATCTCGAAGCGTTGGCGGGTGCGTGGGAAGAGCAGTCCCAAGAACCGCTCGGTCCAACGGTGTTCGGCGGCCGAGAGCACTTCGAGCTCCAGCGGCTCCACGCGGAAGCAGACCCCGTCCGTGCGCTTGCCGACCGCCGACTGGACCTGGCCGATGGCGGTGGCGAAGGCCTTCTCGCGGGTAGGCCCAGAGCCGGTCAGGCGGAGGGTGTGGCGGGATTGCTTCATGCCGTCCTCCCCAGCTTCTTCAGGAGGGCCTCGGTGACCTTGAAGCCCAGTTCCTCGCTGTCGAGGAAGCCGAAGCCGAGGACGGTGCGGCCCTGTTCGACGGCGGTCACACCGGCCTGCGCCGACCGCATGCCGAACTCGATGTCGTGCCCGTACTTGGCCTTGGCGGTCACGGCCCCCGCGCCGCCGCTGCCGCAGAACGAGATGCCGAGGTCGGCGCTCTCGGCGGCCATCACGTCGCCCACCTTCATGTCGGCTCCGGGGCCGGGTATGACGACGGGTTCGCCGCCCGCCGCGCGTACTCCGTCGGCGACCGCGTTGCCCTTGCCGAGCCGGTGTCCGATCACGATCTTCACTGTCATGGCGGTGCTCCCTGGTGTGTCGGTCATGCTGGGATGTCGGTCATGCCTGCTGGTCGGTGTGGTCCTGGAGCTGCGCCGCCGTCTCGAAGTGCAGGGCGAGCAGCAGCACTTCGGTGTCGCGCGCGGCGAAGTCCCGCGGGGCGCAGTAGCTGTCGATGAGGTGGCGTACGGCCGCCATGCGCCCGGGGGCCACCTCGGCGGCGAGCTGGGGGTCGAGTGCTTCCAGGTGTTCGGCGGTGCGGACCCTGCGTACGAACGCCAGGGCGTGCACGGCCAGGGCGAGCGCGCGGATGTCGTCGAAGACGATGCCGCTCGACTGCGCGTAGAGGTGGGTGAGCGGCAGGAACGCTTCCAGTTCGACCCGGTCGGTGCCGGTGACGGGATGCTCCGTGTCGCGCACCGTCTCCGCGAGGCGCTCGATCAGGGGGGTGCTCACTTCATGGGCCTCTCGGTGGTTCCTGTCGGTGGTGCGGGCAAAGGCGGGCCCGGTCGATGAGCCGTCCGGCGCGAGTGGTTCACGCGGACACGCTCCCCACTGGATGGATGCGGCCCGCGCGGACGGCCGCGACCGGTTCCAGGTGGGTGTAGCCGGTCCGCGTGGCGCCCTCGG
Source organism: Streptomyces sp. NPDC057302 (assembly GCF_042667685.1). Classification (NCBI taxonomy): domain Bacteria; kingdom Bacillati; phylum Actinomycetota; class Actinomycetes; order Kitasatosporales; family Streptomycetaceae; genus Streptomyces; species Streptomyces sp. NPDC057302. Next base: position 30,166 of record NZ_JBHUZJ010000031.1, on the reverse strand, counting down.
CGTCGGTGAGCGTCACCGGCCCCTGCTCCTGCCGCAACAAGGTCAGGTCGGCCGCGGAACCTGGACGCAAGGTGCCCAACTCCCCTTCCAGACCCAGTACGTCGGCGACGTGCAGGGTGGCGCAGCGAATCACCTGATGCGGCGTCATGCCCAGGGCGATCAGTTTGTTCAGGGTGGTGGCCAGCGAGTGCACCGGCCGCTCGATGCTGCGCGCGTGCAGATCCGTGCTGATCGTGTTCGGGGTGAATCCGGCGGCCAGCGCCCGTTCCGCGGTGGCGAAACACAGGCTCGCGCTGCCGTGCCCGATGTCGAGACGGACACCGCGTGCGACGGCCGCACGCGCCTGCCGCTCGCTTCCGAACAAGCCGCCGGGCTTGCCGTGGAAGGCGTGCGTGACGACATCACCCGCGCCGAGCAGGTCCAGCACGTCGCCCAGCACCGGAGGCTCGTTGCCCACATGGACCATGACCGGCCGGCCCACCCGGTCGGCGACCCGCTTGGCGGCCCGCAGCGGGGCGAGCCCGCTGTCTCCCAGGACCGACGCACTCATCCGGACCTTGATCCCGCGGATCTGATCCGGGTGGTCGCGCAGCGCCTTCTCGGTGGCCGCCTCGTCCACGTCGCCGGGGCCGTGCGAGAGCTCCCGAGGCCCGTGGACCAGGCCGTGGCGGGAGATGTTCAGCCAGCTCAGGACCCGGGTGGCGGCAGGCCGGACAACGTTGTCCGTGAAGTCGGACCAGTCGTCGCTGCCGCAGCTGCCCGCGTCGACCACAGTGGTGACGCCCTGCTCCAGACCGATGGTGTCGGCGGGCGCGCCGAGGTAGGTGCGGGGAGCGTAGACGTGTGTATGCAGGTCGATCAGGCCCGGAGCGACGAGCAGGCCGCAGGCGTCGAGGCGTTCCTCGCCGAGGAGCGTGCCAGGGGCCGCGATCTCGACGATGCGACCGTCGCGTACGGCGATGTCTCCCGGCTCGGGGGTCTCGCGCAGCGGATCGGACAGGAGCCCGCCCGACACCACGAGATCGAATCGTTGTCGGTGCGGGGCAGTTGCCCCGTGTACAGCCATGGACGGCCGCCTTTCCCGAGCGTGAGATAGGTGCATGGAGCGTCCGGCACGCGGGGCGACCCAGGGGTGCGTCGCGGCCGGAGGACAGACGAGCGTTCCGTAGAGTAGATTGGCGTTCCGCTGTACGGACCGGTTGGCAACATAGCCCGCGTGTTCTCGGAGGGTCAATGGATCGCAGCAAGCCCGTTAATTCCGTCGCCAAGGCGCTGCGGGTCCTGCACGCACTGGCCCGCCCGGACGGGCCGCACCGCCTCGGTGAGATCGCCGAACACTCGGGAGTGCCCAAGGCAAGCACCCACCGGGTCCTGGCCATCCTGATCGAGGAGGGGTACGCGGCGGCGGACGGCGAGGGCCGCTACGGCAGCGGAAATCAACTCCGGGCCCTGTCGGCCCTGGTGCTAGCCGACGACGCCGTCGGCATCGACGCGGTCCTGCGCGCCCTCCAGCAACGCCTGCGCCAGACCGTCCACTTGGCCGTGCTCAGCGGCGACTACGCCACGTACACGCACAAGGTCGACCCCGGCCACGCCTATCGCATCGCCAGCGACGTCGGGACCCCGCTGCCGCTGCACACCACGGCCGCGGGCAAGGCGCTGCTCGCGCACCTGCCGCCGGGCGAGGCGGCCGACATCCTCGACCGCACCGGGCTGCCCGCCCGTACGCCCCGCACCCACACCGACCGCGCGGCCCTCACCGAAGAGCTGGCCCGCATCCGGGCCGACGGCTACGCCACGGACTACGAGGAGTCGGACGACTCCATCTGCGCGGTCGCCGCCCCGGTGCTCGACGCCGATGGAACCCCCGTCGGCGCGGTCTCGGTCTCCGCCCTCACCTTCCTCGTCACGGAGGAACAACTCAGCGGCTTCGCACCGGCCGTAAAGCAAGCGGCACAGGATGTCTCCCGCAGGCTCTGAACGCCTTTCAAGGACCCGGGACATGACGCTCGGCCGGGGGATTTCCCCACCCTGGTCCGGTGGTTCGTCGGAGTGCTGGGGGAGAGCGCTTCATGATCCGCTGTACGCATGGAACTTGAGCGAACAACAGGTGTGAAGTTGACGGCCCGAATCGGGTATGCGGCATGGATCATGGGTGTCGTGCAGTTCTTCGTCATCCATGTCATCGCCGAGTCGGCCTGGGCGAAGCCGTACAGCTGGGCGCGGTACAACATCAGCGACCTGGGCAATGCCCACTGCGCCTTGCAGGCGGAGCCGGAGACCCGGTACGTGTGCTCTCCCGAACACGGTCTGATGAACGGGGCGTTCGTCGCCCTGGGGGCTCTGCTCGTCGTGGGCGTGGTCCTGACCGGTGCCGACCAGTGGCGCAGAGGCGCGGCAGCGATCACGGCCCGGACGCTGCTGGCAGCGGGAGGGGTGGGATTCGTCCTCGCGGGGCTGGCCCCTGCGGACGTGAACGAGAACCAGCACGTCCTGGGCGCCCTGCTCATCATGGCACTGGGCAACATCGGTCTCTGCCTGGCGGGACCCGGCTCCTCGGCCGGTGTTCCCCGCCCGCTGCGCTGGGCGACCAGCCTGATGGGTGCCACCGCGCTCGTGGCCTTTGGGCTCTTCCTCTCCGGCCACTACCTCGGGCTCGGCATGGGAGGCATGGAAAGGGTTGCCGCGTTCCCGCTCCTGGCATGGGCGCTGGCGGCCGGCGTTCTCGGTCTGATCCGCCCCGCACCACGGAAGCAGGACGCGACGCCTGCCGGGCCCCGGCGGCGCCAGGCCGCTGCCGCCCGGTCCACCGGTGAGACGGCGCCCACCCACTCCTGACGCAGGTGCCGCCCCGGCCCGGCGGACGGCGGCTGGCGGCGGCCCGGTGTCCGGCAGGTCGTCAGGCGCGGCAGCGCAGCATCACCAGCGGCGGGTTGGCGTGGAAGTCCGCCCAGTGGTCCGCACCGAACTCGCGCACGCCGGCCTCCGACACCGTCAGCGGCACCCAGGCCAGGTCGCTGAATCCGGCCGCCGCCAGGCACTTCTCGTAGACCTCTCGGCGCGGCAGGTTGGCGATGAAGGAGACCGGCGCCGGGTCGAGCAGCGCCGTGGTCCTCACCTGCGGCCCCGTCTCGACCTTCTCGCCGGTGAGCTCGCTGCGGAAGCCGTACTTGTCGGGGCCCGGCCCGTCGAAGCGGAAGTCGGGCGACTGGTTGAGCGCGAACAGCTCGCCGCCCGGCTTCATGTTCCGGTGGATGTTGCGGCACATGCGTTCCGTGGTGGCGACGTCCGGCGCGTAGTTGAGCAGCTGGACGGCCAGCGTGATGTCGAAGCGCGTGCCGAGCGGCCGCAGTTCGGCCACGTCACCGACCTCGTAGCGCACACCCAGCTGATCACGCTGCTCCAACTGCCGTGCCACAGAGACCATCTCGCCCGAGATGTCGACGCCGAGAACATCGGTGGCGCCGCGCCGCCTGAACTCCCGGCTGTAGAAGCCGGTGCCGGAGGCCAGGTCGAGGACCGACCTGCCGCGCACGTCCCCGACCATCGCCAGGAAGCTCGGCACTACGGAGTACTGCTCCAACGGCAGGGCCTTGAACCCCTCGTACGCCTCACCGATCTCGTCGTACTGCTGCTGCGTGCTCATGGTGCCGTCCTCCGTCGGTTTGGCGTTGGACGCGGCCCCCGTTGCCAGGGCGTGCGTGCCGCGACCCTGACTGGCAGTCTCTACGGGTCCCGGCACACCTCCGTACTGGCAGAAGCCACGAAGATCCGGGCACCGTCCCGGCTCAGCACACAAGGCCGCGGCAGCAGCACGAGGTCGCGACAGCGGCACAAGGCCTCATCCGTCCCTGTCTCATCCGTCCCTCTGGCCCTCTGGACAACGCCGTCACTCGGTGCTGAGATGCCAACTGCCCCTCTGCTCAACGTCTTTGAGATCTCGCACATCGCGGATTTCCAACGTTGTAAAGCACCCTGCATGGCCGCCACCAGCGAAAACGGAAACGACGGGACGGTACTCATGACGCAGCTCGACCGGCGCCACTTCCTTCTGCGCTCCGGCGCGATCACCCTCGGCGCGACCGGCGGCGTGGCAGCCGTCACCGCACCCGCCGCGCAGGCGGCGACCCCGGCGCGCGGCGGTCTGTACGGCCCGAACGCCGCGCCCCTGGCCCCCACCGCGTTCCAGAAGCTCCCGGTGGGCAGCGTCACCGCGCGTGGCTGGCTGCGCGGACAGCTCGACCTCCTGCTCGGCGGACTGTTCGGGCGGTACGCGGAGATCTCGCACTTCCTCGCGTTCGACGACTCGGGCTGGGTGCACCCGGACAAGCAGGGGTGGGAGGAAGTGACGTACTGGCTGCGCGGATACGTCGACCTCGCCGCCCTCACCCAGGACCGCACCGCCCTGGCGGAGAGCCGCCGGTGGATCGACGCGATCATCGCCACCCAGGAAGCGGACGGGTTCTTCGGTCCCAGAAGGCTGCGCACCCAGCTGAACGGCGGCCCGGACTTCTGGCCCTATCTGCCGCTCCTCCAGGCGCTGCGCTCGCACGAGGAGTTCACCGGGGACAAGCGGATCGTGCCGTTCCTGCTGCGCTTCATGCGCTTCATGAACGCGCAGGGACCGGGTGCCTTCGATTCCAGCTGGGTCTCCAAGCGATGGGGCGACGGGCTCGACGTCGCCTTCTGGGTCTACAACCGCACCCAGGAGAGTTTCCTGCTCGAACTCGCCGACAAGATGCACACCCACGGCGTGGACTGGGCCGGCGGCGTCGCCGACTGGCACAACGTCAATGTGGCGCAGGGCTTCCGTGAGCCCGCCCAGTACGCGCTGCGTTCCGGCAAGGCGGCCCACACGCGGGCGACGTACCGCAACTACGCGACCGCGATCGGGACGTACGGGCAGTTCCCCGGCGGCGGCTTCGCGGGCGACGAGAACGCGCGCCCCGGTTTCGGCGACCCCCGTCAGGGCTTCGAGACCTGCGGCACCGTCGAGTTCATGGCCAGTCACGAACTCCTCACCCGCATCACGGGCGACCCGGTCTGGGCCGACCTGTGCGAAGAGCTCGCCTTCAACATGCTGCCCGCGGCGACCGACCCGGCCGGAACCGGCATCCACTACGTCACCAGCGCCAACAGCGTCGACCTCGACAACACCCGCAAGACGCAAGGCCAGTTCCAGAACGGCTTCGCGATGCAGGCCTTCCAGCCCGGCGTCGACCAGTACCGCTGCTGCCCGCACAACTACGGCATGGGCTGGCCGTACTTCACCGAGGAGCTGTGGCTCGCGACCCCGGACCGCGGCCTGGCGGCGGCGATGTACGCCCCGTGCCGGGTCACGGCGAAGGTCGCCAACGGCACCCTGGTCACGATCACCGAGGACACCGACTACCCCTTCAAGGAAACGGTCACCCTCACCCTGACCCTGGACAAGCCGACCCGCTTCCCGCTCCGGCTGCGCATACCCGGCTGGTGCGACAATCCCCAACTCACCGTCAACGGGAGCCGATTGCGGGCCCCGGACGGACCGTCCTTCGCCGAGGTCGAGCGGACCTGGCGCGACGGCGACCGGGTCACCTTGCGGCTGCCGCAGAGCACTGCCGTCCGCACCTGGAAGAACGGCGCGGTCAGCGTCGACCGCGGCCCCCTGACGTACTCCCTGCGCATCGGCGAGTCTTACGAGCGGTACGCGGGCACGGACGCCTTCCCGCACCAGGCGGTGCACGCGACCACCCCGTGGAACTACGCGCTCGCCCCCGACCCCAAGGACGATCTCTCCTTCACCGCCGACCCCGGACCGCTGACCGGCGACCCGTTCACGCACGAAGGCGTCCCGGTACGCATCCGCGCCCGCGCCCGGCGCCTGGAGGAATGGGTCGCGGACGACGAGCACGTGGTGGCCCCTCTCCAGCGGGGCCCGGCCCGTGCCACCGGCGCGCAGGAGGACGTGACGCTCATCCCGATGGGCGCGGCACGACTGCGCGTCACCGCGTTCCCCACGGCTGCCCCCGATGGCCGCACCTGGACGCCCGAGCCGCCCTACCGGCGGATCGAGAACCGGCACAGCGGCAAGGTCCTCGCGGTAGACGGCATGTCCCTGGACGACGGCGGGCGCGTGGTCCAGTTCGACAACTCCGGTACGGGCGACCACGCGTGGCAGCTCATCGACCGGGGCGAGGGCCGGTACACGCTGCGCAACGGGTACAGCGGCAAGGTGCTCGGCATCGAAGGAGCGTCGACGGCCGATTCCGCCAGGTCGGTTCAGTTCACCGACAGCGGGGCCGAGCATCTGCGCTGGGAGAAGGTGGACAAGGGGGAGGGCTGGTTCCTGCTCCGCAACCGGCACAGCGGCAAGGTCCTCGGGGTGGACGGCATGTCGACGGCCAACAGTGCGCAGGTCGTGCAGTTCGAGGACAACGGCACGGCGGACCACCTGTGGCGGCTGACCTGACACCGATCCATGCCGCCGGGCCCTGCCCGGCGGCTCCGCCGGCGGCCGTCGTACGGCCAACACCTGGGCTCTCGGGGGGCTTTCGCTTCTCCGGCAACCATGCTCATCTGTCCTGGGGCCTCGGCCCGTACGGCTGCCGCCCGGCCCCCGACCGCTTGCTCTCTACCGCCGCGTTCGCCTGATGCGTACGTCGGAAAGGACATTTACCGTGACGCCCTCGCCCACCCCGCCGATCGTCCTCGACCCCACCGGCGCCGACCCGCACGAGGAGCACCGGAGACTCCGGGCCCACGGGTCGGCGGTCCTGGTCGACGTCCTCGGCGTGCAGGCCTGGTCGGTCAGCGACCCCGTGCTCCTCAAGGAGTTGCTGACCAGCGCGAAGGTCTCCAAGGACGCCCGTGCCCACTGGCCGGGCTTCGGTGAGGCGGTACAGGTGTGGCCGCTGGCGCTGTGGGTCGCGGTCGAGAACATGTTCACCGCCTACGGAGCCGATCACAGCCGCCTGCGCCGCATGGTCGCGCCCACGTTCAGCCACCGCCGCATCGCCGCGCTGACCGAGGCCGTCGAGGAGATCGTCACCACTCTCCTCGACGCCATGGACGCCCTGCCCGCCGGTGAGACCGTCGACCTGCGTGACCACCTCGCCTACCCGCTGCCGATCGCGGTCGTCGGTCATCTCATGGGCGTCCCCGCCGAGCAGCGGGCCGACTTCCGCAGAATGGTCGACGGGGTCTTCGACACCACGTTGACCGCCGATCAGTCGGCGGCCAACACCGCCGAGGTCTACAAGGCGCTCGACTTTCTCATCGCCACCAAGCGCACCGATCCGGGCGACGACATGACGTCCCTCCTCATCGCCGCACGCGACGACGAGGGCGACGGGACGGCGCTGTCGGAAAGCGAGCTGCGCGACACGCTGCTGCTGATGATCTCCGCCGGATACGAGACCACCGTCAACGTCATCGACCAGGCGGTCACCCAGCTGCTCACCCACCCCGAGCAGCTCGCCGCCCTGCGCTCCGGTCAGAGGCAGTGGAACGACGCCGTCGAGGAGACCCTGCGCTTCGAGCCCGCAGTCAAGCATCTGCCCATGCGCTTCGCCGTCGCCGACATCGAACTCCCTGACGGCCGGATCATCGGCAAGGGCGAGGCGATCCTCGCCTCATATGCCGCGGCCAACCGCCACCCCGACTGGCACGGCGAGAGCGCGGACGACTTCGACATCGCACGCACCAAGAAGGATCACCTTGCCTTCGGCTTCGGGGTCCACTTCTGCCTCGGCGCGCCCCTGGCCCGCATCGAGGTCGTCACCGCCCTGCGCATGCTCTTCGACCGGTTCCCGCAGATCGAACTCGGCGTGCCTGCCTCCGAGCTGAAGAGGCTCGGCTCGCTGATCAGCAACGGCCACCAGGCCCTGCCGGTGCGCCTGCGCCCGGCGGCCACGGCGTGACTCAGACCGGTTCGGGTTGTGGTTCCGCTCGCAGCGCCGGTGCGGGCTTCGGCTCCCACAGCCTGGTGGTCCGTACGTAGCCGTAGATCACCGAGGCCATCGCCAGCAGGAGGAGAGGGCCGGACACCTCAGGGTGCTCGGCCATCTCCATCGGCAGGTAGCGGTACGACACCAGGAGCGCGGCGAAGACCGTCGTGCCGTAGGCGACCAGCTGGATGCCCTGCCGTTCCCAGCCGTGGTCGAACGAGCGCAGCGCGGCTTCGACCGTGAGCGCGAACACCACACCGGCGATGAGGTCCACGCCGTAGTGGTAGCCGAACCCCAGGGTCGCGCTGAGCGTGGCGACCAGCCAGAACGTGCCTGCGTAGCGCAGCAGCCGTGGCCCCTTGCGGGAGTGGATGAAGATCGCGGTGGCCCATGCCGTGTGCAGGCTGGGCACGCAGTTGCGCGGGGTGATCCCGTCGTACGGGACCGGGTGCGGGAGGCTGAGCGGCGGTGGCGTGTGCGGCCACAGGTTGGCCACCGCCCACTGCACGCCGCCGGTGCCCGAGGTGCCCGGGCCGTAGGCGAAGATCGGCCCGACGACCGGGAAGATCATGTAGATGGCGGGCCCGAGGAGGCCGATCACCAGGAAGGTGCGCACCAGGTGGTGGCGGGGGAAGCGGCGCTCGGCCGCCACGTTGCGCAGCTGGTACAGGGCGACGGCGATCGCGGCCACCGCGAGCTGTGCGTAGACCAGGTCGAGAACATGGGTGGTGACCGGGCCGGTGGCCTTGAGCATCCGGCCCGCCAGCCATGACGGGTTGCCCAGCGCGTGATCGGCGATCGCCACGTACGGGTCGAGGACGGTCGGTCGGGTCTTCGCCGTGATGAGCAGCCAGGTGTCACCGGTCTTGCGTCCGGCCACGAGCAGCAGGCCCAGGCCGACGCCCTTCAGGAGCAGGACACGCTCCTGGCCGGTGCGGCGGGTGATCGCGATGACGGCGCAGCCCAGCATCGTCCACAGCGCGCCATTTCCGAAGAACTGGCCTTCGGGCACCTCGGCGTCGGCCGCCCACCGCACGAGCACGAAGACGACGTCGATGCCGATCGCGGCACCGGCAGCGATGAACCGCTGCCGCCAGGTGAGGACCACCATCATCAACGCCAGGCCGCCGTACAGCGGACCTGGCTTGGGCGGGAACAGCACCTCTCGCGCCTGGTTGGTGATCGGCCCCGGTACGCCGCCGTAGTGGCGCGCGGCGATCTCCAGCGCGACGAGGAATCCGAGGGCCACCACGCATGCCGTGGCCCACAGGATCGTGCGTGGCTGACGCCATGCGGTGAACTCGATCTTGCGGCTTATTCGTGAAAACACCCGCGAAGCTGTAGGTATCAATTCTTCGACCGATTTGGTAGGTAATATTGTCGGGGCCCCTGCTGCGAGGTCGATCATGCCATTGGAGCGAGGCCGAGGTCGTCAGCCCCGGTACGCCGACACTCCGCTAACGGGCGAAAATACCCATGACTTGGGGCATTGACGGATCTACTGGCCTTTCTGGCAACTGACGTTCCGTCTTGGAGTGACCATGCGTACCCGTAACCTCCCCCTCGCCCTGAGCCTCGCAGCCGCCGCCCTGGCCGGCAGCGCCGGCAGTGCGGCCGCCATCGGCGACGACACCGGCACCACCTCGCTCAGCGGCAACGGCGCCGAGACGGCGTTCGGCAACAGCGCCACCGACGGGGACATGAGTCTGCAGGGCAGCCTGGTCGAGGGCTCGCTGAACAAGCTCTGTGCCGGTGTGCCGGTCAAGGCGAACGTGGGCTCCCTGGTCGGCATCCTCGTGCCGGTCGCGGTCCAGGACATCCCGGTCCTCTCGGCGCCGCAGAACCAGCAGTGTGCCGACAACTCCACGCAGGCCAAGCAGGACGAGCCGCTGTCGCACGTCCTCAGCGACATCCCGGCGCTGTCGGGCAACGGCAAGGGCAACGGCTGAGCCGCACGCTCTGGCTCCGGCGTCAGCTCGGTTCCCCGCGTACGGGGGGAACCGAGCTGGTGACCTCCCAGGCCGCCTCGATCATCCGGAAGATCTCGTCCACGGCGGCATCCGGATCGGCCGCCTCGCGGGCCACCGAGTAGGCGTCGATCACGAACCTCGCGATCGCCCGGCAGGCCGTATCGGTCCGTGGCAGACCGGCGTCGGCGGCGATGGCCGTCGCCAGCAGCTCCGCGTGTCGCAGCCGCATCGACTCCTCGTACTTCCGCAGGGCGGGCGATTCCTCGACCATGCGCCAGACCGGGGCGGCGCCGTCCGCCGTGCAGTGGCGCACCAGGGCCTGGATCTCGTGCCGCAGTGCGGGAACGAGCGGCTCGTGCGGAGCCCGGCCGGTGACCGCCTGTGTGAGGCGTTGCTCGAAGTCCTCGTCCTGCTCGAACACCAGGGCCTCTTTCGAGGCGAAGTGGGAGAAGAGCGTGGTGACGGCCACGTCGGCCTCGGCTGCCACGTCGCGGATCCCCACCGCGTCGTACCCGCGCTCCAGGAACAGCCGCAGGGCGGTGTCGGCGATCTTCTGGCGGGTCGCGGCCTTCTTGCGCTCGCGGCGGCCGGTCGGCACGGTCATGGCCGGATGCTATCAGGTACAAAACCGTAACCGTTTTTAAACACTAACCGTTAGTGTTATGTTCGGCGGCATGAAGAGAGTGAGCTTCGCCGAGTTCGGCGGTCCCGATGTCCTGCACCTCACGGATGCCGAGGAGCCCCACGCGGGCCCCGGCCAGATACGCGTCGCCGTACGGGCGGCGGGCGTGAACCCCGTCGACTGGAGGGTCCGCGAGGGCCAGGTCCTGGGTGCCCATCCGGTCGAGTTGCCCGCCGGAGTCGGGCTGGACGCCGCCGGGGTGGTGGACGAGGTCGGCGAGGGCGTCGAAGACGTCGAGGCCGGCGACCACGTGTTCGGCGAAGGGTCGAGCACCTATGCCGAGTTCGCCGTGCTGTCGGCCTGGGCCCCTATACCCGAGGACCTGACGTTCGAAGAGGCGGCCGGATACCCCTCGGTGGTGGAGACCGCGCTGCGCGTCATCCGCGAGGTAGGCGTGCAGCCCGGACAGACGCTGCTGGTCAGCGGCGCGTCCGGGGGAGTGGGGTCGGCGGTGCTGCAGATCGCCCGCGACCGCGGCATCGCCGTGATCGGCACGGCGGGGGCCGCGAACCAGGATTACCTGCGTGGCTTGGGCGCCCTCGCCACGACGTACGGCGAGGGCTGGGTCGAACGAGTGCGGCAGCTCGGGCAGATGGACGCCGCCCTCGATCTGGCCGGCTCGGGCGTCATTCGCGAGCTCGTCGAGCTGACCGGGGACCCGCAGAAGGTCATCTCCATCGCCGATCTCGCGGCACCGGAGCTCGGCGTTCGGTTCTCCGGCGTGGCGGGGAGCGTGCCGCAAGCGCTCGCCGAGGCCGCCGACCTCATCTCGCGGGGAAAGCTCCACATCCCGGTCGAGAAGTCGTACACGCTCGCCGAGGCCGCGGAGGCACACATCGACAGCCAGGCCGGTCATACGCGCGGGCGCCGGGTCGTGATCGTCTGAGACGCGACCTGAGCGGGCTCACGGCACCGGCCGGCTGAATCCCGGGCGGCGGCGGGGCGTGGTGCTAGGCCGACGCCTCCGCTTGCTGCCGCACGTGCACATTGCGCGCGTCGATGAGCTCGTGCATGTACCGGCCGAGCGCCACCGCCTCCACAGCCGTACCCAACAGGCCGAAAGGCGCCGCGAACTCGACCACGTCACGCATGACCGTGCCCCCGCGCCCGTCCGGTGCGAAGTGGTGCGTGTGGTGCCACCGCTCGAACGGCCCGGATACCTGCTCGTCGACGAAGGTGCCGGGCCGCTCGTACGCACTGATGCGTGAAGTCATCCGCCACCGCACGCCGAAGTGCCGGGCTTCCCACGTCACGGTGTCACCGAGCGCCATACGTCCCGCGCGTACGCCACCGACGATCCGCTCCCCGGACTCGGCCATGGACGCGGTGTGCAGATCCACGTCCAACGACAGGTCGAATACGGTCGCCGGGGGCGCGGCGATGTGCGTGACGGTCTCGAAACACCTCATACCGGGATGCTCGCACGCCCCGACGACCAGATGATCACCGGGCGCCGGTCAGTAGATGTTGGCCTCCACCGACGGCCCGTCACCTCGCGTGCCGTTGATCTGGGCCCGCAGCGAGATCTCGTCGTAGACACGGAACTCCCTTACGATCCGGCCCTCCTGGATCAGGAACTGGGAGACACCGAGCACGGTCACCGGCCGGTCGGTCAGCGGGCCGAAGTCCGGCGTGCCCCGGTAGGTGCCGTGCATGGTCCAGGTGACGGCCACCCGGAGGCCGGCGTAGCGCGGCGAGTGGTTGGTCTGTACGTCCCGCACCTCGAAACGGGCGTCGGGGAACGCGGCCACCATGGCCATCAGATCGCTCTGGTAGCGCTCCGGGCGGATGACGGTCCGGTCGCCGATCGTGTGCAGGAAGAGGTCACGCGCCATGAAGTCGTTGACCTTCTGCAGCCGTCGCTGCGTCCAGACCTCGTCGATGAACTCGAGGACCATCTCGCACTCGGGCCGGAACTCGTCGGGCCGCGGCCCGCTGACCCCGGACAGGAGCACGTCCTTCGGCGGCTCCTCGGTCATCGACCCGCTGTACCCCTGGAACCGCAGGGCGCGGGCCGCTTCGTCCGGGGCCACGCCACGCTGGAGACAGGTGGCGAGCTCATCGCGGACCACCCACTCCTCGACCATGCGGCCGCGGCGGTAGAGGCAGTTGGCGACCGTGCGCTTGCGGATGCGGATGTTGCGTCCGTCGACCAGATGCTCGTCGGCGGAGAAGACGAGGTGCGAGCTGAGGAAGGCGTCGTTCCCGCGCGCCTCCCAGACCACGTCCTCGGCCTGGCCGATGTGACCGGGCGTACTGCCCATGCGCATCGTCGTGCCCTCGATCACGCCGTCGCGGCCCACCACGGTGCCGAGGCTGGTGTGGACGATCGAGTCCGGCTCGTAGTTGTCGACGATGTAGGAGATGTCCCGGCCGACCCAGATGCGGTCGGTGACCTCACGGATGAAGTCGTCGGGGTCCTTGTAGGGGAGGTAGGCGACGGGGTCGAGCGACATGATGGGTGCCTTTCTTGCTCTGCGCGTGTGTCGCAGGTGGGTGTATGCGTATGTAGAAGAGGGCGGCGCCACCGCTCACGCGGCGAACTTGTCCGCCCCCAGGTGGCTCCGGTACGTCTCCGTCATGAACGTGGTCACGACCACGAGAGCCATGACGGCGGCAGCCGCGAGGTAGACCCACACGGCATAGATCGAGTCGAAGCTGTTCACGAGCAGGGCGGCGACGAACGGCGTGATCCCCATGAAGATGGAGAACGAGCTGTTGTACGCGATGGCGCTCGCGCTGAACCGGGTGCGCGTGGCGAAGAGTTCGGCCGTGCAGACCGTGACGATGCCGGTCAGGAAGAACTCGGGGACGATGTAGATGAGCTGACTCGCGATGGCCGCCCCGAATGTGCCGCCCTCGCCGACCCGGAAGGCCAGCGGGACCAGGACGACGCAGGCGACGGCGCCGGTGATCAGCATCGGTTTGCGGCCGATCCGGTCCGAGATGATGCCGGCCAGGGGCAGCAGGGGGATGAGTACGGCGATGGATATGGCGTTGGACGTCAGAGCCATCCAGCGCGGCAGGCCAAGTGTGCCGGTCAGGTACTCGGGATAGAACGTGACCCAGCTGTAGGACAGGATCGCGAGCATCACCGAGACGCCGCAGAACACGAGCATCGGCCGCCACTGCGTGCGCAGCGCCTCCCTGATCGGGGCCTTGACGACGTCGGCGCCGCCCTCCGTGGCACGGACGAACTCCGGCGACTCCTCGATGCGCCCCCGCAGCCAGATCCCGACCGCGCTCAGCGGCAGCGCGAGCAGGAACGGGATGCGCCAGCCCCACGAGTCCAGGGCGGGCCCCTGGAACGCCCAACTGGTGAGCGCGGCGGTGCCGGCCCCGGCGAGGATGCCGGCGAAACAGCTGTTGGAGGCGTACGAGGCGTAGTAGCCGCGCCGGTTCGGCTCCGCCCACTCCACGATGAACGCCACCGCCCCGACGTACTCGCCGCCCGACACCATGCCCTGGACGACGCGCAGGAGCAGGAGGAGCAGGGGCGCGAAGATCCCGATCTGCTGATACGTCGGCAGGGCGCCGATCAGGGCGGTGGCCACACCCATGAGCACGATGGTCCACAGCAGCGTCTTCTTGCGGCCCACGCGGTCGCCCCAGCGGCCGACGAGCGTCCCGCCCAAGGGGCGGAACAGACAGGCGATGGCGATGATCGCGTACGTGCTCAGCACGGCCACGGCCTGGTTGCTCTGCGGGAAGAAGGCGGGGGCCAGGACCGGCGCCATGTAGCCGTAGAGGCCGTAGTCGAATTGTTCGACGAAGTTTCCGATGCTTCCCGCGCCGATGGCGCGGCGTATCGCACTCCGCTTCTCCGCGTCGACCCCTTGGGTGCCGACTGCGGTGGTGGGCGGCGCTACAGCGGACATGGCTTCTCCGTTCGCGCGATGTCGTGGGTATGCATACGTATGAACTTCCGCCGAACACTAAGGAGCGCGACGGGGGCCGTCAAGAGGTGGAAGGGAGGCTTCCGACGGCAGGTGTGGCGGTGGACGGGACGGGCCCGGTGGGGTGTGCGGCGATGGGCGCGCGGGGGCCCGCGAGGGACCGGAAGGTGTCCATCAGGACCTGGGCCATGTTGTAGAGCACCAGTTGGGCACCCGCCTGTTCGGCGGCCCTGGCGAGTTCGGTGTCCGGCACGATCGCCATCACCGACCGGCCCGCCGCACGAGACGCCTGGTGAGCGGTCGTGACCAGCGCGTCGACCACGTCCTGCCCGGGGAAGGAACAGTCCGCCGCCAGGTCGGCAGGGCCCACGAGCACCGCGTCCACGCCCTCGGTCGCGGCGATCTCAGCAGCGGCGCCGCAGGCCCGTTCCGTCTCGATCATCACCACCACCAGGGCGTCCTGGGACGCGGCCACATGCTCGGCCGCAGGGACGGTGCCGAAACGGCCCGCTCTGCTGTAGGTCGCGAACCCCCTTCTCCCCAGCGGCGGATAGTGGACCGAGGCCACCGCCCGCCGTGCGTCCTGCGCGTCGTCGACATGCGGATGGATGATCCCCGCGGCCCCCAGGTCCAGGCAGCGCAGGGCAAGGGCGGGCTCGGCCGTGCCCACGCGCACGAGGACATCGATGCCCTGCGCCGCCGCGGCCGTCAGATGGTGCTGGAGCAGGGCCGTGTCGGCCGGGCCGTGCTCGCAGTCGATGACCAGGTAGTCCAGGCCCGCGACCCCCGCCATCTCCACCAGGGTCTCCGAGGGCAGCCGCAGCAGGGCGCCGTACAGCCGCTCACCCGCCGCCAGCCGCTCCTTGAGGGAGCGGCGCCCCGGTCCTCCGGGCGTCACCGCCGCTCCGGGCGGCACCGCTTCTGCCGCCGTCACCGCGCGACCATCCCTGCCGAGAGGTCGATGTCGGCGCCGCACAGCCCCGGCATCCGCAGCATCGCGCTGACCGCCGCGCCCACCTCGTCCTCGGTGACCATCCGGCCGAGGGCCGACCGCGACACGAACGCCTCCTCGGCCTGCGCGTAGCTGCCGCCGGTGCGTTCCGCCTCCAGACGGAAGTTGCGTTCCATCCGGGGCCCCGAAACTGGCCCAGGGGAAAGGGAGTTGACCGTGACCCCCGAGGGTCCGACCTCGCCCGCCAAAGTGGTGGTCAGGCCGATGACCGCCATCTTGGACGCGCAGTAGGGCGTGCGCCGCAGCAAGGGGCGCTTGCCCGACACCGAGGCGATGTTGATGACATCGCCCGCGCCCCGCGCCGTCATGGCGGGGAGGAAGGCCCGGCACATCAGGAACACCCCGCGCACGTTCACGTCGAACACCTCGTCCCAGTCCTGCGGCGAGATCTCGGTCAGGGGTGCCACAGGGCCCGCGATCCCGGCGTTGTTGACGAGTACGGAGATCTCCTCGCCCGCGAGACTCTCCGCGAGGGCCTCGACGTCCCCGGGCCCGGACACATCACAGACCCGGTGGACGACGCCAGGGCCCAGCCGCGCGGCGGTCTCCTTCAGGGCCTGCTCATTGCGACCGGTGATCACCACCCGCGCCCCGTCCGCCAGCAGGGCGCGGGCGATGGCGGCGCCGAGTCCGCTGCCGCCCCCGCTGACCAGCGCCGTGCGCCCGGCCAGTGCCGCAGTGCCGGCACTCATGCGCCCGCCTCGGAGCTCTCGGCGTTCACGGCGCTCTCGTCGTTCCAGGGCAGCGTGCCGCCGCCGTACTTGGCCGCGCGGACGTCACCGGAGCGGGCGTGACCCTCGAACAGCTCGACGCGCGCCGCGCGCCCGCACACCTCACCCAGCAGCGCCGACGACGAGGTGTCCGTGACCTCTTGGTAGGTCACCGTCTTGAGGTACTTCCCCACCCACAGACCGCCGGTGTAGCGCGCGGCCCCCCGCGTCGGCAGTACGTGGTTGGTGCCGATGACCTTGTCGCCGTACGAGACACAGGTGCCTTCCCCGAGGAAGAGCGCTCCGTAGTCACGCATCTTGTCCAGCGCCTGGCGCGGGTTCTCCGTCAGGACCTCGACGTGCTCGCTGGCGTAGGAGTCCGCGATCTCGAAGGCCTCGTCCAGGGAGCCCGCCACGACGATCTCGCCGTGGTCGCGCCAGGCAGGTCCGGCGAAGTCCTTGGTCGGCATCCCGGGCAGCAGACGCTCGATGTGGCGCTCGACCGCGCGGCCCAACTCCTCGGACGTGGTGACGAGTACGGCGGGGGAGTCCGGGCCGTGCTCGGCCTGTGAGAGGAGGTCGACGGCCACCACGAACGGGTCGGCGTTCTCGTCGGCGATCACCAGGATCTCTGTCGGACCCGCGAACAGGTCGATGCCGACCTCGCCGAACAACTGGCGCTTGGCCTCGGCGACGTACGCGTTGCCGGGGCCCGCGATCAGCGGCACCCGCCCGACCGTCTCGGTGCCGATGGCCAGGGCGGCCACGGCCTGGACACCGCCGAGGAGGTAGATCTCGTCGGCCCCCGCCAGATGCATGGCCGCGACCGTCGCGGCGGGTATCTCGCCCCGGATCGGCGGGGTGCAGGCGGCGACCCGCTCCACCCCGGCCACCTTCGCGGTCACGATCGTCATGTGCGCCGACGCGGTCAGCGGGTAACGCCCTCCCGGTACGTAGGCCCCGGCGCCGGCCACCGGGACGTGCCGATGCCCCAGGCGCACCCCGGGCAGGGTCTCGATCTCCACGTCGTGCAGCGAATCGCGCTGCGCCTGCGCGAACGTACGCACCTGCCGCTGGACGAACTCGATGTCCTCCAGGACCGTCTCCGGCACATCGGCGACGATCTTCCTTATCTCGTCCGGGGACAGACGGAAGGACTCCGGGCTCCAGTTGTCGAACTTCTCGGAGTACTGGCGGACCGCTTCGTCACCCCGGTCGCGGATGTCGTCGAGGATGGCGCGGACGCGGTCGGCGACATCCGCGCGGGCGGCGCTCACCGTGCCCGCGGGTACAGGGGACTTGAGGAAACGAGGCATGACGGCTCTCTCTTCGGGATTCTTGGGGAGGGGGTTGTTGCGGTGTTCTGAGGCGGGCGAGGGCTGTGGGTCAGGCGGCGGGGAATGCGGCGGGCACCCGGGCGAGCAGGTCCCGCAGCGCGTCGGAGACGGCGGAGGGCCGCTGCCAGGGGAGGAGGTGCCCTGCCCCCGCCACCTCGCGCAGTTCGGCGTCCGGCAGGGCTCCCGCGACGGCCCGGTGGAAGTCCGGCGGGCACAGCGCGTCCTGGGTCCCCGACAGGACCACGGCCGGGCACCGGGCGCCGCGCAGCGCGGCGAGCGCGTCCCGGCGGGTGGCCTGGGCGGCCAGTTGGGCCCGCGCGGCATCGGGGCCGACGGCGTACGCCATGCTCCGGTAGCGCTCGGCCGACGTGCTCGGCGGCCGGGGGGTGGGGAACATGCCGGGCAGTGTCTGTTCGACGACGTCCGCGAACCGGCCCTCGGCGATCAGAGCGTCCATCGCACGCCAGGCCGTGTACTGCTCGGGGCGAGGCGCTCCCGCGTTCGTCGACATCACGCAGAGTCCGGCGATCCGCTGCGGAGAGCGCCGCAGCGCCTCGAACGCGACGATGGCACCGAGGCTCAGCCCGACCACGACGAACGGGCCGGACACCGAGGCCAGCAGGTCATCGGCCAGGGCCCCGATGTCCGGCTTCCGCAGGTCGAGGTGACGGAGCGTGTGGCCCTCGGGGAAGTCCACCTCCGACCACAGACCGGGGTCGCACAGCATGCCGGGAACCACCACGAGCGGCAGTGGGCCGGTGCGGGTCACCTGGCTCACCAGCGGCGGGCGGATCGGGGCAGCAGCGCGTACGGCGCCACGTAGCCGTTGTGGTCGATGCCCAGGCCCGCGTCGGCGGCGCACTTGGAGACCTCCTCGTCCCAGTCCAGGCGGACGCGGCCGTCACCCGAGTTGACGACCATGAGGTCGCCGCGCTCGTCGCCGACGTTGCGCAGGGTGCGCCAGGCGTCCTGGGGCACGGAGAGCATGTCCCGCGGGCCCAGGCGCACCGAGACGGGGTCGGTGCGGTTGAGGGTGATCTCCCACAGCCCGTCCTTGACGATCAGCGTCTGCGTCTCGTGCTGCCGGTGGAGGGAGACGCCCTGGCCCGGCTCGGCGCGCAGCCAGGCGACGTTGTGCCCGTGCGGGTTGAAGATCCGGGGCTCCTGGTGCAGGTCCTCGGTCATGCCGTACCCGATGACGCAGCTCAGCCGCACGCCACCGCCGGGCAGGGTGCTGTCGAGGAAGGGCCGCTCGGACCAGACCAGTTCGTCGGCGGCCGCGACACGGCGCTTCATCTCGTCGACGCCGTAGTGGCGCAGGCGGTCGATGTACTCCTGGGCCATCGGCTCGGTCAGCTCGGTGCCGGGCGCGATCGCGTCACCGGCGACCGTGTCGATCAGCTTGTTGTCGGCGGTCAGGTACAGGCCGTGGCCCTCGGCCTCGCGCAGGACCGAGGGGCCCCAGATGATGCCGCCGGTGTGGTCCATGCCGAGCACGGTGAACATCCAGCCCTCGTCGGGACCGGTGTTGGTGAAGCCGCGGAAGATCCAGGTGGGGACGGAGGCGATGTCCCCGGCCTTGAGGAGGAGTTCCCCCTGGCTGCCGTCGGCGCCCCAGCGCAGCAGGTACTCGCCCTCGGTGCAGACGAACACCTCGGCCGTGTAGTGGAGGTGGAGGTTGTTGGTGACGCCGTGGGGCATGGCGGCCGCACCGATGTTGTAGCCGTGCGGCAGCCGGAGGTTGACGTGCTGACCGGCGGCCTGCGAGACGCCGGGCCCGATCATCGCGTAGTTCTCCTTGCGGTCCGAGCCCGGTGTGCGGCAGTCGATGAAGGCCTGGTTGCAGGAGACGAAGTCGCTGCGGCGAACCGTGCGGCGCCCCAGTTCGGTGGTGGACACGACGACATCGTTCATGGCTGCTCCTTCACGTGGAATACGTATGCATTCCATGACAGGTTCTGGGCCGTCCAATGTCAAGAGGTTCGGCATACGTATACTGAGAAGTCGGTCGCCGGGGTGGCGGGCCGGGTGACGAGGAGAGGGCCGATGGCGATCACGAGTCACGATGTGGCGAGGCTGGCCGGCGTCTCGCAGCCGACGGTCTCCCGCGCCCTGCGGGACGACAGCCGGGTGTCCGCGGCGACCCGCGAGAAGGTCCGGCAGGCGGCGCAGGCGCTGAACTACGTGCCCAGCGAGGCGGGCCGGACGCTTTCCACCCGGTCGACCCGGCGTATCGGGGTGATCGTGACCGACCTGACGAACCCCTTCTACCCGCATGTCGTCGCGCCCCTGCACGACGAGCTCCAGCTCCTTGGCTACCGCATGATGCTCATCACCGAACGCTCCGACGAGGCGGTGGCCGAGGAGAACCTCCTGGACCAGTCCCTGGACGGCGTGGTGCTCGCGACGGCGACCACCGACTCCCGCCTCCCGGCGCAGCTCGACCGGCGCGGCATGCCCTACGTCTTCCTCAACCGCGACACGGGCGGCCAGGGCGACTATGCCTCCGTCGTCGACAACGAGGGCGGTGGACGTCTGGTCGCCCACGAGCTCGCCGAGCTGGGCCACCGGCGGATCGCCGGCATCTTCGGCGCGGCCAACACGACGACCGGACGCGAGCGCGAGCTGGGGTTCCGCCTCGCCCTGGCCGACGCGGGCATCGGACTGCCCGAGGACCGCGTGGTGCGCGGCGCCTTCGAGTACGACACCGGGTACGAGGCGCTGCCCCACCTGCTCGCCGCGGCCCAGAGTCCCACGGCGGTCTTCTGCGGCAACGACGTGGTCGCCATCGGCGTCCTGAACGCGGCACTCGCGGCCGGGCTCCGCGTCCCCGACGACCTCACCGTGATCGGCTTCGACGACCTCCCCATGGCGGCCTGGGAAGTCTTCCGGCTGACCACGGTCCGGCACGACCTGCGGGAACTGTCGCGTCAGGCGGCGCGGTTGCTGGTGCGGCGCATCGACGGCGACGCCGATCCCAAGGGTGAGCGCCTGGTCCTGCCGACGGAGTTCGTGCCCCGGGCCACGCATGCCAGGATCCCCTGACCGCTCACCCCTGGCGTCTCACCGCTGACCCGCCATGGCGTCCGTCCCGGCAGAGGGCTCGGCGCCGGGCCGGTCGCCGTGGCGCCGCTGTCGCAGAACGCCCACGGTGACCAGGACGGCGGCCAGGGCGAGGGAGAGCCAGAGTTCGAGGCGGTGGCCGGGCAGTACCGCCATGAGGACGAGCACCCCGGCGATGAAGGCGATCGTGGCGAGGGTCAGATAGGGGAACGCCCACATGCGCACTTCGCCCGGCTGGGGATCCTTGCGCCGGGTGGCGTACTGGGTGATGGCGATGACCATGTACATCATCAGGGCGATCGCACCGCTGGAGGCGATGAGGTACGTGAACACGCTCGGCAGAAGGTAGTTGGCGATCACCGCGGCGACGCCGATGACGGTCGAGGCCACGACCGCGTTGCGGGGCACACCGGCCGCCGATGTGGTGGCCAGGGCCGCCGGGGCGTCCTGGCGGCGGGCGAGGGAGAACGCCATACGCGAGGCGGTGTAGATGGCCGAGTTGAGGCAACTGCTCACGGCCACGACGAGCACCACGTCCATGATGAGCCCGGCGCCCGGGATGTTCATCCGGTCGAGGACCGCCTGGTAGGAGCCGTCGGCCAGCGCGTCGGAGTTCCACGGCACCAGGCTGACCACGACGAAGATCGAGCCGACGTAGAAGAGCCCCAGGCGCCACACGACGGCACGTACGGCCTTCTTGATGTTCTTCTTCGGTTCCTCGGACTCGGCGGCGGCGATCGTGACGATCTCACTGCCCTGGAAGCTGAACATCGCCGTGAGCAGACCGGCGAGCACCGCCACTCCGCCCTTGGGGGCGAACCCTCCCTCGCTCCACAGGTGGGAGACGCCGTGGGCGTCCGAGCCGGGCAGGACACCGAAGATCGCGAGCGCGCCGAGCACGAGGAAGGCGACGATCGCCACGACCTTCAGGAGGGCGAACCAGTACTCGAACTCGCCGTAGTTGCGCACGGCGAGGAGGTTGCTTCCCGCGAGCAGGGCGATCATGGCGAGCGCGGGAATCCAGCTCGGCACGGACGTGAGCCCCGCGATGACCTCGCCCGCGGCGATGGCCTCGATGGGAATGACGAGAATGTAGAACCACCAGTACAGCCAGCCGATGGAGAACCCGGCCCAGCGGCCGAGGGCACGGTCCGCGTAGGTGGAGAACGACCCGGTGTCGGGATGGGCGACGGCCATCTCCCCGAGCATCTGCATGACCAGCACCACCAGCACGGCGGCCAGCAAGAAGGAGATCAGTACGGCAGGACCGGCGGCCGCGACGGCGGTCGACGAGCCGACGAACAGCCCGGCCCCGATCACGCCGCCGATGGAGATCATGGTGATCTGGCGGCCCTTGAGGCCCTGTTGGAGTGCGGGGCCCGGGTGCGAGGGGGCCGCGTCTGGCGAGGGGTGGTGCATGGGGAGATCCTCGGGGGAGTGGGGGCGCGGGTGCCCCTGGTACAGGACGGTACTCACTCGTCCCGGGCGGCCGACACCGGCGGCGGCCCGGGGCCCGGCCGCGCCAGGAGTGTGGGTGCTCCTGGCGCGAGCGGGCCCCCTCGCCTCCGGCCCGGAGTGGCGCGGAGGCGAGGCGGAGGCTTGGATCAGAGCTGCTCGCGCAGCGCTTCGGGGACGGCGTCGAACGCTCCGGAGGTGCGGCCGATCCGGTCGATGCGGATCGTGGCCGTCGCGCCGTGGGCGGCGAGGCCCTCGAACGCGGAGATCCGTTCGACGGCGGGCGCCAGGGAAGCGGTGCCCTCCTTGACGGCCCGCTGGTACGTGAGGGGCTTGAGGAAGCGGGAGACGGAGAGCCCCGCGTTGTAGCGGGCCGTCTTGCCGGTCGGCAGCACGTGGTTCGTGCCGGCGATGCCCTTGTCGGAGTAGGCGACGGTGGACCAGGGCCCCAGGAAGACCGAGCCGTAGTTGGTGAGGTTGTGGAGGTAGAAGTCGTCGTCCTGCGTCTGGATCTCCAGGTGCTCGGGGCCGAGGATGTCCGACACGGCGACGGCCTGGTCCCGGTCGCGCACGACGATGACGGAGCCGAAGTCCCGCCAGGCGGGTCCGGCGATGTCACGGGTGGCGAGCGTCTCCAGCTGGCGGTCCATCTCGGCGACGACCGCCCGGCCCAGCTTCTCCGACGTGGTGATCAGCGCGGCCGGGGAGTTGGGTCCGTGCTCGGCCTGGCCGAGCAGGTCCGCGGCGACCCAGACCGGGTCGGCGGTGTCGTCCGCGATGACGGCCACCTCGGACGGTCCTGCGAGGAGGTCGATCCCGACCTGCCCGAAGAGCTGCCGCTTGGCCTCCGTGACGAAGGCGTTCCCCGCACCGACGAGCATGTCGACGGGGGCCTCGCCCAGGAGACCGAACGCCATCGCGCCGAGGGCCTGGACGCCGCCGACCGCGAAGACCCGGTCGGCCCGGGACAGGTAGGCGCCGTAGAGCACGGCCGGGTGGGCGCCGTGCTCGCCCGAGGGCGGAGTGCACGCCACCACCGTGGGAACACCTGCCGTCTTGGCGACGCCCACGGTCATGAAGGCGCTGGCAAGGAGCGGGAACCGGCCTGCCGGGAGGTAGGCGCCGACCCGCGACACCGGGACGTAGCGCTGTCCGCCCGCCACACCGGGGGCGAGCTCGATCTCGAAGTCGGTCAGGTGCTCGCGCTGGGCGGAGGCGAAGCGGTGCGTGCGCTCGTACCCCATCTCAAGGGCGGTACGGACGTCGGCGGGCAGGGCGTCGCCCGACTTCTTGAGCTCGGTGGCCCCGATCTCGAGATCGCCGGACCAGCCGTCGAGCTCCTGTCCATAGGCGCGGACGGCGTCCATGCCCTTGCTCTCGATCTCCTTCAGCATCTGGGAGACGCGCTCGACCACCTTGGGGTCGCGCTGGGCGGGGGGACCGTCGACCTCCGGCTTCTTGAGCCACTGGAAGGGAGCGAGGGTCTTCTGTTCGTCGTGCGTGATCTGCATACCCGGGACGGTAGACGCGGCTGTTCCACAGGACTAGAGGGGCGATTCCTGCGCTTCCCACAGGGTTTTCCTGTGGTTCAGGTCAGCAATCCGCTCCCGATCTCACGGATGGTGTCCTCGGCGAGGCGGGCGAGTTCCCGGGTGGCGCGGGACAGGGGGTGGCCGCGCCGCCTGACGAGCGCGATGGTGTCGTAGAGGGGCTCGGCGAAGGGCGCGGTATGCAGCCCGGCGGGGAAGGAAGGGCTGGCGATCACCGCCCGGCTCGCGATCGTGTCGCCGACCCCGGCCGCCGTCAGCTTCAGTGCCGCTTCCACGTGCTCCAGCTCGATCAGCGGATCGATACGGGCTCCGGCGAGCTGGGCACGCTCGGCGAGCTGGCGCCGGGTCGGATCCTTCCACCCGTAGTGCGCGTCGTAGAGCACCAGCGGCGCGCTGGAGAACGCCTCGATGCTCACGGGGGCGCTGGTGCGTTCGGCGCTCGCGCTGACGTAGAACACCTCGTCCCGCATGAGGGGAGTGATGGCGAGCCCCTCGTCGTCGATGGGCAGGATGACCAGGCCCGCCTCGATCTGGCCCGCCGCGACGGCCGAGGCGGTCTCGGCGGAGTTCTGGCCCACGAGCCGTACGCGGACGGCCGGGTAGCGGGCGTGGAACATCTGCACCAGGTTGGCGAGCAGGTAGTAGTCGGCGTTGCGCAGCACCCCGAAGGTGGCGGTGCCGCCGCCCAGCGACCCAAGAGAGTGGACCGCGCGGGTCCCGCTGTCGGCCGCCGCCAGCGCTTCCTGGGCGTACGGCAGCAGTTCGCGCCCTGCCGAGGTCAGGGTCAGCGTGCGGCTGCCGCGCAGGAACAGCTCTGCCTCCAGCTCCGCCTCCAGCCGCCGGACCAGCTCGGACGCCGATGCCTGGGCGATGTCCATGGCCTGCGCGGCGGCGGTGAACGAGCCGAGCCGTTCGGCCTCGACGAAGGCCCGCAGCTGATTGAGCGTCATGCCGCGCCCCCCTTCCGGACGTCGGATGCGCGGGGGTGGCCGCCGAGGCGGCGGGACCGTGGAGGGGCGGGGCGGGACGTGCTTGTGTGCATGGTCGAACCATAGGAAATGGCGACGGTTCAGTCACACCTGTTGCTTCCGCTGTAGCAGGGTGAGTATCCGGCGCTCGGAGTGGGTGCGGGGCCCGGGTGCGTACGGTCGTACTCGTGCTGCGAGAACACGAACAGCACCGTGAGCGTTCCGACGGCCAGGAGCTGCAACATCATCGTCCATGGCGCGCGGACCAGCAGCGCGAGCCCGGCCAGAACGAGCGCGCCGATGAGCAGGTACTGCGTCCATGCGATGCCTGCCCGTTGCGCGGCATCGATCCTCGCCTGGTCCGTCTGCGCGACCCACACCTCCATGCCGTGGCCGAAGCTCCCCGCCACGTACACGACTACCTCAACCACCAACAGCAGAAGGCCGGTACCGACGTCCGTGCGGAGAGGTGTCCTGTTCGACCAGGGCCAGCTGCGTCGAGGCCGAGGTTCCGGGAGAGCACAAGTCATGGCCGCATTTTGCCGGGCCGACCCCGGGGCGCGCATGAGTATGCGCACTCACCCGGCGTCGCTCCATGGGGCGGCGTGTGTCCCGGTGTGGATTCGCCTTCCCCGGATCGCCCAGGCGCGGGCGCTGAGCACGATCGACCCGTCGGGCCGCACCGGCACGCCCTCGCGAAGTGTGTCGCGCAACCGGTCCCGGGCGGACGGGGCGAGGGCGGCGACGTAGCCGGGTGCGGGGCCCTGCCCGGCCAGGAACGGCTCCCACAGATCAGGGAACCCGGCGAATACGGTTTCCACCTCCATGGGTTCGACGTCCACGTCGGCGAGTCCCGCCCCGCTCCACAGCGACCGGAGGCGATCCGGGCCGCACATCGGGAAGCGCCGCCCCTCGTCGAGATCGACGGCCGAGGGGTCCACCGCGATCGCGGCATCCCAGAAGTGGCGCAGGAACGCCATGCCTTCGGCGTAGTCCCACACGTACGCGGCGACCAGCCCGCCGGGCCGCACGGTCCGGGCAGCTTCGGCCACCGCCGCACCCGGCGAGGGAAGGAAGTTGAGCACCAGGCCGCTGACGGCCACGTCGAACCGGGCGTCGCGCACCGGCAGCGAAAGCCCGTCGCCGACGACACAGCACGCGGGCGCCGGAGCAGTGGCACGGGCCGAGTCCACGAACCCGGCGGACCGGTCAAGACCCACCACCAGCCGGGGCCGGCACTGCGAGGCCACCGCCGAGGTCAGCGCCCCCGTGCCGCAGCCCACATCCAGCCACCGCAACCCGTCCCCACAGTCCAGCCACGCCACGAACTCATCGGCGACCAGACGGCTCCACCGGCCCATGTACCGCTCGTAGGCGTTCCCGGCCGCCCACACGTCGAAGCTCTGCTCCTTCATGACACCACCATCCCCGACCAGCACCGTACGCCGCTCGCCCTAGGTGCGACGGGTGTCACGTGTGCCCCGGGCCGACAATGGGTGGCGGGCGCGCCATGTGCCTGAGGTTGTTGACGGTGACGAACGGACAGGAGCGGAACATGCCCATGGACGGCCGGTGTGCGGTGGTGTCCGGAGCAGGCAGCGGACTGGGACGTGCCATCGCGCGGCGCCTGGCGGCCGAGGGAGCCCATGTGGTGGTGGCCGGTGACAAGGAGACGCCGCTGGCGGAGACCGCCCGGCTCATCACGGACGAGGGCGGGGAGGCGTTCGTGGTGCGTTGCGACGTCACCCGCGAGGACGAGGTGGTCGCCTTGATGCGACGGGCCGTGGAGCGGTTCGGTCATCTCGACGTGCTCGTCAACAACGCGGGGGTGGAGTTCGCCAAGCGCGTGGAGGACACCACGGTCGAGGAGTGGGACTGGCTGATGGACGTGAACCTCAAGGGGGTGTTCCTCTGCGCCAAGCATGCGCTGCCCGCCCTGCGCAGCGCCGGGGGAGGCGTCATCGTCAACGTCGCGTCCGAGCTGGCGCTGGTCGGTTCGGAAGCAGTGGCCGCCTACTCCGCCTCCAAGGCAGGTGTCCTGCAACTGACGCGCGCGCTCGCCGTCGATCACGCCGGTGACGGCATTCGGGTCAACACCCTCAGCCCCGGCGTGATCCTGACCGATCTCCTGCAGACGGCCCTCGACTCGACGGGGGATCCGGACAAGCGTCGTAAGGAGTTCGAGGAACGCACCCTCCTGGGGCGCCTGGGCACCCCCGAAGAGGCCGCCGAGGCAGCGCTGTTCCTGGCCTCGGACCAGTCCTCGTACATGACCGGTGCGAACCTCGTCCTCGACGGCGGCTGGACCGCCCACTAGCGGGGCCCACCGTCCGCCTACGAGGGGCTTTTATGACGGCTCGGCGCCGTAGCGTGCGGCGATGTCCTCGGACCCGGACCACCGGCTGTAGGTGGGTGACTGCGGCCAGCCCTTGGGCGAGTCCTGCCACTCCTCCTGCCGCCCGTACGGCAACAGGTCGATCAGCGCGAACGTGTGACTGAGCTGCTCGGTGCCTCGGCCGCTGGTGTGCCAGGTGCGATGGACGGTGTCGCCGTCGCGCAGGAAGACGTTGACCGCGAATCCACCGCCGGGCGGTGCGCCCACATCGGTGCCGAACGGGCTGTTCGCGGTGGAGTACCAGGTCATCTTGTTCCCGACCCGCCGTTTGTACGCGAGGGCCTCGTCGATCGGGCCCTGGGTGACGACGACGAACCTGGCGTCGTAGCCCGCCAGGAACTCCAGCCGGGTGAACTGCGAGGTGAACCCCGTGCAGCCGGGGCACTGCCACTTCTTGCCGGGGAACCACATGTGGTTGTAGACGATCAGCTGGGACCTGCCGTCGAAGATGTCGGCCAGCC
Organism: Streptomyces sp. NPDC057302; assembly: GCF_042667685.1. Taxonomy (NCBI): domain Bacteria; kingdom Bacillati; phylum Actinomycetota; class Actinomycetes; order Kitasatosporales; family Streptomycetaceae; genus Streptomyces; species Streptomyces sp. NPDC057302. The sequence continues at coordinate 2,739 of NZ_JBHUZJ010000031.1, read as the reverse complement.
GGGCCGGTCCTTCCTCGCCCTGGAGCGTGTAGTCGGGCATCTCGACCATGGGCATCCGGCGGCGCTGGGCGGCGATCGCGTCGAGTTCCCTGGTCGCGGCTTTCTCCCGTAGGCGCAGGTCGTCGAGTTGGCGCTGCCAGGTGTCGGCATCGACGACGGGCGGTAGGGCTTCTGTGCTCATGGGGGCCTCCGGCTCACGGGTTTGTGGGTGTAGACCGTGTCCCTCCGCCAAACTCATCGCCCTGTGGCCACCGTCGGCGCCCGTAGGAGGAATGCGCTGCCCCACCAGGCTCACGGACAGCAAAAAAAGCGGGTGTGTCGCCGAAGGGAACATCGGCGGCACACCCGCTCAAACCGTGTCGAGCCGACAGGCTCCTACGGTGCGATAAGCCTGGTCAGCTGTTGACGCAGGTGTTGCCGAAGGCCGGGTTGAGCAGGCCGATGACGTTGACGGTGTTGCCGCACAGGTTGACCGGGATGTGGACCGGGACCTGAGCCTGGTTGCCCGAGAGCACGCCCGGCGAACCCACGGCAGCACCCTGGGCGCCGGCGTCGGCGGACGCGAGACCAGCAGCGCCCATCACGAGACCGCCGGTGGCCAGGGCAACGCTCATCGTCTTCTTCATGGCAGACATTCTTCTTCTCCTTGATTTTCAATCAGCCGGAAGGCGCCAAGCCAGCCTCAACACGAGGTCGCGCGGCCGGAGCACCCCGCTCTCTGGCGCCTGAGCTGGTAAACGCCCTTCCTGGCCCCAAGACACGCTGATTCCCCCGAATGCCGATTCCGGGGCGAAATCGGTGACGCGAAGACGTCGACTGCGTCGGCCGCGCTCAGGCGCGGCGGACCCGCCAGAGCCATGCTGCCGTGCCGGCCAGCAGGACGAACATCGCCAGGTTGGCCAGGAGGGCCGCACCATCCGACGGAGCGGTGCTGGATGAGATCCAGATGCTGATGGCCACGGTCGGCAGGACGGCGGCGATCAGCACGCCAGTGGTCTTCTGGACAGTTGTCCAGTGCACCGAGGTGCAGAGCAGTACCGCACCGACGACGCGGAACACCGTGCTGCAGAACTGCGCGGCGGGGACGTCGGGGAGGAACGCCGCGACGAGGAACGGGACGGTGAGCATCAGGAGCGGGGCCAGGGGATGCACCTTGCCGCGCCCGGCGGGCGCACCGTCGGCGCCGCCTCGGGCCGGGGCCCCCGCAACCCCGCTCCCCGACTCGGCCAGCGCCGTCGCCGCGATCGCGCGCGGGTCCCCGAGCTCCGCCAGGACCGAGCCGATCGCGGCATCGGGGCGTTCCGCGCGCGTCACCTCGATGTGCTCGGCGAGGTCGGCGAGGAGCTCCTGGCGACGGTCGGCGGGGAGCGCGGACGCCTCGCGCTCGACGGCCGAGAGGTAGTCGCGTATGGGGTCGGCAGAGGTCTTCATGCGGAATCTCCGGGGGAGGGGGGCGGGGTGGTCAGGAAGGCGTCGACGGCGTTGCGGAAGCCGGGCCAGACGCGGGTGAACTCGTCGAGCGCGGCCCGGCCGCTGTCGGTGAGCGCGTAGTAGCGACGGGGTGGGCCGGAGGCGGACTCCTGCCAGGTGGTGGTGACCAGGTCGTCGCGGCGGAGCCGGGAGAGCAGCGGGTAGACCGTTCCCTGGCTGGTGGCGAGGGCGCCGGAGTCCTCCAGGGCGTGCAGGAGTTCCACGCCGTAGCGGGGACGGTCCCGCATGAGGGCGAGTACGCAGTACTCCAGGACGCCCTTGCGCAGCTGGGCGGCTGCCCTGGCCTGCTTGGTCGAATCACCTGGTTCCATGCGATGCAAGATACCTGGTGGCGCAAGGGCGCGGGGAGGGGGGTCGGCTATCGCCGGTGTTTCGGTTCCGTCGTCAGGCGGAGTCCTCCGCATCCAGCCTGCGCAGGCACTCGTCCCAGCGCTCGCGCCGTTCGGCCGGGGTCTGTTCCCACCAGGCCGTGCCGCGTTCCCCTAGTCCGGTCTTCGCGAGCTGCACCCGCGCTCGGGCCGCCTTTCGCGCGTCCTCGTCGTCGCCCGCGGCGGCGACACCCCGGCGGGCCGACATGAGGTGGTGAGTCAGGCGCTTCTCCACCTTTGCGGGTACGAGGGGGTCGGTGGCCCGCCAGCGTCGGCCCTTGATGATGAGGAAATGGCCGTCCTCGGTGTACTTCTTGTCATCCTTTGTCGCCACGGGACCATCATGACCCGCTGTCGGTGAAGACGATCGGGCCCGCCGACCGGGCGCACCGCCATTGCTTCAGGTTGCCGACCAGAAACGCGTGAGCGAGCTTGGTGAAAGCAAGCAAAGAGGGCTCTGCAGGCTGTGCCCCATCCCAGCGGTTCGATTCTCAGGAGGAACGATGACCAACCCCGAGCAGGATCCGAACCAGCACGAGGGACCCGCGGACGGTGGCGCGGCGGGTACGCCGGGCGTCCATGACGGTGGTGCGGACGGCGGCGCCGAGGGTCCCGCGGACGGTGGTGCGGCAGGTACGCCGGGTGTGCACGACGGTGGTGCGGACGGCGGCGCCGAGGGCCCTGCGGACGGTGGTGCGGCAGGTACGCCGGGCGTCCATGACGGTGGTGCGGACGGCGGAGCCGAGGGTCCCGCGGACGGCGGCGCGGCAGGCACACCCGGAGTCCACGACGGAGGTGCCGACGGCGGAGCCGGCGAGTCCGACAGCGGCTCTTGAGCATCCCCCCGACCGATCTCCAGGACGCCGACGCCACAGCAGGC
>NZ_JBHUZJ010000030.1:0-97496 GCF_042667685.1 Streptomyces sp. NPDC057302 | reverse complement strand
AACGCCCGGTTACATTCCGAACCCGGAAGCTAAGCCTCACAGCGCCGATGGTACTGCAGGGGGGACCCTGTGGGAGAGTAGGACGCCGCCGAACTATTATTAACGGGAAACCCCCGCACCCTCTGGGTGCGGGGGTTTTCTGCGTTCAGGGGCTCTCCACCACGGGCTCTCCACCACGGGCTTTCTACTCCGGCCTCACCAATTTCGTGTCGTACGCCAGAATGACCGCCTGCACCCGGTCTCTCGCCCCCGTCTTCGCGAGAATGCGTCCCACATGGGTCTTCACCGTCGATTCCGCGACGTGCAGCCGCCCGGCGATCTCCGCATTCGTCCATCCCTGCCCGATGACCGTCAGGATCTCGCGCTCCCGGTCCGTCAGCGACGCCAGGCGCGGGTCCCGGGACGGATGGGTGTCCTCGCCGGCGCGGGTCGGCAGGTGATCGGCGTAGGTGTCGAGGAGGCGGCGGGTCAGGCTGGGGGCCACGACCGCGTCTCCCGTGGCGACCGCGCGGATGCCCGAGAGGAGCTCCTCCGGCAGGGCGTCCTTGATGAGGAATCCCGACGCCCCTGCCCGCAGGCCCGCGTACGCGTACTCGTCGAGGTCGAACGTGGTGAGGATCAGGACCCGGGTGCGGTCGCCGGCCGCGACGATGCGGCGCGTGGCCTCGATGCCGTCCAGGCCCGGCATGCGGATGTCCATCAGGGCTACGTCCGGGTGGAGTTCGGCGGTCATCCGGACCGCCTCGCTGCCGTTGCCTGCCTCTCCCGCCACCTCCATGTCGTCCTGGCTCTCCAGGAGCATGCGGAAGCCGAAGCGTTGCATCGGCTGGTCGTCGACGATGAGTACGGTCGTCACTGAGTGGATTCCTTGGGGAGATGGAGTTCTACTTGCCAGCCGCCCGGCGGCTTTCGCCGCGGGCCTGCCTCAAGTGTCCCGTCGTACAGGGCTGTTCGCTCGCGCATTCCCGTGAGGCCACGGCCCGACGAGCTCGACGAGTTTGGGAAGCCTGCCAGGGTGCCGCCGACCCCCGTGTCCGTCACCGTGGCCCGCACCCCGTCATCGCCGTATGCGACGTCCACGTAGGCCGTCGCCTCCGGGCCCCCGTGCTTGAGGGTGTTGGTGAGGGCCTCTTGGACCACGCGATAGACCGTGAGCTGCCGGCCCGCCGGGAGGGAGTCCGGGCGGCCGTGCACCGTGCTGCGGACCGGCAGGCCCGCCGCCCGTACCCCGTCGATGAGTTGGTCCAGGTCGGTGAGTGCGGGCTGGGGAGCGAGTGCGGGAGCGGGAGCGGGAGCCTCGGGGGACTCTTCCCTCAATACGTCCAGGAGTCGGCGCAGTTCCGTCAGGGCCTGGCGGCTCGTGGTGCCGATGGCCGTCAGGGCCTGGGCGGCGCGCTCCGGGGACTTGGCGGCGGCGTACGAACCGCCGTCCGCGAGGGTCGTGATGACTGACAGGTTGTGGCCGATGATGTCGTGCATCTCGCGGGCGATGCGCGTGCGTTCGGCGTTGGTGGCCAGCTGTGCCTGCTGGTCGCGTTCGACTTCCAGCTGCTTGGCGCGCTGTACGAGCGATGCCGTGTACTCCTGGCGGGTGCGGACGGCGATGCCCAGCAGGGCGACGATCGCGAAGCTCATCAGGGCGGGGACCACCTGCTGGTCCCAACTGCCCCGCGGATGGCGGAGATGGCCGACCACGCTCGGCACCACGGTCAGGCCGTACGTCCAGGCGAGCGTGCGCGTGGGCAGCCGGATCGCGATGTTGAAGACGACGACGAGCAGGGTGAGCGCCGCCTGGAGGGACGCGCCTGACCAGGAGTTGACCAGGGCGGTCACGGTCATCAAGCCGTACACGGTGAGCGGATGGCGGCGGCGCCACAGCAGCGGCACCGAGAAGACCGCCGTCATCGCATAGACCAGCCAGAGCGGGGCCCCCTTGTTGTCGGCGATGTTGCGCCAGCCGTCTCCCGCGACGTCGATGAAGGCGGCGATCACGAAGAAGCCGGTCAGCAGGAGGTCCCAGGCCAGCGGGCGCCGCCGGTCGAAGGCGCGCACCCACTGGACGCCGCGTTCGACGTGCCGGGTCAGCGGCTGGGCGTCCAGGGGCCAGCCCTCCTGGCCCGGGGAGCCCGGCCCGCTGCCGCTGCCGTTTCTGGTGGTGCCGGTCACCGCTTCATCCTCGTACGGGAGTTGCTCATACGTCCTGTCATACGTCCTGTCATACGTCCTGTCGCTTCAGCAGATACGCCGCCGCCGTCAGGGATGCCACCGCCCACGCGCACAGGGTCAGCAGGCCCGCGCCGGGCGAGAGGTCGCCGGACGTGGTGTGTACGGCCGCGAGGGACTCGGAGGCGGGAAGGGGGAAGTAGCCGAGGAGATCCCTGACCGTGTCGTTCGGGATCATCATCGCGAGTTGCGGCAGCAGGATCAGGCCGCCGACGTACGCGCCGATCGCCCCCGGGATGCTGCGCAGGGATGAGCCGAGGCCGAGCACCATGACGCCGATGAGGGTGGTGCCGATGGCCGAGCCCGCCACGGCGCGTGCGATGCCGGGGTCGCCGAGCGATGCCTCCAAGTCCGTGCCGCCGAGGAACATCTGGGCCAGCGGGAACGTGACGAAGTTCGTGGCCAGGAGGGTGCCGAGTGCGACCGTGACGTACATGGCGGTCTTCGCCCGGAGCACCGGCAGGCGGCGCGGCACCGCGGCCATCGTGGCGCGCACCATGCCCGTGGAGTACTCGCCCGCGGTGATGAGGATGCCGAGGACCGCGATCGCGACCTGGCCGATCTGGGTGCCGAGGAGGGCGTAGGTGACCGGGTCGATCTCGTTGGCGGGGTCGGGGGAGTAGGTGGCGGCGGCGATCATGCCGATGGCGACGGTGCAGACGCTCGCCAGGCCGAGCATGATCCAGGTCGAGCGGAGCGTCCACAGCTTGTGCCACTCGGAGCGGAGGATTCCGCGGGAGGTCAGGCGGTAGGGGGACGTGGGGGTGGTGGTCGCGGTGCTCATGCCGCTGCTCCTTCCGGTGCGACGGCCGGTGCGTCGGCCGGTGCGTCGGCCGGTGCGTCGGGGGATACAGCCGCGGCGTACTCGACCGAGTCCCGCGTCAGGTCCATGAACGCCTGCTCCAGGGATGCGGTGTGCGGGGTCAGTTCGAAGAGGGGGATGCCGTGCCGTGCCGCCGTGCGGCCGATGTGCTCGCCGTCCGTGCCGCGTACGTCGAGGACGCCGGGCGCGTCACTCGTGATCCGGACGCCGGGTGCGGCGAGCAGCTCGCCGAGCAGGCCCGCCTCGGGGGTGACGACCTTGACGGAGCCCGTGCCCGAATCCCGTACGAACGTCTCGACCGTCGTGTCCGCGAGGAGCCTGCCGCGGCCGATGATGATCAGGTGCTCGGCGGTCAGTGCCATCTCGCTCATGAGGTGCGAGGAGACGAGGACCGTACGGCCCTCCGCGGCAAGGGATTTGAGGAGGTTGCGGATCCACAGGACGCCCTCGGGGTCGAGTCCGTTGACCGGTTCGTCGAGGATGATCGCTGCCGGGTCGCCGAGGAGTGCCGCCGCGATGCCCAGGCGCTGGCCCATGCCGAGCGAGAAGCCCTTCACGCGCTTGCGGGCCACGTCATGGATGCCGACGAGGTCCAGGACCGCCTCGACGCGGCGGCGCGGGATGCCGTGGGTGTGGGCCAGGGCCATCAGGTGGTGGAAGGCGGTGCGGCCCGGGTGGATGGACCGGGCCTCCAGGAGCGCGCCCACCTCGTGCAGGGGCGCGGTGTGCGTCGCGTACGCCTTGCCGCCGATGGTGGAGCGCCCGCGGGTCGGGGCGTCGAGGCCGAGGAGCATGCGCATGGTGGTGGACTTGCCCGCGCCGTTGGGGCCGAGGAATCCGGTGACCGTGCCGGGGTGGACGGTGAAGGTCAGGTCCCGCACGACGGTCTTGTCGCCGTAGCGCTTGGTGAGTTCGTATGCCCGAATCATGCTTCTGATGCTGGCGCTCGCGGGGGCGCGGGGCGTCGGACCAGGGGCGGGACGTGGGCGGTGAGGGGTAGTACCGCGGTAGGACGGGGACCCTGAGAGCGGCTGGGGTCAGCCGGGGAGCTCCGCGTGCGGCCAGCGGGTGCGGGCCTGTTCGCGGGAGCGGAGGAGGGCCAGGGTGGGCAGGCCGCGGTCCGCGCCGGTGGACAGGAGGTCCGGGAGCTGGGGGAGGGGGGCCACGGCGGCCACATCGTCCAGGACCAGGGTCATTGGTGGGTCGAGCCGACCGGAGGATGACCGTTCGGCCATGCGCCGGCCGTGCTCGACCACGCTTGAGGCGAGGGCCGTGAGGAGCGGCATCGCGCCCGGTCCCTGGGGCGATTTGGGGTCCTCGACGGCTTCACCCACCACAAAAAGCGTGCCCCCTTCATCGATGAAGGAATCCAAGGTGAGGGCATCGGTTCTGTTGGGGGTGCACGATTCTCGTACGTTCAGGGTGAAAAGTGCGGAGAGCGCGCGGGCCGTCAACTGCTGGGCCATGTCGCGGCGTTCGGGGTACGCGGTGAGCGCCGCCTCCAGTTCGCCTGCTGAGCCCGAGGTGGCCTTCTGGTGGGTGCGCAGGATGCGGACCGCTTCTTGGACTTGGGTTCCCTGTGCCCAGCGGTGTACGTGCTTGATGGGGCGGCCGTCCACCGCCGCGGCGTGCAGGAAGCTGCGGAGGAGGGTTTCCGCGGTGTCGGCGACGGAGCTGTCCAGTTTGGCGCTCGGCCTTATGGCGGCCAGCAGGGCGGTGGCTCTTTGGGTGGCCACCGCCTTGTCCTCGCAGTTGGCTGTGGGGGACCAGTGCATTCTCGCCGGGGTGTCGCAGAGGTGGCTCGGGTCGTAGACCAGGACGGGGCCGAGCTTCGCTCTGGCGTCCTTGGTTTCTTCCCACAGGGTGGGGTCCGATGTGAGGACCAGGGCTGCGCTTTCCGCGTCGCGGATGGCCTGGATCGCGTGTGCCCGCCGGGTTTCGGCGGGGCCGAGTACCAAGGGCGTACGGGGGGTGGGGACCGCAGCTGTTTCTGCCCCCAGCGTCTCGATGCTGTGCCCCTCAGCGGGGTCGGCGCCTGGTTCATCGGGACCCGGCATCGTGCCCACAGCGGGAGCGACTGGGGCGGCTGCGGGAGTGACTGGGGCAGGAGCGGGAGCGGCTGGAGCGGGAGCAGGAGCGGCTTCGGCGGTCTCCGGAGCCGGAGGCGCCGGAAAGCGTCTCGCCCTGCGTACCGCTCGCCACCGCGTCACCGTGCCCATGACGAAGATCGTGAGCACCACGAGGACCATCAGCTGGCCGATCAGGAGGCCCCAGAACAGGCCGTAGCCCGTGAGCTGGGTCGCCGGGGTGGCCGGCCAGGCGCCCGCGATGTCGTGCGGCTGCTGTACCAGGTGCCGCATCGCCACCGGCGTATTGCCGAAGGTGACGTGTTCGGGCCAGGAGCCGTGCGAGAACAGGCCCGCGAGGCCCGTCGCCGACCAGACGAGGACGGTGAGGCCGAGCACGAAGGCGAGGCCGCCCACCAGGAGGCCGTCGGGGATGCCCCGCTCCCGTGACTCGCGGCGCCCGCCCCGGTCGCGGTACTCGGAGGGTCCGGGCTCCCGGTATGCCATCCCCTACGCCACCCCGGAGCGCGACGACGAAGGTCCGTTCATCTGTTGCTCCATGTACGCCGCACGCTCCTCCGCCTCCAGCTCCGCCGCCCGCAGCGCGTCGTCCCCGAGCAGTTGGTCCGCCGACGACTCCGTCATGGCGCGGTCGGTGAAGACCAGGGGGCGTTCGGTCTCCGTGATCAGGTGTTTGACCACCTGGACGTTGCCGTTCACGTCCCACACCGCGATGCCGGGCGTGAGGGTGGGGATGATCTCCACGGCCCAGCGCGGCAGGCCGAGCACCCGGCCGGTCGCTCTGGCCTCGTCCGCTTTCTGGGCGTAGATGGTCCTGGTCGACGCCATCTTCAGGATCGCGGCGGCTTCCTTGGCCGCCGCCCCGTCCACCACGTCGCTCAGGTGGTGGACCACCGCCACGAAGCTCAGGCCTAGCCGTCGGCCGAACTTCAGCAGGCGCTGGAAGAGCTGCGCGACGAAGGGGGAGTTGATGATGTGCCACGCCTCCTCCACCAGGAAGATGCGCTTCTTGCGGTCGGGGCGGATCCAGGTGTGTTCGAGCCAGACGCCGACGATCGCCATCAGGATCGGCATCGCGATCGAGTTGCGGTCGATGTGCGAGAGGTCGAAGACGATGAGCGGCGCGTCCAGGTCGATGCCGACCGTGGTCGGACCGTCGAACATGCCCCGCAGGTCACCGTCGACCAGGCGGTCCAGGACGAGCGCGACGTCCAGACCCCAGGCCCGTACGTCGTCTATGGCGACGTTCATCGCTTCGGCCGACTCGGGTTCCGGGTGGCGCAGCTGCTCCACGATGTCCGTGAGCACCGGCTGGCGCTCGACGATCGTCTCGTTCACGTACGCGTGGGCGACCTTGAGCGCGAAGCCCGAGCGCTCGTCGAGCCCGTGCCCCATCGCGACCTCGATGATCGTGCGGAGCAGGGCGAGCTGGCCCGTCGTGGTGATCGCGGGGTCGAGGGGGTTGAGGCGGATCCCCATGTCCAGGGCGGCCGTCGGGTCGAGCCGGATGGGAGTTATTCCCAGCTCCTGGGCGATGAGGTTCCATTCGCCCACCCCGTCCTCGCCCTGCGCGTCCAGGACCACGACCTGGCGGTCCTTGAACCTCAACTGCCGCAGGACGTACGTCTTCTCGAGCGCCGACTTGCCGTTGCCCGACTCGCCGAGCACGAGCCAGTGCGGGGCCGGAAGCTGCTGCCCGTACAGCTGGAACGGGTCGTAGATGTACCCCTTGCCGGAGTACACCTCGCGCCCGATGATCACGCCCGAGTCGCCGAGGCCGGGGGCGGCGGTCGGCAGATAGACCGCCTGGGCCTGCCCCGTCGACGTACGCACCGGGAGTCTGGTCGTCTCCACCTTCCCGAAGAGGAAGGACGTGAAGGCGTCCGTGAGGATGGTCAGCGGATCCCGCATCTTGGCAGCCCTCAGCTCTAGCGTCGGATGCCGGTCGCGAACGGCAGCGTATTGACGAAGGCCCTGTGGTGCTCGCGGTCGCACCACTCCAGCTTCAGATACGACTTCCCGGCCGAGGCCCGGATGGTGCGCTTGTCGCGCGCGAGGGCTTCGGGGGAACGGGACGAGACGGTGATGTAGCCGACGATGTTGACCCCGGCCGCGCCGCTCGCCAGGTCCTCGCCGCGCTGGTCCAGACGGGAGTTCGACGCGATGTCACGGGGGTCGACCGTGCGGTTCAGCTTGGCCTGGCGGCTCGCCTCCGCCTCGTCGTTCGTCTTCTCCGTCAGCATGCGCTCGATGGCGACCTCGGTGGGTTCGAGGTCCATCGTCACCGCGACCGTGCGGATCACGTCCGGGGTGTGGACGAGCAGCGGGGCCAGGAAGTTGACGCCGACGGGCGTCATCGGCCACTCCTTCACCCAGGCCGTGGCGTGGCACCAGGGGGCGCGGGTGGAGGATTCGCGGGTCTTGGCCTGGAGGTAGGTGGGCTCCATGGCGTCGAGCTCGGCGGGCCAGGCGTTGCGCTTCGTCATCGCCTGGATGTGGTCGATGGGGTGGTCCGGGTCGTACATGGAGTGCACGAGCGAGGAGAGCCGCCCCTGCCCCAGCGGCTGCCGTACGCGGATGTCGGCTTCCTGGAGCCGCGAGCAGATGTCGGTCAGCTCGCGCGCCATGACGACGGCGAGACCGGCGTCCTTGTCGAGCTTCCGGCCGCCGTGCGGTCGGCTGGCGCGGGCCATCGCCTGGGCCTCGGCGGCCAGATCGCGCGAGTAGTGCATGCAGGCCACGAGATAGGCGCGGTGCTGCTCGCTGCTGGTGGAGACCATGGACTGGAGCTGTTCGTACGACTGCTGCAGCCAGGGCAGTGCCCGGTCGTCGCCCCGCACGCTGACGTCCTTGGCGTGGGCGTCCGGGTCGGCGGGGAGCGTGCGCGCGAGCATCTGGAGGCGCGTCACGAAGCCGTCGCCGTTGGCGACGTGCTTGAGCAGCGTGCCGAACCGGTCGACCAGCGCCTCCTGGTCCTCGGAGTCGCGCAGACCGACGCCGGGGCCCTCGATCTCGATGGCGGCGGTGACGGTCCGCCGGTCGGCGTGCAGCAGCACGGCGATCTCGTCGGGGCCGAAGGGGGCGGCGAGCCAGTTGATCCGGCCGATGCCCGGCGGCGGCCCGACCTCGATCTCGCGGCCGTCGAGGTGGATGCCCGCCTCGGGGACGGTGGAGCGGTAGGCGGTGCCGCGCTTGAGGGAGCGCTTGTAGCTGCGGTTGATCTCGAACCACTTGTAGAACGTGCGGCCCTTGTAGGGGACGTAGACCGCGGCGATCGCCAGCATCGGGAAGCCCATGAGCAGCACGATGCGCAGAGAGAGGACAGGGACGAGGAGCCCGCACATCATCCCGAGGAAGGCCCCCACGATGATCATCGCGATCTCGCCGGTCTCCCGGTTCTTGCCGACGATCGCGTTCGGCCGCGCGCGGCCGATCAGATATGTGCGGCGGGGCGCGATCGGTTGCGACACGTGGGACTGAGTCGTCAACGCCCTTCACCTCCCGTGCGGTTGGTACTTCCAGTGGAGCCGTTTCCTGCCCCGCCCGCGCCGCGGTTGCGTGCGTGCGGAGTGCTGGTGGCGCTGCCCCGGGGCGGGGGCGCGGCGGAGGGGACGGATCCGCCGCCGTTCGATGAGCCGCCGCCTCCGCTGGGGCGGCTGCTGTGGGCGGCCACGCCGCCGCTCGCGGGGTTGGCGGGGCGCGGCTGGCTGCTGCCGCCGCCTCCTCCGCCTCCACGGGAGCTGTGGGTCTTGATGCCCTGGGAGACGAGGGACGCGGGGGAGGTGATGACGGCCGCCGCGCGGTTCTCGGCGCCCTGCGAGATGCGGTTGTTCCGGGAGCCGGCGATCTCGTCGCCGAAGCCGGGCACGAAGCGGTAGATCATGGCGCTCGCGAAGATGGCGAGCAGGATGATCGAGAGCCCGGAGACGACCGCCGAGAAGGAGTCGGGCCCGTCACCCGCGGAGAGCGCTCCGGCCAGGCCGAGCACGATGACGATGATGGGTTTCACCAGGATCACCGCGATCATGATCCCGGCCCAGCGGCGCACGTGCGTCCACAGGTGCTTGTCGACGAGACCCGCGTACACGACGGTGCCGAGCAGTGCGCCCACGTACAGCAGGGCGGCCCGGATGACGAGCTCCAGCCAGAGGATGCCGGCCGCGAGGATCGACACGAGCGAGACGACGATGAGCATGATCGGCCCGCCGCCGATGTCCTCGCCCTTCTTCAGGGCGGCCGAGAACGTCCCGAAGAACGTGTCGGTCTGGCCGCCGGTCGCCTTCGCGATGACGTCCGTGACCCCGTCGGCCGCCGAGACGACCGTATAGAGGATCAGCGGCGTGAAGGCGGAGGCGAGGACCGTCAGCCACAGGAACCCGATGGCTTCGGAGAGCGCGGTGGTGAGGGGGACGCCTCGCACCGCGCGCTTGGCCACCGCGAGGAGCCACAGGAGCAGGGTCAGGATGGTCGACGCGGCGAAGACGACCGCGTACTGCTTGAGGAAGCTGGGGTTGGTGAAGTCGACCTCGGCGGTCTTCTTCACGGCTTCGGAGAGTTTGTCGACGGTCCAGGAGGCGGCTTCCGCGCAGCCCTTTGCCAGGGAGGAGAGGGGGTCGGCGGTGGAGTCGATGGGGGCGTCTGTGGGGTATTTGCCGCTGCCGCCGTCGCTGCCGCCTTGGCCCTTTTCGCAGTACTCCTTGGCAGGGCCGTGGATGAGATCGCAGGGATCGTCCTTGGGCTCCGGCGCGGCGAACGCTCGTGTTGCGCCGAGGACCGCTGCGGTCTGCACGGCGGTGACAGCCGCTGCGAGCTTGAGTACGTGACGGTTAGCGGGCATACGTAAACCCTCCGTACCCTTCGACGGCCTTCGCGATCTCATCGGATCCGGACGCGCGGTCGTCGCCCGGGACAGGGGCGGGGCCGTCCTTCTGGGAGTGTGTGGCGGCCTTCCAGTCGCCCCCGACCCACGTCAGCTTCATGGTGATGGTGAACCAGCTGTTGGTCACCGGCTTGGTCGACTGCTCCCCGGCAAGGCCGAGCAGACCGCTGCACCAGACCTCCACCGTTGCCTTCTGACCGGCGTAGTTGGTGACCTTGGTGCCGACCGGACTCGTGCGCGAGACGAACTGATAGCCGTTCGGGGTCGAACCATCCTGCTTCAGGCCGACGTTCTTGAAGAAGTCAGGGCTGTACGCCTTGTCGAGCTGTGTCTTGAAAGCGTTCACGCTCGACGGTGCCATGACGGCCTGGAGGACGCTGTCACGCCGGGGCTTGTTGAACATGTCCGCCGAGCCCAGCGCCACCGCATAGTTCGCGGCAGCGGACTGCGCACCCTGCTCGCTCTTCGCGAACCCCGAAGGAATCCCCGACGTCTTGCCGTCGACAGGCCGCTCCCCGGTGGGGGCCGTGGGATCCGCCCCCGCCTTCTTGCCGTCACCGCCTCCCCCTCCGGAGGAGGATCCCTCGCCGTCGCCCCGGTTCGCGAAGGCGATGGCTGCGATGAGGAGCACCACCACACCGACCACCGTCACGAGGCTCCGTGACGAAGAACGGCCGGATCTGCGCGGTCCTCCGTACCCGTCACCGCCGCCCCCCTCGCCCTCGGGGAGCCGCGTCCGGGTCTCGCCCGAGCCGCCGTAGGGGCCGTCGTTCCGCTCGTCGCCGAGACTCATGCCGCGTACGCCCCCTCAACCTCTCGGTGAACCGCCACGTACGACGGTAGCCGTGCTGGTTCCCGCGCGGGCGCGGTGTGGTGACTCGACATCAGGGAGTTGCAACCTCAGCCGGTGGGCACGACGGATGGGTGGGTCGGAGGGGGTCAGGGGGTGGGGGGACGGGGACGTGGGGGAGAGGCGCGCTAGACCGCCATGCCGTACACGATGGTGAAGACCGTGCCGAGCGATCCGATGATGAAGACGCCGGTCAGGCCCGCGATGATCAGGCCCTTGCCCTGCTCCGCGCTGAAGGTGTCGCGCAGCGCCGTCGCGCCGATGCGCTGCTTCGCCGCGCCCCAGATCGCGATGCCGAGACAGAGGAGGATGGCGATCGCCATCACGACCTCGATCATCACCCGTGCCTCGTTGCCCAGGCTCCCGAAGGGGCCCCAGTCGGGGGCGATCCCGCCGATGATGGTGGTGATGTCGCCTTTTTCGGCTGCCATAAGCATGTGTAACTCACCGCCCCTAGTGGGTTGTTCCGTCACCTCTGCCTACCGCAGTACAGAGGACAGCTCATTCTCGCCGACAAATGGGCCAGTGCATGTCGACTTGGCGTCATTCGTTGGCTGAAACGTATGGTCACTCTGTGTATCACGGTGAGTGACGCCGGGCAATGACGGCCCGGCGAGCCCTCTGACCAGGTCTCATTCTGACCTGGTCCGGTGACGGAGACTCACATCATGGGTCATGTACGCCCGTCGAGGCCATCCGAGCCGTCCAGCCCATCCAGGCCGTCCAAGCCATCCAGGCCGTCGAGGCCGTCCAGGTCGCCGAGACCGCCGCCCGTCACGACGTACGAGCAGTCGGTGTAGCGGTAGCCGGGCTGGACCTTGCTGCCCTCGGTGTTGTTGCGGACGCCTCCCACGCTGCTGGCGTCGCGCTTGTAGAGGAAGTGGTAGTCGCCCGGGGGCAGGCTGAGCGTCTTCTGGGGGTGGCCCTTGCCCGCCAGGCAGGCCTTCTTGCCCTGGGCCTTGGTGGTGTACGTCTTGCAGCCGCCGCACGGGGAGAGCTTGATGCTGCCGGTGGTGGGGCCGGTGTACAGGACTTCGAGGGGGCCGGGGCCGCCGTTCTCGATGACGTACGTGAGCTTCGCGCCGCCGGGTGACTTGGCCGGGGGCAGGCTGCTGCCGGCCGACGGGCGGGCCGCGGCGATCTCGGCGGCGATGGCGATGTCCTTGGCGCGCTCGCGCTTGCCGTTGCTCTTGTAGGTCCCGGTGAAGTCGTTGAGCGTCTTGGCGGAGTCGGCGAACTTGCCGTCCTTGAACTCGTCCACCCCGCACGCGTACGACCCGGACTCCACCGCGCTCGCGGCGTCGCCGGAGAGGCCGCCGCCCGCGTCGTCGGGGAGCGCCTTGGCGGTGGAGCCGATGGTGCGGAGCTCGTCGGTGGCCTTGCAGGGGTCGGAGCCCTTCAGGTCCGAGGAGCGTGTGTCGATGGCCTCGCGGATGGCGGGCTCGACCTTCCCTGCCTGGTCGGAGTCGGGGAACGTCCGCAGGAGCTCGCCGAATTCGCTGCCGCCGGCCGCCGTGCCCAGGCTCTGGCTGCCGCATTCGTAGAGGGAGGTGGCGAGGCGTTCGTCGGGCCAGGTGGCGAGGGAGCCGACGCGGTCCTTGCCGAGGGAGCCGGGGAGGGTGCGCAGGTACTTCAGGGGTTCGAGGGCGTCGCAGTACTTACGGTCGTCGTAAGGGGCGGCGACGGACTTGTAGTACGTGGCGAGGCTGGCCGGGACGCGCTTGGCGGCCTTCGAGCCGGGGTGGTCGTCGCCGAGGTCGCGGTAGATGTCGAGGGCGGAGCGGTAGTCGTCCTCGGCCGCGTCGAAGGAGCGGCCGTCGGCGGCCGTGACGATCCGGTCGGCCTTGTCGAGCCGGTCGAGCAGCATCTCCTCGACGGCGTCGTCACGCGCGGCGTCGTACGCGATGACGCCACCGGCCGGGACGGCGAGCAGCACGATCCCGAGCCCGACGGCGAGGGGCGCGCGCAGCGGCCAGCTCTGGTGGGTGCGCAGCGCGCGGCGGGCCCCGTCGGCCGCGGCGAGGACGAGAAAGGCGACGAACCCGACGAGTACGCCACCGGGGACACCGTCGACTTCGGCGGGAAAGGCCACGAAGAGGAGCGCGGCGGTCGCGACCCAGCAGAGAGCGGCAAGGAGCCAGCGCCTGAGCAGGACATAGCCGAGGCCGAGCCCGGTGAGATTGAGGAGCCCGGCGGAGAGGGCGCGCAGGGCGTCGGGGGCGGGTGGGGGGCCGGGAGGGGCTGCGGGCGGGCCGTAGGCGGGCGGGGCTGCGGGAGGCGGGGGCGGAGGCGGTGGTGGCGGCGGCCATGCGGGGTCTGGCGCGGAGGCCTGGGGCGGCACGGAGGGCGTGGGGGGAGCGGGTGATGCGGACGGCGGGGGCGACGTCGGGGGCGGCGGTGCCATTGGGGGCGGCGGTCCGAAGTGGCCGCCGCCAGGCACCGCGTCGCTGGGCCCCTGGCCAGGCGTGGCGTGCTCGTCCCCAGGTTGCATGTTCGGCTCCCCCCAGCCGTCACAACACAGCGCTTTGATAAGCGCTCAATTCCCCAACGATCGGGGAAAGTTGGACACGCGTCAACAGCACGTGCAGCTCTTGGTGGGCCCTTCAGTCACGGCGGCCGAGCGCCTTCGCCCGGGTGTGCCCCCAGCCGGTCAGCAGCAGCCCGGCGGTGGCAGCGAGGCCGTAGGCGGTCAGGAGGGCCGCGAAGCCGCCGGGGAGCCAGCCGAGGAAGCCGGTGTAGTCGTGGTCGATGAGCAGTCGGATGAGGCCTTGGGCCGAGAAACACATGAGGACTGCGCCGAGGATCTGCGAGATGTCGTACTTCACGTTACGAACGTATCAGCTTGGTTCCTCAATTCCCTTCAATCATAAGGAGTTTCTCTGCAATACGTCACACATTCCAGGGCCTATAGTGGGAGTCGTGCGTGACGAAAAGAAGGCCCGATGCACGGTCTGCCGTGCCGGAATCAGCGCGGCGGGCAAGCGGGGCCGCCCTGCTCTCTACTGCTCCCGCAGCTGCCAGGCGAGGGCCTACCGGCAGCGCAAGCGCCCGCCGGTCCCGGCGCCCGAGCGCCCCGCGCCCGCGTCCGACGCCCGGTCGCGCAGGCGCCGCCAGATCGCCGGGGCGGTGTGGCGCATCGCCGCCGAGCGGGGCCTGGACGCGGCGAGCATGCGGGAGATCGCGGCGGAGGCGGGGGTGTCGCTGAGGGTGGTCCAGTACCACTTCGGCAGCAAACACCAGCTCCTGGTCGCCGCCCTGCACCTGCTCCACCGCGAGAACGAACGCCTGGCGAGGACCCGCGTCCACTACGACCCGGAGAATCTGCGGGGCGTCCTGAGCTCGATGCTGGACGAGTTCCTGCCACTGGACACCCAACGGGCCATGGCGCTGCGGGTGTTCTCCGCGTACTACGCCCGCAGCCTCACCGACCCCGCCATCGCGGCGGTCTTCCTGAGCGCCGAGCATCCCCTGGAGGAGCTCGTGGCGGGCTTCATCGCGACGGCCCAGGAGAGCGGTCAGACGGCTCCGGGCCTGGACGCCCAGCGCGAGGCGGACCTGCTGGTGGCGGCGGCGGTCGGCCTGGGCGGGGACGTACTCCACGAGCGGCGCACCCTGGACGACGTACGCGGCACGCTCGATTACCACCTGGGCAAGATCTTCAGCCCGGCCGCTGTCGGTATTCCGGTTTCGGCTGCGGCTGCGGCTGCGGCTCCGGGGAGCTAGCTGCGCTCGCCGGCCTTGATGATCGCTTCGGCCTCGAGCAGAGGGTTCTCGAAGCTGACGTTCTCGGCGATCTGATGAACCAAGCTGCGGTACTCGGCCCGCCGGCTCACGGCGGTGGTGCCCAGCGTGAGCACCACGAGGCGCTTGCCGTCCGGGTGCGGGAGGTGGGCGAAGACCTGGAGGATCGGGTCCTGGGGGAGGCCGGAGTCGGCGTTCGGGGTGCGCACGAGTTCACTGAACGAGGCCGGGCCACAGGGGAGTTCGAGGTACTCGACGTGCGTGTGCCCCTCGGCGCCTGCGACGGCTCGGGCGGCGGTGATGGCGGGGGCGGCGGGGGCGATGTCTCGCCAGGAGAGGGTGAGGAGGGAGAGCAGTAGCCCGCCGTTCTCCTCGGCGGTGTTGCTGGTGGATACGTCGTCGCGGTGTACGCCGATGGAGCAGCGCGTGGTGCCGGCTTCGGCGAGGGCGGCCAGCAATTGCTGACCTCGCGCGAGCTGGATCAGGAACTGCTGGCGCGCGAGGTCGTCCCCGAAGGAGTCCAGGATCGGTGCGATGGCATGGCGCAACGCGTGGGCGCCGGGGGAGTCGGGCGGATTCAACAGTGCGTGGACGGGGATTTTGGTGAAGCCTGCGGGTTCGGCGAACCAGAGGTCGGCCTCGGGATTGTGGGCCGACTCATCGAGAATGAACTTGGGGGCGGTCACAGGGATTTCGCCTTCAGCTTGCGCGGATCAACGTACGGGGCGAAACCTGCGCGACGACCGCGTTTTACGTCTTCGGCCGTGGCGCCCCACTCCGTGGTGAGGGCTTGGTCTGCCCTCGCCAGACGCTGACGGACGATTTTGAAGTGGCCAGGCGTTTGGCCGTTCGGCGAAGGTGCGGCGACGATGCCGAGCATGCGAGGGTCACCGGCGAACCAGATCGTCTCGATCCGGGCCTTCAACTGCGGCTTGGCGCGGGGCGCCATCCTGCGGTGCCACCAGCCGACGCGGAGGTGGTTGGAGACGACGAGGGGGAGTAGCTGCTGTCGGTCTGCGGGGTTGGGGAACTCGAACCATCCGTACTGATCGCCCACAACGTCCGGATAGATGTCCAGGCCGTGCGGAACGCCCCGTAGCACCTGCCATGGATATGTACGCAGGATGCGGAGTTTGCGCATGGCGATGGGGAAATATCCAAATACTTGGGCGAACAGTCGCCAGGCTCCGTAGGCAGAGTAAGCAATAAAGATCCACAGCATCCAGCTCCGGTCGAAAGGAAGCACGATGAGTGCGATCCAGCCGCCGATCCAGCCGATGAGTCCGGCCACGTTCTTGACCATGAGCAAGATCCACGCACGTCGCGTTGGCGGATGCTGCCACGCAGTGGGGTAGTCAGCAGGGTTCATTTCGGCATTTCTTTCTGCAGCGGAACGGTTAAGAGAAGGCGAAGCCCACGAGTGCGGGGATCCCTGGCAAGTCGAGCAAGAGACGTCCGCCGTCGACCTTGGTCGACGCCTCGGACCTGCTGTTGTCTTCGTCGTCGAAGAACCCGTAGCCAGACGTCGCGAGGCCCAAAGCACCCGATGTGACAGCTACGTTGTCGGCTGCTGTTTCACTGCTGACCACCCAGTTGATCAGAGGGTTTCCCAGTTGCGCGGCGTCCTTGCCCGCATCCAAGGTCTGCGTACCGTAGGCGGCAATTTTCTGTTCGAGACCCATGGCCCCGGCTCCGGCACGCACTGCCTGGGTGGCAGAACGTCCGCCTTTGATGGCGGCACCGAGGCCCGGCACCACTCCCGCGGCGTCGGCTCCGAGCGAAACCACGTTACTGAAGAAGTCAGCGTCGAATTCGCCCTTGGTGAAGCCGTCCTTCAGCGACTCCCAGACAGCCGGATCCGACATTCGGGTGCCAAGCGCCGCAAGGCTCGTGGCTGATGCCGCCAACATCAGCGCGGCTGCTACCCCAAGGCCCAGAGGGCCAGTAGCCAGGATCGCTGCCAGCGCGAGGACCCCGGCAATGGCGCTGAGAATGTTCGGAAGGTTGTCTTTGATCCAGGCAAAGGTATCTTCGAGCCAACCAGGCTCATGCGGAGCCAATTTGTCCGTCGCGTCACGGATCTTCTCCGCGCGGTACTTGGACCTCTCGCTGTGCTCGCTCTCCAGGCTCCGTGCCCTGCCCAGAATCCGGTCGAGTTCCGCCTGCGCTTCCTCGACCTTGCCGTCCGCGAGCTTCTGCGCCTTCTTCGCGTCCTCCTGCTTCTTGCCCTTCTTGTCCAGGTCGGGATCATCACCGGCGGTCCCCGCGTGTCCCTTCGCGGCCTTCAAGGCTTCCCTGGCGTCCTTGGCCTTACCGTTCAGATCCCTTGCCCGGCGCTGGAAGTCGTCCAGGTCGCCTTCCCAGCGCTCCAGCTGCTTGGCGGCCTTCTCGATGGAGCGGGCGGCGTTCTTCAGGTTGAGGGTCAGCGGCCCTTCTTCGATGGTTTCGCGAAAGGCTACGGCTGAGTCGCCCTCCCAGTAGCTGCCGTCCATCAGCTTGGTGACGACCTTGCGGGTGTCGCGGAGGATGGTGACGCAGTTGCCCAGCTTCTTATGGAGCGCCTTTACGGTGTCGCAGTCCCCAGGGGTCGGGTCGAAGCCAAGATCCGGATAGGTGGAGGCGCTCGTCACTTCGGCACCTCAACAATGTCGTCCTTGGTCTTGCCCGCCTTGTTCATCGCCTTCGCGAGTGCGGCTTCGACCTCCATGAAGGCGTTCTTGTTCTGCTCGATGATTTTGCTGAGCTCTTCGGTCTGCTCACCGATCTGCTCCGCGCCGTACTTCCAGTCCCCCTGGAACTCCTCGCACGCCTTGTCGAGCTCATCCGTCCCAAGCCCGCCGACGGTCGCTCCGGACAGGGCACTTCGCAGCCCCTTCAAGGACGTGACTGATCCGTCGAGCAGCTTCATGAACCCTTCGAGTTCGACGGCGTCGACTCTCAGCTTCTCGGCCATTCCTACCCCCTGGGGTCGTCTCTGCAGCAGTGCGCGCCAGGGCCCTTGAATCCCGGTGGGCGAGGTGTCCTGAGTCAACCGACGCTATCTAGGGGGTATGCAGTTTCGCTAGTGCGAAGTTTGCGTCATAGGTGCGCGAAACTGCATGTACCGGGCAAAGCGTGGCGTGAATCGCATCTCGCGCGGAACCATGTCCGGGCCTCGGGCTTCAGGGGTACGCCGACCGGCCCATGCGGGGTAGGGCTGAGGTCCGATTCCCTTTCCCGCAAGGCCAGTTAGCGTCATGATCATGCGAATCGGATTGCTGGGAACCGGAAATGTCGCCCGTGCGCTGGCCACCGGCTGGGCAGCCGCGGGACATGACGTCGTGCTGGGATCACGTACCCCGAAAGAGCGAGGGGACAAGGAGGAGTTGCAGTCGTTCACCGTCGTCTCGCTTGACGAGGCCGCCGTGCACGGGGAGGTGCTGGTCAACGCCACGCCCGGTACGGAGTCGGTGGGGCTGCTGACGGGGATCGGCTCGGCTGCTCTGGCGGGGAAGGTGCTCGTCGATGTCGGGGTCGGGTTCACGGAGAGCATGGAGCTCTCTCATCCCAACTACAGCCTCAGTGAGGAGATTCAGGCCGCGTTTCCCGAGACGCCGGTGGTCAAGACGCTCGTCACCATGGATTCGGTGGTGATGACGAGTCCCGGGAGTTTGGAGGAGCCCGGCATGGTCTTCCTCTCCGGTGACGACGCCGCCGCCAAGCGGACGACGCGGCGGCTGCTCAGTGATCTGGGATGGCCCGATGCCGCCCAGCTGGATCTGGGCGGCATCGGGACCGCGCGGGGGCAGGAACACGCCGCGCTGCTGTTCATGGGGGTGGGGGACGCACTCGGCACGTACGGCTTCGGATTCAAGGTGGTGCTGCCTCGGGCCGCTTGAGCCCGGGGTGCGTACGCCGGTCATGGGCGCCGTCCCGGGCGCCCGTGACCGGCGACACGCGCTTCCGGCCAATCGGCCATCTCGTTGACGTGGCGTTCCGGTGTCGTCATGGTGTTGCCCGCAAGAAGGTCCCGGCGCAGCGGTCCGGGGGGACTCCGCGTCGGTGCCACGGGGGAGCACCAACGGGGGATTGATGCTGCGTATCCACTTCACCGACGCCGACCTTGCCCGCGTCCAGGTGGCCAGGGTCTTTGACCCGCTCTGGGAGACGGTGATGGCCCTGCACCGCCTGGTCGGACCGGGCCGCGGTGCGACCGCCTTCGCCGCCTGGCGCGAGCGTGCCCGTGCCGCACTGACCGAGAGCGAGAACGCGCGCGCCGCCCGCCTGTTGTTCGGGGTCGCACCGGCCGCGTCGTACTTTCCCGACTTCCTCACCCCGCCGGAGGGTGCGCTGGGGCTGTCGGCCGCCCTGGACGTCGTGCGAGGCACGGATGCCGCGCGGGTCCGCGACGAGGTGGTGCGCACCGTCGCGGTGTCGCCCGTGAAACGGGGCTTCGGTGACTGGACCCGGTCGCTCGCGAACGGTGACCGGGTTCGGCTCGACGAGGTGGCGGGGGCACTGCGGGGCGTGCACGGCGCGATCGTGCAGCCGGACTGGACAAGGGTCGGTTCCGACGTGGACGCCGACCGCGGGCTGCGCGCACGGGCTCTGCGCGATGGAGGTGTCGGGGCACTTCTCGACTCGATGCGGCCGACGATGGTGTGGGAGCCTCCGGTACTGCGGGCCGCCTATCCGCGTGAGTACGACCTCCACCTCGCCGGCCGTGGCCTGCGTCTCGTGCCGTCGTACTTCTGCTGGCGCACTCCGGTGGCGCTGGCCGACCCCGGGCTGCCGCCGGTGCTCGTCTACCCGGTCAATCGCAGTGAGCCTCGGCCTAAGGACCAGCGGTGCGGCGCCGCGCATGCCAGGGCGCTCGGCCGTCTCCTGGGGTGTACGCGGGGGCGGGTGCTCGCCGTTCTCGAAGAAGCGGCGACCACCGGCGAGGTCGCCCGGCGCCTTGCCGTCGCCCCCGCGAGCGCCAGCGCCCACGTGCGTGCGCTGCGGGAGGCCCAGCTGGTCTGCAGCGTTCGCGACGGCAGCACGGTGCTGCACACCCTCACCCCGCTGGGCAGGGCGCTGCTGTTCGGGGGGCTGCGGAACTGAACCGTGGCGTGTGTGACGCCTGTTCGGGTGGGTGGAACAACCCTGAGCTGCCCGTTTCGGGCTCTGCCGAACGGTGTGGCCCGTATCGGGACAGTCCGGGCAGACTGACGTGTGCACGGCGGGAGACCACGAGACCACGAGACCACCGCCGATGCGCCATCCCAGAGACAGAGACAGAGACAGAGACAGAGACAGCTACAGAGACAGCTACAGCACGGGGGAGACATGAAGATCGAAAGCATGGAAAGCGTCGGGACCAGTGGAATCACGCGACGCCTCGCGGGGGCGGCCGTCGCCTGCGCCGCGGTTCTGGCCGTGGGCGGCGCCACGGCGTCGGCACAGGCGACGGCGCCGACGCAGACGTCTGCGGAGGCGTCAGCTGCCGCCTATCAGTGCAACTACGGCGCGATCTGCGTGCACGGCTACAAGTGGGTGGACGGAGTCAAGAAGTACTACTGGGCCCAGCCGTACTACTCCTGCATCAACCACGGTCCGTGGACGAAGTTCCACCCGACGTCCTACATCAACAACCAGACCGACGGCACCGTCGCGAGGTTCAAGGACAAGGACAAGAGGACGATCCAGAAGACCGGCGGGGCCTACAGCAAGGGCAAGGTCAACAGCCCCGGCTCCACCTACTACGTCCAGCCCTGCTGACGTCACCTCAGCCTGTGCGGGCCGCCGGAGCGATCCGGCGGCCCGCACGTGCGTGGTCGGCCAGTGGGGTCAGTGGGTCAGCCCGCCGGGGAGTCGCTGACCTTGCCGACCGGGCTGATCTCCAGCTTGGTCGCGCCCTCGCCGTCCGAGGCCGGGAGCGTGCCCGCGGGCCAGTCGACGGTGACGTGCTTGGTCTCGTTGGGGGGTGTGACGACGAGGCTGGTGATGCGGACGCCGGAGCCGCCCGTGTTGTTGTACGGGAACGTGATGTTGAAGGCCGCGGACTCGCCGTCCTTCAGGACCCCGGGCATGGGCGACTCGCCGTTGCGGTCCACAGAGAGGGTGTCGCCCGTGGACGCCGTCAGGTCCACTCCGGCGTAGCCCTTGACGGTGCAGTCGCGGCCGCCGCCGTTCTTGAAGACGACGGTGACGATGCCTTCCGTCTTGTCGGTGGTGTTGTCCGTGGCGCTCACTTCGAGCTCGTCGGTGCGGCAGATGCCGGTCTTGCCGTTGGCGGTGTCGTTGTCGCCGGTGCCTGCGGCTGTGCCCTGGGTGGATCCGTCGCCGCCGGAGGTCCCTTCGCCGCCCTTGTCCGCTGACGTTGCGGGCGCGGTGGTCTTGCTGTCCGCCACCCCGGTGTCGTCGCCGTTGCAGGCGGTGAGCGAGAGGGCGGCGACGAGTCCGACGACTGCGGCGACGGCCTTGCGGGTGTGCTTCATGGGATCCCCCGGAGTGGTGCTGCTGTTCAGTGGCGATCACAGCTAAGGGGGCGGGGTCCTGCGGGGGCAAGGAGCGTCGGGGCATCCGGGACGCTGGAATGGATTTATGGGTCTGACCTGCGAGGACGTGCCTTGCTTGGGATGGTGAGGTGGGACGGTGGAGGCTCTCGTTCCGGCTGTGTCCCGCTACTCGACGCCCTCCACGAAGTGGTCGAACTCGCCTGCCTGTACGCCGAGTACGAAGGCGTCCCACTTGGCCTGGGTCGTGGTCACGACGTTCTCGGGGTCGCTGGTTTCCCGTAGGTAGACGGCGTCGTCCTCGCCGTACGCGATTTCGATCCAGGGGCCTGGGCCTTCCTCGCCCTCGGGGGCGGCGCGGATCCAGTCGAGGTTCGGGGGGATGGCTTCGGGCATGGGGCGGTCCTTTCTGCGGGGGCGGGGGCGGGCGAGGTTGTGGATGAGGTCCCGCGACTCTTCGGTGCCGAGGGCTGTGGCTTTCAGCCGGTCGAGCAGTAGTCGGTACTGCGCCAGTTGCGCCTCGGAGTCGATGAACACGGGGCCGTGCGACTGGTCCAGCTGCGCGGTGTCCAGCGTGGGCACTGCACCGTTGACGTAGTACACGGATGGTCCGGAGCCGGGGTAGGGCCCGGCGCCGAACGGCATCACGTGAATGGTCACGTGCTGGTGCTCGCCCACGGCAAGAAGGTGCTGAAGCTGGGCCCGTGCCACGTCCGGGTCGCCGCGGCACCGCCACCGGACACGCGCACGAACCCGGCAACTCCCCACCCCGAACGGAGACTTCCATGCTGCCCACAACCGTATCCCCGCCCTGGAGCTACACCCTCACCCTCCCGCACGACCCCCGCGCCCCCGGCATCGCCCGCGCCACCCTCCGTGCAGGCCTGCGCCGATGCCTGGGGCGGCTATCTCCTCGGCTCCGGTGGCAGCGGGAAACTGCTCTGGGCCGAGGTCGGCGGTGATCCCCCGCAGGTACAGGTGTCGCCTCTACACTGATCTGCGGTGGACTCCCGCGCGGTGAGGGGTGGTTGACGGTGCGTAAGACGTGGCTGGTCGCGGCCGTCGGCATCAGTGGGGCGATGAGCTTCATCGCCCTGCTCGTCGTGGGGACGTACATGGCTGCCGGAAGCATCGCCAACGGGGGCGGGCAGGGGAACGTGGGGCTCGCGAAGGGGGCCGTTCCCAGTACCTATCAGCCCCTCGTGCAGAAGTGGGGCAATCTGTGCAAGGCGATCAATCCCGCGCTGCTCGCCGCTCAGCTTTATCAGGAGAGCGGGTTCAATCCGAACGCCAAGAGTCCGGCCAAAGCCCAAGGAATAGCGCAATTCATTCCGGGGACCTGGGCCACGCACGGGGTCGACGGTGACGGTGACGGGGACCGCGACGTGTGGGACCCGCAGGACGCCATCCCGTCCGCCGCCTCGTACGACTGCAAACTCGCGAGTTATGTGAAGGACGCCCCGGGGAGTCCGACGAAGAACATGCTCGCCGCGTACAACGCGGGCGCCTACGCGGTCATCAAGTACGGCGGCGTACCCCCGTACAGCGAGACGCAGAATTACGTGAAGACCATCACGGACCTGGAGAAGAGCTTCGCCAGGCCCACCGGCAGGGTGCAGCCCTCGCAGCAGGCGGCAGGGGCCATCTACTACGCGCAGAAGAAGCTCGGCACGCTGTATCTGTGGGGCGGAAACGGCACCGCCGAGCAAGGCGGACGCTTCGACTGTTCCGGCCTTACTCTCGCCGCCTACCGCAGCGTGGATATCGATCTGCCGCGCGTCGCGAACGACCAATACAACGCGGGACCACATCCGAAACGGGACGAACTGCTCCCGGGCGACCTGGTGTTCTTCTCGGACGACCTCACCAATTCCCGCGCCATCCGGCATGTGGGGATTTACGTGGGCGGCGGCTACATGATCAACGCCCCCCGGGCCGGTGCGGTGATCCGGTTCGACCCGATCGATACGCCGGATTATTTTGGCGCGACCCGCGTCACCGAGGACGGGGCGAATGCCGTGCCCGACAAGTTGTCGGCCGCCTGAGGGGGGCTGCGGGAGGCCTTCGCGGAGTGTGTGCGCGGGGGTGATGTGGCTTGAACTCTCCGTCAGTACACTTCTCTGAGCTGCGGCGATGAGTCTCTCTTCGATAACGTCTGCGTGATCATTCGGTGGAGAGTGGAACGTAGTGAAGGGGACTGCGCGTTCCCTTGACTGAAGAGCGCGACCACCCAGTAGCGAGCGGCATTGACCACGCAGCAAGCGGCACTGAAACACGGGGGTTGATGGAAGGGCGCACGGCAAGGTGCGTCCGAAGCGAGGAGACAAGGGGCCCCAGCACCATGGCTGGACTCGATACAACCGGGTCGAACCCCGACGTCAGCCTGCTCTACGACATCAACGGCCTGGCTGAGGATTCGCCGGACTGGCTGGCAAAGTCGGTGGCATTCGTCGGCGAGTACGGACTGCTGCTCGCTCTTGTTCTGCTCGTCCTCTGGTGTTGGTGGGGACAGCGAAAGCGGGGAGCGCTCGATGACGCGGCTTCCTCCGTCGCCGCTGTTGTCTGGGCGCCGTTGGCGGCCGGGATCGCTGTCCTGGTGAATGTGCCGATCCGTGGATTTGTCGAGCGTCGTCGCCCTTTCAAGGACCATGACGGCCTGGATCTCCTCGTACACGGAAAGACCGACTTCTCCTTCGTGAGCGATCACGCGACGCTCGCGATGGCTCTGGGTGTCGGGCTTTTCGTGGCCAACCGGAAGTTCGGCCTTGTCGGCATCTGCCTCGCCTTGCTCGAAGGCTTCTGCCGGGTGTTCATGGGCGTGCACTATCCGACGGACGTCGTGGGCGGATTCGCGCTCGGGACGGCTGTCGCCCTGCTGCTTTCGCCGCTGGCGATGGCTGCGATCACGCCTGTGGCGAAGGCTGTCGGGCGGTCGGGGCGGGGTGGGTGGCTGGTGTGGGCGAAGCCGGGGGAGGCTGTGGCGGAGTTGCCTCGGCGGGCTGCTTCCGGGCCGGATCGACGGGACCTTGCGGCGTAGCGGGCGGGTCTTCGGCCGCCGCTCCGTCCGCCTCCGCCTCATCCTCCGCCTGGCGGCGCTTCAGTAGCCACCAGCCTGTGCCTGCCGCTGCCGCGGTCACTCCTGCGGAGGCGGCGGTGAGGGGGCCCGCGGCCGGGTGCTCGGCTTCGGTGGCGGCGTGGGCCGCGGGGGTGGCCAGGGCCAGGAGGGCGGCGGTGGCCGCGGCGGTCTTCGCTATTCGGGGGGTCATGCGTCTAGGGCAGTCGGGTTCCGGGGAGTAGGCCACCTGAGGGCGTGTCGGGGGAGCTGTTCGGGTTGCGGAGGCGGCCGTATGGGGTACGGATCTGTCCCCGACCCCGCCCCTTCCCGAAAACCCGCTCCGGCGCGGGGGCCTTGGTCGCCGTCATCACCGGCTCCGCCGAGTCCGTCCTCAAACGCCGGACGGGCTGTTCTCGAACGCCGGCCGGGCTGGAGCCCTACAGCGCCTGCGGGAAGTCGAAGAAGCGCTTCGGGTCGTACTGCTTCTTCAGTTGCTTCAGGCGGGTCGCCGCCGAACCGTAGTACGCCTCGCGCCAGTTGCTCAGGGTGGGGTCCGCGTAGTTCTGGTACGCCGCCCCTGACGCGTATCGGGTCATCGCTCCGTGGGCCGTTTTCAGCCATGCCTGGGCCGGCTTGCCCGAGGTGCCGGGGCGCCAGGACGCGATGTACTGCGCCAGCATCCGCGAGCGGCGGTGCACGAAGGCCGTGGCCGTCGGGTCCACCCGGTTGATCGCGCCGCCGAGCGCCGTCAGCGCGATGCTGCCCCCGCTCGCGCCCGTCACGTTCACCACCTGGGAGAGGAGTGTGCGGATGCCCGCCGCCGACAGCGAGCGGTCGAAGAAGTCCGAACTTGCCGCGTACGTCTCGCGGTTCAGGACGCCCTGCGGGTTCCGGCCGGGCGTCGCGCCCGGCAGGTGGCACTGGGCGTCCGCCGAGAAGGACGAGCAGCCCGCGTAGACCTCCATCGACTCCTCGTACGAGCGCCGCTTGAGCGAGACGCTGCGCGCCGGGGCGCCGATCTTGTCGGCCAGGCGGTCCACCGCGTTCTGGAGCTCCCCGTACGTCCCGAGGGAGAAGCAGGCGACCGAGACCGTGGGCGTGCCGCCCGGCGTGTTCGCCAGGTGCGCGGACGACCAGATCTCGTCGGGCTGGTCGGGGCCCCACTCCTGCCACGCCTTGATGACCGCCGCCGCCTTCGACCAGGGCCAGGTCATGTACGCCGAGACGCCCTGCGGGGCCGCGTGGGTGCGGAAGGTCAGTTCCGTCACCACGCCGAAGTTTCCGTTGCCCGCGCCCCGCAGCGCCCAGAACAGGTCCTTGTTCTCGCTCCTGCTCGCCGTCAGCTGCTTGCCGTCCGCCGTGACGAGCGTGGCCGACGTGAGGCTGTCGCAGGTCAGGCCGTACGCCCGGGAGACCACTCCGTGGCCGCCGCCCAGCGTCAGGCCGGAGACGCCGACCGTGGGGCAGGAGCCCGCCGGGATCGTCACGCCCTTCGCGGCGAGCGCGCGGTACACGTCGATCAGCTTCGCGCCCGCGCCGACCGTGGCCGTCGAACCACTGGCGCGGGTCTTGTTCAGTTTCGACACGTCGATGATCAGGCGGCCCGTGCCGGACGACCAACCCCCGTAGGAGTGGCCGCCGTTGCGTATGGAGACCGGGACGTGGTGCGCGCGGGCGTAGGTCATGGTCGTGCGGATGTCGTCCGGGTTCGCCACGTACGCGACCGCCGTCGGCTTGAGGCTGTCGTAGCGCGTGTTGTAGAGCTGACGGGCCGCCGCCCACTTCGCCTCGCCCGGCTTGACCAGGGTGCCGTCCAGGTCCTTGGCGAGGGCAGTGAGGTTCGCCGCGGCGGACGCCGCCGCGCTCGACGTGCGGATGGGCGTGCTGGAGCGCGGGCCTCCCGTCGTACTCCTGGAGGCACTGCCGCCGGCGCCGGCGCCACCGCCTCCGCCGGAACCGGTGCACCCCGCGGCCGTGAACGCCGCCGCTGCCGCCGCCGTCGTGCTGATGAACGTACGTCGCTCCATGACCCGCCTCCCGTTGCTTCCCGGAGTACGAGACGGGCTGCGGGGCCCCTGGGTTCCGGTGAACGGAAAGGGGAGTTGCCGGACTAGGGAGATCTGACTACGTGTCCGACATGTGGGATTCCGCGTCCGTGCGGGCCTTGCTGCGGGCTCTGCGCGCGGGCCCGCGCCAGCCGCAGCTGCACCGGGCCGCGCAGAAGCGGCCCTGCTCGACCGTCGTCGTGCGGTGGGGTTCGTCCTGTTGCTCCTCGGCCACGTCACCACCGTACCCACGCCGGGTGAACCCTCTTACGCGTTACGGGTCAACGTACCGGTCGTTACACGGAACGACAGGGGGCTACAGCACCTCGCGGGAAGGCTTGGGGGTAGTCGGCGATGGGTCAGCAGCACAGGCGCACGGGCGGAGCGGTCGTCACGGCCGCGGCGGTGGGTCTCATGGCCGTCGCCACGGGCTGTTCGGGGGGCGGAGCCGCGGCCGACGACGGGCGCAGCGCCTCCGAGGGCGCCGTCGACGTGGTGCGGGACTCCGCCGACGCCCTTGTCCGCGCGGGGAGTTCCAAGGCGCGTACGTCCATGGAGATGGCCAGCGGCGGGACCCGCGTGACCATCCGTGGGCACGGCTCGTACGACTTCAGGCAGCAGGTAGGGCGATTTGTCGTGGTCCTTCCGAAGGATCCCGCCGGGGCCGAGGAGCATCGCCCCATCACCGAGCTGATGGCCAGCGGCGCGCTCTACATGAAGAACCGGGGCGCCGGGGTGCCCGCCGACAAGTGGGTGCGGATCGACACGGCGTCGCTCTCGGACGGCAACCTGGTCACCGGCGGTGCCACCGACCCGCTCGCCGCGGCGGAGCTGCTGCGGGGCGTGCGCAAGGCCTCGTACGTCGGTGAGACGGCGGTGGCGGGCGTGAAGGTGCGGCACTACCGCGGGACCGCGGACCTGCCGCGCGCCGCGAAGGCGGCTTCCGAGGGGCAGCGGCGGGCCCTGGGGGCGGCGGCGAAAGGGTTCCGCAAGGGCGGGGTGCCGTTCGACGCGTACCTCGATGAGCAGGGACGCTTGCGCAAGCTGCGGCAGCAGTTCAGTGTCGCGAACGCGGAGGTGGCGTCGACGACGCTGCTGTTCGACTTCGGGGTGCCGGTGGACGTGCGGCTGCCCGCGAGCGAGGACATCTTCGCGGGGAAGATCGCGGAGAAGTAGGGGCCCGGCTAGTCGCGCCCGGGGGTGTGGAAATGGTCCGTCCGTGCCATGCGCGGTGTGTAGGCCGATCCCTACTCTAGGAAGTCGTTACCGGCAGGAAGCAAGGTCAGGAAGAGGTGATGAACGTGGCTCTGGTGCGCGGTACGACTGTTCAGGACCACGTTGCCCTTGCCGAGATCGAGCTGTGCGGCGAACTCATCATCGCGGCGAGCACCGCCGGCGAGGATCGGTTGAGTGCCGACCGGATCGACGAGGTCCTGAACGTCGCCACCGACGTGGAACAGCTGGGCAATGTCCGGGACTAGTCCCGGTGCCGGGGGCGAGGGCCTGGGCCCCGCCGTCGCCTCCCGGCGAGAGCCTCACGTCCGCATCGTGCGGAAGCCTCAGGTCCGCATCATGCGGGCGATCGCCTTGGTGGCTTCCTCGACCTTCGCGTCGATCTCGTCGCCGCCCTTGACCGCCGCGTCCGCCACGCAGTGGCGCAGGTGCTCCTCCAGGAGCTGGAGGGCGAAGGACTGGAGGGCCTTCGTGCCCGCCGAGACCTGGGTGAGTATGTCGATGCAGTAGACGTCTTCCTCGACCATCCGCTGCAGGCCCCGGATCTGCCCCTCGATGCGCCGCAGGCGCTTGAGGTGCTCGTCCTTCTGCTTGTGGTAGCCGTGGACGCCCTGGTCGTGACCGGGCTCGGAGGGCGCTTCGGTGTTCATGGCCACACCGGCCGCATCGGTGGTCGTCATCGCGTCCTCCTGCTCGGACTGCTTGGACAGTCACTCTTCTGGGCAGTCATAGAAAAGCCACTGGCTCAACTGGCTTCCTATACCCCTAGTGGGTATAGAATACTCGATTGCTCGGGGGGCGTGCTGATCACTGTGCCTGATGGGCGACACTGGGGTCTGGCCGGTTAGCCGTGGCCGGATGATGCGCCTAGCATCAGCCTGACCGAATCCAAAGCACCCCGAGGACCCCACGTGCGCTTTCGTCTGACCCCCAGGGAGACGAGCTTCTACGACATGTTCGCCGCTTCTGCGGACAACATTGTCACGGGCTCGAAGCTCCTGATGGAACTGCTCGGGGCTGACGCCTCCGCCCGAGTCGAGATCGCAGAGCGTATGCGGGCCGCGGAGCACGCTGGAGATGACGCGACACACGCGATCTTCCACCAGCTGAACTCCTCCTTCATCACGCCCTTCGACCGCGAGGACATCTACAAGCTGGCGTCGTGCCTGGACGACATCATGGACTTCATGGAGGAGGCCGTCGACCTGGTCGTTCTTTACCAGGTCGAGGAGCTCCCCAAGGGAGTCGAGCAGCAGATCGAGGTCCTGTCGCGAGCCGCCGAGCTCACGGCCGAGGCCATGCCGAATCTGCGGACGATGGACAACCTCACCGAGTTCTGGATCGAGGTCAATCGTCTGGAGAACCAGGCCGACCAGATTCACCGCAAGCTTCTCGCCCAGCTCTTCAACGGCAAGTACGACGCCATAGAGGTGCTGAAGCTGAAGCAGATCGTCGACGTGCTCGAAGAGGCGGCCGACGCGTTCGAGCACGTCGCGAACACGGTGGAGACCATCGCGGTCAAGGAGTCCTGAGGCCCCTCCATGGACACCTTTGCTTTGATCGTGACCATTGGCGTCGCGCTCGGATTTACGTATACGAATGGCTTTCACGACTCTGCGAATGCCATCGCCACTTCTGTCTCCACCCGTGCGCTGACGCCACGCGCGGCACTCGCCATGGCCGCCGTCATGAACCTCGCCGGTGCCTTCATGGGCAGCGGGGTCGCCAAGACGGTCAGCAAGGGTCTGATCGAGACGCCCCATGGCAACAAGGGAATGTGGATCCTCTTTGCCGCCCTGGTGGGCGCCATCGTCTGGAACCTCGTCACCTGGTACTTCGGGCTTCCCTCCTCCTCCTCGCACGCACTGTTCGGTGGAATGGTCGGAGCCGCGCTCGCCGGTGGGATCGGGGTGATCTGGTCCGGAGTGCTCGACAAGGTCGTCATTCCGATGTTCATCTCGCCCGTCGTCGGCCTTGTCGCCGGTTATCTGGTGATGTGCGCGATCATGTGGATGTTCCGGAAGTCCAACCCGCACAAGGCAAAGCGCGGATTCCGTATCGCGCAGACGGTGTCGGCGGCCGGTATGGCGCTCGGACACGGCCTTCAGGACGCGCAGAAGACCATGGGCATCGTCGTGATGGCCCTGGTCATCTCCGATGTGCAGAGCGCCGACGCGCCCATTCCGATCTGGGTCAAGATCTCCTGTGCGCTGATGCTCTCGCTCGGTACGTACGCGGGTGGCTGGCGCATCATGCGTACGCTCGGCCGGAAGATCATCGAGCTTGACCCGCCGCAGGGATTCGCCGCCGAGACCACCGGCGCGGGCATCATGTTCACCACCGCTTTCATGTTCCACGCGCCGATCTCCACCACGCACGTGATCACTTCCGCGATCATGGGTGTGGGCGCCACCAAGCGTGTGAACGCGGTGCGCTGGGGCGTCGCGAAGAACATCATCCTGGGGTGGTTCATCACCATGCCCGCGGCCGCAATTGTGGCCGCCGTCAGTTTCTGGATCGTGAATCTCGCGTTCCTGTAACCGGCCGCAAAAGCAAGCTGCAACGGAAAGGCCCGCCCCCGGGAGCCAGGGGCGGGCCTTTCTTTGTTGCCCTTACGGTGGCACCGCCATGCAGCACCGCAAGGAGTCGGGGAAATACCCGGGTCGTGGCCTAGCCGAAACGGCCCGAGATGTAGTCCTCGGTGGCCTGCACGGACGGGTTGGAGAAGATCCGCTCCGTGTCGTCGATCTCGACGAGCTTGCCGGGCTGGCCGACCGCCGCGAGGTTGAAGAACGCCGTACGGTCGGAGACGCGGGCCGCCTGCTGCATGTTGTGCGTCACGATGACGATCGTGAAGCGCTCCTTCAGCTCGCCGATCAGGTCCTCGATGGCGAGCGTCGAGATCGGGTCCAGGGCCGAGCAGGGCTCGTCCATCAGGAGCACCTGGGGCTCGACCGCGATCGCCCGCGCGATGCACAGGCGCTGCTGCTGGCCGCCGGAGAGGCCGGATCCTGGCTTGTTCAGGCGGTCCTTGACCTCGTTCCAGAGGTTGGCGCCCTTGAGGGACTTCTCGACGATGGCGTTCAGCTCGCTCTTCTTGTACGAGCCGTTGAGCCGCAGGCCCGCCGCCACGTTGTCGAAGATCGACATCGTCGGGAACGGGTTGGGGCGCTGGAACACCATGCCGATGGTGCGGCGCACGGCGACCGGGTCGACACCGGGACCGTAGAGGTCCTCGTCGTCCAGGAGCACCTTGCCCTCGACGCGGCCACCGGTGGTGACCTCGTGCATGCGGTTGAGGGTGCGCAGGAAGGTGGACTTGCCGCAGCCGGAGGGGCCGATGAAGGCCGTCACGGAGCGGGGCTCCACGGTCATCGAGATGTCCTCGATGGCCTTGTGGGCGCTGTAGTAAGCGGTCAGGCCCGATACGTCGATTCGCTTGGCCATGGGGATCACTGCTTTCGAAGGGGTACGAGAAGGTCGCTGATATGGCCGCGTCAGCGGCCCGTCTTGGGGGCCTTCCAGCGGGCTACGCCGCGGGCCGCCATGTTGAGGATCATGATGAAGCCGATGAGGGCGAGCGCCGCCGCCCAGGCGCGGTCGTAACCGGCCTGGTTGCCCGCCGCGTACTGCTGGTAGATGTACAGCGGCAGCGAGGCCTGCGAGCCTTCGAACGGGTTCGTGTTGATCATGGGGTTGACCCAGACCAGGAGCAGCACCGGCGCGGTCTCGCCCGCGATACGGGCGACCGCGAGCATGACGCCGGTCGTGATGCCGCCGATCGCGGTGGGCAGGACCACCTTGAGGATGGTCCGCCACTTCGGGATGCCGAGGGCGAGTGACGCCTCCCGCAGCTCGTTCGGGACGAGCTTGAGCATCTCCTCGGTGGAGCGCACGATCACCGGCATCATCAGGATGGCGAGCGCCATGGCGCCGGCCCAGCCGGAGAAGTCGAAGCCCAGGATCAGGATCCAGAAGCTGAGGACGAACAGGCCCGCGACGATCGAGGGGATGCCGGTCATGACGTCCACGAAGAACGTGACGACCTTGGAGAGCTTCCCGCGCCCGTACTCGACGAGGTAGATCGCGGTGAGCAGGCCGATCGGCACGGCGATGACGGAGGCCAGGAGCACCTGCTCCAGGCTGCCGATGATCGCGTGGTAGATGCCGCCGCCGGGCTCGTCGTCGGCGACCACGCCCATGGAGTGGGTCAGGAAGTAGCCGTTGAAGACGTTCGAGCCGCGCTCGACGGTCTCGTAGATCAGCGAGGCGAGCGGGACGACGGCGAGCAGGAACGTCACCCACACCATCGAGGTGGCGAGGCGGTCCTTGGCCTGGCGGCCGCCCTCGACGGTGACCGCTGCCGCGTACGAGACGAGGATGAAGAGGATGGCCGCGATGAGGCCCCACTGGATGCGGCTGTCCAGGCCCGCGCCCACCCCGATGCCGATGCCGACGGCGGCGGAGCCGAGCGCGACGACGGCCGGGGTCCAGCGCGGCAGGCGCGCGCCCTGAAGGCTCGTGGGCTTGACGATGGTGGCGCTCATGCGTTGGCCCCCGAGTACTCCTTGCGGCGCGCGATGATCATGCGGGCCGCGCCGTTGACCAGCAGCGTGATGATGAAGAGGACCAGGCCGGACGCGATGAGCGCGTCACGGCCGTACTCGCTGGCCTCGTTGAACTTGCTCGCGATGTTCTGCGCGAACGTGCCGCCGCCGGGGTCGAGCACGGACGCGCCGATGAGGAAGGTCGGGGAGAGCACGGTGGCCACGGCGATGGTCTCGCCGAGCGCGCGGCCAAGGCCCAGCATCGAGGCGGAGATGACGCCGGAGCGGGCGAAGGGGAGCACCGACATGCGGATGGTCTCCCAGCGCGTGGCGCCGAGCGCGAGCGCGGCCTCCTCGTGCATCTTCGGGACCTGGAGGAAGACCTCGCGGCTCACGTTCGTGATGATCGGCAGGATCATGATGGCGAGCAGGATGCCGACCGTCATCAGGGAGCGCGGGGCGCCGCCCTGGTACTCGAAGACGCCGGTCCAACCGAAGTAGTCGTCGAGCCAGCTGTAGAGGCCGGTCAGATTGGGTGCGACCACGAGGGCGCCCCAGAGGCCGTAGACGATCGAGGGCACGGCGGCCAGGAGGTCGATCACGAAGGCGATGGGGGTCGCCAGCTTGCGCGGCGCGTAGTGCGAGATGAAGAGCGCGATGCCGATGGCCACGGGGACGGCGATCACCAGGGCGATCACCGAGCTCACCACGGTGCCGAAGACCAGGACCGCGATGCCGAAGTACGGCTTGCCGCCGGTGGTGGCACCGGCCGGGTCCCACTCGAAGGTGGTGAGGAAGTTGCCCGTGTTGTCCGAGAGCGCGAGGGCCGCCCGGTAGGTCAGGAAGGCCGCGATGGCGGCCATGATCACGAGCAGCGTGATGCCGGAGCCGCGGGAGAGGCCGAGGAAGATCCGGTCGCCGGGGCGGGTCGCGCTGCGGCGGGGGCGCTTCGGGGTGATGCCCGAGGGCCGTACGTCGTCGAGGGGTGGGGGTGCTGTCGTACTGCTGGGTATATCCATGGGATTCTCCGGTCTGCGGAGCCAATCACCGCTTTTTCAGCGGGAGTTGCTCCTGGCGGCGGTGCACCGGACGGTGCGGCCGGCCCTGACTCACGGGGCCGGCCGCACTCGGTTCAGCTAGCTCAGGCCCGCGACGGTCGTGCGGACCTTGGAGATGATCTCGGCCGGGATCGGCGCGTAGTCGTTCTCCTTGAGGACGTTCTGGCCGTCCTCGCTGGCGATGTAGGTCAGGAAGGACTTGGTCGCGGCCAGGGTCTCGGCCTTGTTGCCCTTCTCGCAGAGGACCTCGTACGTCACCAGGGTGATCGGGTAGGCGCCCTCGGCGGTGGGCTTGTAGTTCAGCTCCAGGGCGAGGTCGTTGCCCTTGCCGACGACCTTGGCCTCGGAGATGGCCTCGGAGGCGTTGTCGACGGTGGCCTTCACCGGCTCCTTGGCGTCGGTCTGCAGGTCGACCGTGCTGATGCCGTCGGAGGCGTACGAGAGCTCGAAGTACGAGATGGCGCCGGCGGTCTGCTTGACCTGGCCCGCGACACCGGAGGAGCCGTTGGCGGACTGGCCGCCCTTGGCCTCCCAGGACTTGCCGGGCTCGTGCGACCAGGCGGAGGGGGCCGCGCCCTTGAGGTACTTGGTGAAGTTGTCCGTGGTGCCGGACTCGTCCGAGCGGTGGAACGCCTGGATCTTGGTGCCGGGCAGCTTGGCGTCGGGGTTGAGCTTCTTGATCGCCTTGTCGTCCCAGGTCTTGATCTTGTCGTCGAAGATCTTGGCGAGGGTCTCGGCGTCCAGGACGAGGTTGTCCACGCCGGGCACGTTGTAACCGACGGCGATCGGGCCGCCGACCATCGGCAGGTCGATGGCCTGGCTGTTCTTGCAGACCTTCTTCGACGCCGCGATCTCCTCGGGCTTCAGCGCCGAGTCGGAGCCCGCGAAGGCGGTCTGGCCCTGCATGAACGCGGTGATGCCGGCGCCCGAACCCGTCGGGTTGTAGTTCAGCTGAACGTCCTTGCAGGTCGTCGAGTAGACCTTGCGCCAGGCGTCGATGGCGTTCTTCTGCGCGGACGAACCCGATGCGGCGAGCTGGCCCTTGGCGTCGTCGCACTTGATGTTGGCGTTGGCGTTGGTCTCCTTGCCGGTGCCTCCGTCGCCGCCGCTCGTGTCGTCGGAGCCGCACGCCGTGAGGGCCAGGGCGCCGGAGACGGCGATGGCGCCGAGGGAAAGGGCGCGGAGCCGGTTCTTGCGCTGAAGCTTCACTTTCGGGTCTTCCTTCCGGGAGCCGCCGGCCCTTTGCTGGCGGCGTGCAGGGTCTTCGTCGTGCGGTGCTGCGGGTTCTGCCGTACTTCGGTACTTCGGTTCTGCGGTCTTACGTTGTGTTGTAAGGCTGAAATTAGGCAGGGCAGGTGAAGTGACCAAAGGGCATGAGTGAACGGAGGGTGAACCTCGGCGGTCGGCCTGGTTAGGCGACGTGCTACGGAACGTAGCGGATCTGTTACGCCGGGTTGAGCACGCCGAGCAGGGCGTCGACAAGCTGCTGGTCGCGGGGTTGCGTGAGGCGGTTGCGCGCGGCCGTCGGCGAGAGCCACAGGATGCGGTCCACCTCGTCGTTGGGCGTGAAGCGGCCGTCGGCCACCTCCGCCGCCCAGTAGCTGACCTCTTTGGGGCGGCCCTGGGCCACGTAGCGGACCGTGGGGAGGCGGGCGCCGGGGGTGCAGCGGTGGCCGGTTTCCTCCTCCACCTCGCGCAGGGCGCCCGCGAGGGGGGTCTCGGCTCGCTTCAGCTTGCCTTTCGGGTGCGACCAGTCGTCGTACTTCGGCCGGTGGACCAGGCAAATCTCCAGGCGGCCGTCATAGGGGGAGTGGCGCCACAGGACGCAGCCCGCGGCCCGTACGACCTCGCCCTCGGCGTGTGTCACCGGGTGCTCACCGCCTCCGTCTCCCGGAGCCAGGCCTGGTGGAAGGCGAACCGTGCGGCTTCCACGTCGTGGCGTTGATCGGCGTGCAGGACGCCCAGGGCGTATGCCGTCGCCGGGGCGATGCGGGGGGTGCGGGCGGCCGACGCCGCTGCCGACGCGGCGTCCGCGGCCTCGCGGTGGCGGTCCAGGGCGTGGCCCGCGTCCGCCAGGCGCGGATCCGTGCCGGGGCCTCCGGTGAGGACCTCCTGGGCGTACCTGTGCAGGCGCAGGAGGGCGCGGGTCTTCAGCCAGGGGGCGTCCTGGGCCTCGGGGGCCTCTGCCGCGGCGAGGCCGTGCGTCAGCGCTTCCGCGTTGTACGGGTGGCCCGCCTGGCCCAGGGGGAGCGCGGCGACGGCTTCGGCGAGGTTCTCCTCGGCCTTCGCGGCCAGCGGCTTCAGGTCCTCCGCGGCTCTGGCCAGAGGGACCTCGCTCGCCAGTACGGCGACGTTGTCCGCCACCGCGTGGAAGCGGGAGGAGCCGAAGGCTTGGAGGGCTGCGGAGTGGGCCCGGGTGCGGGCGAGGGTGAGCTGGCGCTCCAGGAGTGCGGCTGCCTTGGCTGCGCCCACCGTCAGGCCTCTCGGCGTACCGCCCTGTTCCTCGGCGCCCGGCGTCGAGGGCTGTGCCCACCCTCCGCCACTCTCCACTCCGTTCGAGCGGGGGGACCCCCATCGCCCCGCGGAACGCCTGCCCACAGCCAGGACATCGGCATGGGCCGTGGGCGGCGGTACGACCGGCGTGCCCGACAGGCGGTGCAGTGCGTCCAGCAGGCGTTCCAGGCGGGTCGCGTACGCGTGTTCCCGGGCCAATGTGCCGGAGAGCCACGCCAGTTCGGGGCGCAGGCCTGCCGCCCACTCCTGGTCCAGGAGCGGGCGGAACGTGTGCAGTGTGCCGCCGATGCGGCGGGCCGCGCGGCGCAGGGCTCGGGCCGCCTCCAGGGACGCCTCCGCGCCCTGCGCGTCCGTCGTCGACTCGCGGTGCAGCCGCAGCGAGCGCAGGAACTCCGTGGCCTGGCCCTGAAGATGGGCCGACAGGACATCGCCTGTCGTCGTCTCATGGTTTAGCTGTGCCACGCCGGCGCCTCCGGGCGTCAATGAGCATCTCCTGTACGTTCCGCAGGGGCTGGCCCTCCGGATCGAGGGCGTGCCGGGTCCAGTTGCCGTCCGCGCCCAGGTGCCAGGAGGCGGTGGTGTCCGACATGCCGGTCTCCAGGAGCCGGTTCAGCGCCGCCCGGTGTGCCGGGTCGGTGACCCTGACCAGTGCCTCGATGCGTCGGTCGAGGTTGCGGTGCATCATGTCGGCGCTGCCGATCCACACCTCGGGCTCGCCCGCGTTGCCGAAGGCGAAGACGCGGGAGTGCTCCAGGAAGCGGCCGAGCACCGAACGCACCCGGATCGTCTCCGAGAGCCCCGCCACTCCTGGCCGCACGGCACAGATCCCGCGTACCCACACGTCCACCGGCACGCCCGCCTGCGACGCGCGGTAGAGCGAGTCCACGACCGCCTCGTCGACCATCGAGTTGCACTTGACGCGCACATAGGCCGGGCGGCCCGCGCGATGGTGCTGGATCTCCTTCTCGATGCGCGAGACGAGCCCGTCGCGCAGGGACTTGGGGGCGACGAGGAGACGCCGGTAGGTCTCGCGGCGCGAGTAGCCCGAGAGCCGGTTGAAGAGGTCGGACAGGTCGGCGCCCACCTCCTGCTTGGCGGTGAGCAGCCCCAGGTCCTCGTAGAGACGTGCGGTCTTGGGGTGGTAGTTGCCCGTGCCCACGTGGGAGTAGCGGACCAGGGTCTCGCCCTCCTGGCGCACGACGAGCGACAGCTTGCAGTGCGTCTTCAGGCCGACGAGGCCGTAGACGACATGGCAGCCCGCCTCCTCCAGCTTCCGCGCCCACTTGATGTTCGCCTGCTCGTCGAAGCGCGCCTTGATCTCGACCAGGACGAGCACCTGCTTGCCCGACTCGGCGGCGTCGATCAGCGCGTCGACTATGGGGGAGTCGCCCGACGTCCGGTACAGCGTCTGCTTGATCGCCAGGACGTCCGGGTCGGCGGCGGCCTGCTCCAGGAAGGCCTGGACGGACGTGGAGAAGGAGTCGTACGGGTGGTGCAGAAGTACGTCGCGTTCGCGAAGGGCGGCGAAGATGTCCGGTGCGGACGCCGATTCCACCTCGGCGAGGTCGCGGTGCGTGCCCGCGATGAACTTCGGGTACTTCAGCTCGGGCCGGTCCAGGGACGCGATGCCGAAGAGTCCGGTCAGGTCGAGCGGACCCGGCAGCGGATAGACCTCCGCCTCGCTTATCTTCAGCTCGCGCACGAGGAGGTCCAGGACGTTCCTGTCGATGGACTCCTCGACCTCAAGGCGCACCGGCGGCCCGAAGCGGCGCCGCATGAGCTCCTTCTCCAGGGCCTGGAGGAGGTTCTCGGCGTCGTCCTCCTCGACCTCCAGGTCCTCGTTCCTGGTGAGCCGGAACATGTGGTGCTCCTGGATCTCCATGCCCGGGAACAGCTCCGCGAGGTGCGCGGGAGCGGCGATGACGTCCTCGATGGGGACGTACCGCTGGGGGGAGGCCTCAAGGAAGCGGGAGAGCAGCGGCGGCACCTTCACGCGCGCGAAGTGGGTGTGCCCGGAGACCGGGTTGCGCACGACCACGGCGAGGTTGAGCGAGAGCCCCGAGATGTACGGGAAGGGGTGCGCCGGGTCGACCGCGAGGGGGGTCAGGACGGGGAAGATCTGCTGCCGGAAGAGCGTGAAGAGGCGGGACTGCTCCTTCTCGGTCAGTTCGTTCCAGCGGACCAGGTGGATGCCCTCGTCGGCGAGGCCGGAGGCGACGTCCTCCTGGTAGCAGGCGGCGTGCCGGGCCATGAGTTCGCGCGAGCGGTTCCAGATCAGTTCGAGGACCTCGCGGGGCTGGAGGCCCGAGGCCGAACGGGTGGCGACGCCGGTCGCGATGCGCCGCTTCAGGCCTGCCACCCGGACCATGAAGAACTCGTCCAGGTTCGAGGCGAAGATCGCCAGGAAATTAGCCCGTTCGAGTAGCGGGGTGTTCGGGTCCTCGGCGAGCTCGAGGACGCGTTCGTTGAAGGCGAGCCAGCTGCGCTCCCGGTCCAGGAAGCGGCCCTGCGGAAGCTCCTGGCCG
The DNA here is from genome assembly GCF_042667685.1 of Streptomyces sp. NPDC057302. Taxonomy (NCBI): domain Bacteria; kingdom Bacillati; phylum Actinomycetota; class Actinomycetes; order Kitasatosporales; family Streptomycetaceae; genus Streptomyces; species Streptomyces sp. NPDC057302. The sequence goes on along the minus strand of NZ_JBHUZJ010000030.1, from coordinate 59,440 downwards.
TCGTGTCCTACCTGGCCGTCCTCGTCGTACGCGTCGAGATCCGCGTCGATGTCGGGGTCCAGGTCGGAGACCGCGGCCGACAGCGTGTGCGGGCGGTGCGCGGCGATGGAGCCGACGGAGGGCTGGGGGTGTGTGATGGTGCCGTGGCCCGAAGGGTCTCCGTCAAGGGCGGTGGTGGGAGACGGGTGGGACTGACCTTGCGCGCTGGGCTGGCTCATGGCCCCATTGTTCCGCGCGGGGACCCCGATGGGCGCGTCGGAGAGAGCCGGGGTGAGGCGAAGCTTCCCGTTCATGGGGGGAGGGTCGGGCACGGCAGGCTGCATTGAGCGAGGGTCGCAAGCCAGTCTGAATCACTGGTTACGGCGACATGACGTGCGGGACATGTGCGGGAGGCCCCCGGACGTCTACACGTCCGGGGGCTCTGCGGAATCAGGCGGTCCGGCGCCGCAGGACTCGGAACGCGGCGTACGCGGCTGCCGCGGTGAGGGCCAGGACGATGCCGGTCTCGATGAACTGGACGTACCAGAAGTGGGAATGGGGGTGGATGTCGGCGTACCAGCCGGTGACCTTGGTGCCACCGGCGGCTTTGCGGACCCCCATGTCCACGATGATGGAGTCCATGGGGGTTTCATGCATCGTGTAGCTCGTGCTCGTGCCCGATGCGGGCCCGGAGACCGTGGCCACCGGGAACAGATGCCAGCGCACGCTTCCCATGATCAGCAGCACGACGCCGGTGACAAGGCCGCCGACGGTAAGGGCCACCAGGGTGCGGCGCACCAGCAGGCCGACGAGTGCGCCGACCATGACGCCGAGAAGGCAGTACGCGACGAAGACCGGGCCGATGGACTCGTAGACGCCGCGGTCGGCCCAGCTCAGGTTCCATACGTCCCCCGCACGGGACCGCCCGAGCCAGAAAACCGCCATCAGCGCGAGGCCGCCGGCCACGCTCGTCACGGCGAACACCGTCAGCTTCGACATCAGCCAGCGCGTGGGCGTCGTCGACTGGGTCCAGGCGAGCTTGTGGGTGCCCGACTCCATCTCACGGGCGACGACCGGGCCCGCGACGAAGGCGCCGATCAGGACGGGGATCAGGAGCATCCCCATGGAGTAGTTCTTCATGAGCTCGTACAGCAGCGTCCGGGCGCTGGCGAAGCCGAGGAACGTGTCGCAGGAGCCGTCGGAGGTGCAGGCGCCGACGGGCTCGGGGTAGGCGTGGGTCGCCCAGCTGAAAAAGCCCGTCACCACGGCGGCGAGCACGACGAGGCCGAGGCCTGCGCGCAGTGCGCTGCGGTGCACCTTGACGTCGACCCAGCGAGGACCGCGAAGCAGAGGGGAGCTCATGCCGTCACCTCGCGCTCGGCGGGAGCCGTGCTCGGCGTGAGCAGCTCAGGTGCTTCGGGCGAGCGCAGATGGGCCAGCAACAGTTCCTCCAGGGACGGTTCTTCGACGTCCCAGCCCTCGCCTATCGGGCCGTCCGGCCGGATCAGCGCGGTCAGGCCGCGCCCCGTGGCGCGGGATTCGACGACGGTGTGCGGGGCGAGGTCCTCGGCGGGGCGGCGGCCGGTGACCAGGGCGTGTGCGGAGACGAGGTCGTCGATGCCGCCGCCGAGCCGGACCCGGCCGTCGGACACCAGGAGCAAGTGGTCGCAGGCGTCGGCCAGTTCGCCGACGATGTGCGAGGACATGACCACGGTGGTCCCGTGCTCGGCGGCGGTCGCCATCAGCGTCCCCATCAGCTGATGCCGGGCGAGCGGGTCGAGGTCGGCCATCGGCTCGTCCAGGAGCAGGAGTTGGGCCCGCTTGCCCAGCGCGAGGGCGAGCGCGACGCGGGTGCGCTGGCCCCCGGAGAGCGTGCGCACGCGCAGCTTCGGGTCCAATCCCCCTTCGCGTACGACGCGTTCGGCGATGGCGGCGTCCCAGCGCCCGGGGTTCAGCTCGGCGCCCATCCGCAGCGTGTCCTCGATGCTGAGCTGCGGATAGAGCGGCTTGTCCTGGGCGACGTACGCGAGGTGCTCGCGGGCTGCGGCCGGGTCGGTGCCGAGCACGGTGAGCGTGCCCCCGGTGGGCCTCAGCAGACCGGCCGCGAGGGTGAGCAGCGTCGACTTGCCCGCGCCGTTGGGCCCCACGACCGCGCAGATCCGTCCGGCGGGCAGCCGGAAGGAGCAGTCGCGCAGGGCATGGCCCCGCCGCCCGTAACTCTTGGCCAGCGCGGCCGCCTCGATGGCGGTTTCGGTCATGCGGGATCCCCCTTGGATACGTGCTCTGCGTGCTCTTCGTGCTCTACGTGCGCTGACTCGGTGAACTGCTCTTCGAGTACGGCGCTGAACAGCGCCGCGACGTCGTCCCTCTCCAGACCGGCGGCGTGGGCACGGGCGGCCCACCGGCTCAGCTCGCCCCGCAGCGGGGAGTCGGCGGGCTGGGAGCCCAGTGACTTCCGCACGAAGGTGCCGAGCCCGCGACGGGCCTCGACCAGGCCCTCGCGTTCCAGTTCGCGGTAGGCCTTCAGGACCGTGTTCGGATTGATGGCCGTCGCCTCGACGACCTCACGGGCCGTCGGAAGCTTGTCCCCCGGTTCCAACAGGCCCAGGCGAAGCGCCTGTTGGGTCTGCTGGACGATCTGGAGATAGGTGGCGACGCCGCTGCGCCGGTCGATACGGAACTCGACCATGCCCTTGCACCACCCTTTCACTAATTGAGTAGTGAAAGGGTGGTGCAAGAAAGGGGCGACGTCAAGTGACGCCGCCCCTCGGGGGTTTGCTCCCGGGTTTCTCCCGGGGTTCGCTCAGGACTCCGTGCGGTACATCAGGTCCGTCTCGTGCGTGACGAAGCCGAGGCGTTCGTAGACGCTCACGGCCGCCTTGTTGTCCGCGTCCACGTACAGCATCGCCGTCGGCAGGCCCGCCCCCGCCAGGTGGTTCAGGCCGATGGTGGTCAGCGCCTTGCCGAGGCCGCCGCCCTGCGCGCCCGAGCGCACCCCGAGGACGTACACCTCGCCCAGGCCCTCGTCCGCGTGCACCTTCGTCCAGTGGAAGCCGACGAGGTCGCCGTCCTTCTCCGCGAGGAAGAAGCCCGCCGGGTCGAACCACGGCTCGGACTTGCGGTCGTCCAGGTCACGCTGGGTGAGGGAGCCCTGCTCGGGGTGGTGGGCGAAGGCGTCCGCGTTCACCGCGAGCCAGGCCGCGTCGTCCTGGCTGGGGACGAAGGCGCGTACCGATACGCCTTCGGGCAGGACCGGATCGGGCAGGTCGAGGTCGCCCAACGAGCGCCGCATCTGCCGCAGTTCACGGAAGAGGGTGAGCCCGAGGACCTGCGCCAGGTGCCGCGCCGCCGAGTGTCCGCCGTGCGCCCAGATCCGCAGCCGCCGCCCGGACTCGGCGAGTAGCGCGGTGCCAAGGGCCCGGCCGTGCCCGCGGCCGCGGTGCGCGGGGTGCACGACGAGCTCGGCGGCGGGTGCCTCGATGGGGTCGGTGTCCTCCAGCTGCGCGTACCCGACGAGCTCGTCGCCGACGCCGAGCAGCAGATGCCGCACCCCGGCCCGCGCACCTCCCCGCAGCTGGAGCCGCCCCTGCTCGGACACGGCCTGCTGCCCGTCCGAGCGGGCCGCTTCCGCGATGAGCCCGAGCACGGCGTCTGCCTGGTCGGAGGTGAGGGCGGCGACCGTGTCGATCTGCCGCAGGGTGGCGGGAGGCTGCTGCTCGTCAGTCATGGAGTCGAGGGTACGGCGGTGGCAGGGCGAGCAGCAGATCACCGACGTACTCGCGGCCCGCGGGAGAGCGCACGACGGCGTACGAGCCCTTGTCACCGCCCCCGGCCGACTTCACCCCCGTACGCCGTCACACTTGTCCGAAGTGTCCGCAAAGCCCTCGACGGCAACCACCTCGTGACCCGTAACCCCCTGTCGCGCTACGCGCGTTGACCTTAGGCTGCGCGGAGTTTCACCACCCTCAGCCGTCTCATACCTCTCCCAGGGGGACATGTGCCAGCCACTCCTCAGCCACGTCGGCCCAGACGCCGAGCAGCCCGGGTGCTCGCCGCCGCGGCCGGTCTCGCCACGCTTGGTGCGCTGGCCGCCGCGCTGCCCGCGAGCGCCGGGCAGGAGGGTGCGGCGGGTGCGGCGGGCAAGAAGCGGACCGTCGACGTGCAGCTGCTGTCCTTCAACGACTTCCACGGCAATCTGCAGCCGCCGGCCGGATCGTCGGGGCAGGTGACCGAGAAGCAGGCCGACGGGACCGAGAAGAAGATCGACGCGGGCGGCGCCGAGTACCTCGCCACGTCTCTTCGTACGGCCCGCAAGGGCAACCCCTACAGCGTCACGGCCGCGGCCGGTGACCTGATAGGCGCGAGCCCGCTCCTGTCCGGCCTGTTCCACGACGAGCCGACGGTCGAGGCGATGAACAAGCTCGACCTCGACGTCACCAGCGTCGGGAACCACGAGTTCGACGAGGGGGCCAAGGAGCTGGCCCGCATGCAGAAGGGCGGCTGTCACCCCAAGGACGGCTGCTTCGAGAAGGGCAAGAAGTTCAAGGGTGCGGACTACCCCTACCTCGCGGCGAACGTGACCGACGAGAAGACGGGCAAGCCCATCCTCAAGCCCTACTGGGTGTGGAAGCACAAGGGCGTGAAGGTCGGCTTCATCGGCGTCACGCTGGAGGGCACGCCCGACATCGTCTCCGCCGACGGCGTCAAGGGGCTCAAGTTCCACGACGAGATCGAGACGGTCAACAAGTACGCCAAGATCCTCGACAAGCAGGGCGTGAAGTCGATCGTCACGCTCATCCACGAGGGCGGCGCCCCCGCCTCGCAGAGCTACAACTACGACTGCGACGCCCCGGGCGCGGGCGACGGCATCTCGGGACCGATCACCACCATCGCCAAGGGCATCACGCCCAAGGTCGACGCCATGGTCACCGGGCACACGCACTCCGCGTACGTCTGCACCATCCCGGACCCGGCGGGCAAGCCCCGCATGGTCACGTCCGCCTCGTCCTTCGGGAAGCTCTACACGGACACGACGCTCACGTACGACCGCAAGACCAAGGACATCGTCCGTACGTCGGTGAAGTCCGGGAAGTCCGGGAAGTCCGGGGAGTCCGGGAAGGCCGTGAAGTCGGCGAACCACGTCGTCAGCCGTGAGCAGGCGAAGGCTCCCGACATGACCTCGCTCATCTCCCGCTGGGACAAGCTGGCCGCCCCCGTCGCCAACGAACCGGTCGGTTTCATCTCCGCCGACATCCCGGGCCGTGGCGCCGGAGCCCTTGAGGCTCCGCTCGGCGACCTGATCGCGGACGCGCAGCTCGCGCACGGCAAGTCGCTCGACCCCGAGACGGATCTGGCGCTGATGAACCCCGGCGGCATCCGCTCCGACCTCGTCCACAAGGCGAGCGGGAGCGAGGGCGACGGCGTGGTGACGTACGGCGAGGGCTTCACCGTGCAGCCGTTCAGCAACACGGTCAATCTCGTCGACCTGACCGGCGCGCAGCTGATCACCGGGCTGAAGCAGCAGGTCAGCGGGTCGAACGAGGCGTCCCCGAAGATCCTTCAGGTCTCGGACGGCCTGACGTACACGCTCGACATGACGAAGTCCGGCGCCGATCGCGTCGTCACGGACTCGATCAAGCTGGGCGGCAAGGCGATCGATCCGGCCGCCACGTACCGTGTGGCCATGAACGCCTTCCTCGCGGGCGGCGGCGACGGCTTCGCCGAGCTGGGCAAGGGCCAGAAGCCGCTGGTCGGCAGCGACGACCTGAAGGCGTTCAACGACTACCTGACCGCCAACTCCTCGGCGGACAAGCCGATCGCTCCGCCCAAGGCGGACAGGATCACCGTGGTGAAGTGAATGATGCGTTAACTCACGTACTCAGTAAGCGGCCGAAATCGGCTGTTACCGGGCGTGAGGCTTGGGGTGGGGTGTGAACGTATGGTGAACTCAGCTGATGCGTTCCCCCCACCGCATAGCCACGCTTCCGCCCGATCACAACCAGGCTTATCCGTCTGATGGTTGGCACGCCGAGTCAGTCCCCCACGAAACCTCCGCGGCACCGTCCCCAGCTGCGGAAACGCGTGAAACGCCGACGGAGACGACCGCCCCGCTCAACCCGTACGACGAGCTCGGCGCCCTCGCCACGCCGAACCCGCTGGAGGAATTCCTCCACGAGGTGGACGAGGACGAAGCCGACAAGCCGGACGCTCCGTGGCAGCCTCCGAACCACCGCCGCGGCAACCGCGGACGCGGCCGGCGCCGCACCCGGTTCGCCGGGCTCCCGCTCGCCGCGAAGGCCGTCGTCGCCCTCCTGGTCGCCACCGCCTTCCTCGGCCTCGGTGACCGCTGGGCCCTGCTCTACGCCGAGCACGAGGCCGCGGAGAAGCTCAAGGACTCGATGCACCTGAGCGCCACCCCCGAGGTCGACATCGAGGGCTTCCCCTTCCTTACCCAGGTCGTCGACAAGCGCGTGGACAAGGTCAAGGTCACCGTCCCGGACGTCGCCGCCGACCGGATCTCGCTCGCCCAGGTCTCCGCCACCGCCAACGACGTGAAGATCACCGGCGACGGGCCCACCGACATCAAGGGCGCCCTCATCTCCGAGATGAACGGCGAGGTGCAGCTCTCCTTCGACGACCTGAACCGTGAACTGGGCGCGTCCCAGGTCACGTTCTCCGGCCACGGCCACGACCAGGTGCTCGCCCGCGGGACGCTGCCCGTCGCGGGCCACGACCTGAAGCTGCGCGCCGACGCCCGCATCCAGCGCAACGGCGACCGCGGCATCTCCACCGACATCGGCAGGATGAGCCTGCAGATCGGCGACCTGGCGACCTACCGGCCCGGCGCCCGCGAGTCCGAGGGCCTGCACCTCAGCAAGAAGTCCGCGGACCGGCTCGCCGAGGAGACCGCCAAGGCGAAGGCGCTGCTCTCCGTGCCGTCGATCGTCAAGCGGCTCGGCGTCCCGGACTCCGTGGTCAGCGGCGCCCTCAAGAGCGACACCAAGCTGCACGACCTCGTGGGCTCGCCGCGCTTCATCAACGACGTGATGGGCCTGAACCTCATCGACGTCGCGATGGGCCACCCCGAGCTCCTGAAGAAGCTGGGCCTTGACCCGGCGCTCCTCAAGGGCCTCTCCCAGCTCACGCGCCCCGTGCTCACCGACCGCCTCACGCTTGCCTTCCAGCTGCCGAAGCTGCCGGGGGACGGGCACGTGTGGCTGAGGGACGTGAGCGTGCAGAAGGACGGCATCCGGGTGCGGCTCACGGGTACGGGGCTCAGCATCGGCAAGTAGGCGGCGGGCTCACGCCGTGGGCAGGGCGGCCGGGTTCACGCCGTGGGGGGGCGGGGTCGGCGCTCCGGGCAGGCTGACCGTCGCCACCGTCCCGCCGCCCTGCGCGTCCGTGAGCGCCACCTCCCCGCCCGACTGGTGCACGGTGCGGGCCACGATGGACAGGCCGAGGCCCGATCCGGGGAGACTGCGGGCCGACGGCGAACGCCAGAACCGGTCGAAGACGTGCGGGAGTTCGTCGTCGGGGATGCCGGGGCCGTGATCGCGGACGGTCAGCGCGCCGCCCTTCAGGGCCACCTCGATGGTGGAGCCGGGGGGCCCGAACTTCACCGCGTTGTCCAGGACGTTCACGATGGCCCGCTCCAGGGCCGCGGGCTCCGCGCGTACGTACCAGGGGGCGAGGTCCGCGGCGAACGTCAGCTCGGGCCCGCGCAGCCGCGCCCGCTCCAGGGCGGTCTCCACCACCTCGTGCAGGGCGATGACCTGCACCTTCCCGCCCAGTCCGCTGTCCGTGCGCGACAGCTCCTGCAAGTCGCCGATCAGCGAGGCGAGTTCGGTCATCTGCGCCGTCACGGAGGCGAGCAGGGCCTTGCGGTCGTCGGGCGGGATGGCCCGGCCGGTGTCCTCGCTGCGGGCGAGCAGCTCGATGTTCGTACGCAGCGAGGTGAGCGGGGTGCGCAGCTCGTGACCCGCGTCGGCGATGAGCTGCTGCTGGAGGTCGCGGGACGAGGCGAGGGAGGCGGTCATGGAGTTGAAGGAGCGCGAGAGGCGGGCGATCTCGTCGTCTCCCTCGGCGGGGATCCGCAGATCCAGGTCCTCGGTGCGGGCCACGTGCTCCACGGCCGCGGTGAGCTCGTCCACCGGGCGAAGCCCGGTTCGGGCCACCCAGAGGCCTGCGGCGCCTGCGCCCAGTACGCCGATGCCGGCGACGAGGACGAGTACGAGGACGAGGTTGCCCAGGGTGTCGTCGACCTCACTGAGCGGCCGGGCCACGGAGACCGCGAGGGGCTGTCCGTCCAGGGGATAGGTGAGGACGCGGTACTTGGCGCCGTTCGACGCCGTGGCGGTGTGGATCGCCTGGGTGGAGGCGCGATCGGCGACATTGATGTCCTCGGGGGAGACCTCGATGGACTGCTTGCCGGAGATGACGCAGCTGTTGCCCTTGCGGTCGACCACCTGGACCGTCGACTTGAATGGGTTCGGGTCGTTCTGCTGGTTGCTGATGACCGACGCATGGCGGCACTGCCCGCTCCCGTCGATCAGGCTGAGCACGAGCTGATCCGGCACGCGGTTGGAACTCAGCGCTTCGTCCAGCGAGTTGACCAGCGCGGTGCGCACCACGAACCAGCACACGACCGCGGCGGCCGCCACCGCGAGCGCCACCGCCGTGGCCACCAGCATGGCCAGGCGCGACCGGAGCGGCAGCGCCCGGAAGCGCCGGACGAGCCCCTTCACTCGCCGCCCCCGGCGGACCCCGGCCGCAACACGTACCCCACACCCCGCACCGTATGAACAAGCCGAGGCTCGCCCCCCGCCTCCGTCTTGCGGCGCAAGTACATGACGTACACGTCCAGGGAGTTGGAGGACGGCTCGAAGTCGAAGCCCCAGACCGCCTTCAGGATCTGCTCCCGGGTCAGGACCTGACGCGGGTGCGCGAGGAACATCTCCAGCAAGGTGAATTCCGTGCGGGTCAGCTCCACGGTCCTCGCCCCCCGCATGACCTCCCGCGTCGCCAGGTCCATCCGCAGGTCGCCGAAGGCGAGCGTGTCGCCCTCCTCGGCCTGCCCCGCCCCGGCGGCGTACGAACTGCGGCGCAGCAGGGCCCGGATCCGGGCGAAGAGCTCGTCCAGTTCGAACGGCTTGACCAGGTAGTCGTCGGCGCCCGCGTCGAGCCCCGTGACCCGGTCGCCGACCGTGTCACGCGCGGTGAGCATCAGGATGGGCGTCAGGGAGCCGGTCGAGCGGAGTCGGCGGGCGGCGGTGAGGCCGTCCATGCGGGGCATCTGGATGTCGAGGACGACGAGGTCGGGGCGGTAGGCCGCCGCCTTCTCCAGCGCGTCGGCGCCGTCGACGGCGACCTCCGTGCCGTACCCCTCGAAGGCGAGACTGCGCTGCAGTGCCTCCCGCACGGCGGGCTCGTCGTCGACGATCAGGATGCGCTGCTGCTGCTCGCCTTCGGCGGGGCTCATCGGCGTGTGACTTCCTCGAGTACGGGTCCGGCGCGTCGGAGCACGGGTCGGACGGGGGCGGTATCAGCCTCGCACGCGCGCGCGGGGCTTGCGGCGCGCGGCGGGCCGGGATGCTGCCTGGGCCGTGGCCACTTCGGGGGCACGGGCCGCCGAGGCGCCGTGCAGCTCCCCGGCCACGGCGAGGGGGAGGCCGAGCCCCGCCGGATCCGTGTCGGGCACGCCGCCCCAGCCGATGGTGGCGGCGAGCGCGTGCCGGGCGCGGTTGACGGTGATCAGGGTTGCGGACATGACGGCCTCCAGGCTCTGCGGGGGTGTGGTCGGGGTCAGTCGGTGGAGCCGGCCCGCAGGGTGTCGAGGTCGGCCTTGACCGTGTTGACCGGGATTGCGAAGCCGAGGCCGACGCTGCCTCCCGAGCTCGACTCGCTGCCGCTCTGCGACGAACTGGGCGCGTACATCGCGGAGTTGATGCCGATGATGTTGCCGTTCATGTCGATGAGCGCGCCGCCGGAGTTGCCGGGGTTGAGCGAGGCGTCGGTCTGGAGGGCCTTGTACGTGGTCTTCGACGACCCGGTGTCGCCGTTGAACTGCTCGCCGCCGTACTCGAACGGCCAGTTTCCGCCGCCCTGCTGCTGTTGCTGCTGTCCCTGGTCCTCGTCGGTCGACACGGTGACGTCCCGGTCGAGGGCGGAGACGATGCCGCTGGTGACGGTGCCGGTCAGGCCCTCGGGGGAGCCGATCGCCACGACGTCGTCGCCGATCTTGACGTTGTCGGAGTTGCCGAGGCTCGCGGCCTTGAGGCCGGAGGCGCCCTGGAGCTTGATCAGCGCCAGGTCCTTCTTGCTGTCGGTGCCGACGACCTTGGCGGTGTACGTCTTGCCGTCGTTCGTCTTCACCTTCACGGAGGAGGCGCCGGAGATCACGTGGTTGTTGGTGATGATCTCGCCGTCACCGGTGATGATCACGCCCGAGCCGGTGGCCTCACCCGCGCTGGACTTCGCGCTGATCTCCACGATGCTGGGGCTGACCGCCTCGGCGACGCCGGAGACGGTGCCCTTCTGGCTGGTGGGCACGACGTTCGTGTTGGTGGCGCTGCTGGACGAGCCGTCCTTGCCGGTCAGCTCCTGGAACGCGTAGGCGGTGCCGCCGCCCACCGCCGCTGCCGCGATGGCGACGGCGGCGAGCAGGGCCAGGGGGCCCCGAGCCCGGCGCCGGTGCTTCTGCGGCTCCTCCGGTGCGTAAGCGGGCGGGGGCGGGTACGCGCCCTGCGTACCGCCATGGTGAACAGGCGCTGACGACTGCTGCTGCTGGGGGTACTCGCCGCTGTGGCGGAAGGTCTCGGTCATGGGTTCTAGGCTGCGCGGCGTTCATGAGAGGCGGCTGAGTACGCCCTGAGAACACCGGTAGAACCTCGTATGCCCCATATAAGGGCGCCGGTGTAAAGGTCGGCAGTTAGAGGCCAGAGGCCAGAGGCCAGAAGTCAGGCGCAGCCGCAGGACTGCCGGACCACGAGGCGCGAGGGGAACAGCTTCAGCCGCTCCCGGCGCGAGCCCGCCACCCGGAGCCCGTCGTCCAGGACGAGGTCCACCGCGGCGCGGGCCATCGCGGGGCGGTCCGACGCCACCGTCGTCAGCGGCGGATCCGTGAGGCCCGCCTCCTTGACGTCGTCGAAGCCCGCGACGGCCAGTCCGCCGGGCACGTCGATGCGCAGCTCCCGCGCGGCCCGCAGGATGCCGATCGCCTGGTCGTCGGTGGAGCAGAAGATCGCCGTCGGCCGGTCGGGTCTGGCCAGCAGTTCGAGCGCCATCTGATAGGCGTCGTAGCGGTTGTACGGGGCTTCGAAGAGCCGCCCCTCCACCGAGAGCCCGGCCTCCTGCATGGCCCGCCGCCACCCCTCGACGTGGTCGGAGACGGGGTCGCCGACGGTCGGGGTCTCCGCGGTGCCGCCGACGCACGCCACGTACTCATGGCCGTGTTCGAGGAGGTGCCGCGTGGCCAGCTGCGCGCCGCCCAGGTCGTCCGTGACGACGGCGACATCGTCGATCGCCTCGGGCCGCTCGTGCAGGAGCACGACCCGGGCGTCCCACGCGTCGATCTCGGCGGCGGCCGAATCGGTCAGGCCGTGGCTGACGAGGATGAGCCCGGAGACCCGCATGCCGAGGAAGGCCCGCAGATAGTGGGCCTCGCGCTCGTCCACGTAGTCCGTGTTGCCGACGAGCACCATTTTTCCGCGCTCGGACGCCGCCTGCTCCACGGCATGCGTCATCTCCGCGAAGAACGGCTGGCGCGCGTCCGGCACGATCATGCCTATGAGGTCTGTCCGCCTCGACGCCATGGCCTGGGCGACCCGGTCGGGCCGGTACCCCAACTCTTTGATCGCGGCGAGTACACGCTCGCGCGTGGCCGGGGCAACCGGCCTAGGTCCGTTGTTGATGACATAGCTGACGACGGCGGTGGAAGTACCCGCAAGTCGCGCCACGTCATCCCGAGTCACCTTGGCCACGCGCGGAGTCTACGCGGATGGAACTACCGCTGGGCAGGGCGTACGGCAGCTTCCTTCGGAGCGGAGTTCGACGCCGGGGCCGGTGCCGAGTTCGACGTGGACGCGGCGGGTGCCGCGTCCCGCTTCGGGAGCTCCCTGTGCTCGCCCTCGGCCGGCGGGGTCGCCGCCTTCGCCTTCGCCGTGTCGGTCGCACGTTCGACCTTCTCCGGGGTCACGAAGCGGTAGCCGACATTCCGGACGGTGCCGATGAGCGACTCGTGCTCGACACCGAGCTTCGCGCGAAGGCGACGTACGTGGACGTCGACCGTGCGCGTACCGCCGAAGTAGTCGTAGCCCCAGACCTCCTGGAGCAGCTGGGCCCGCGTGAAGACGCGCCCGGGGTGCTGCGCCAGGTACTTGAGCAGCTCGAACTCCTTGAAGGTCAGGTCCAGGACCCGGCCCTTCAGCTTCGCGCTGTACGTCGCCTCGTCCACGGAGAGAGGGCCGTTGCGGATCTCCATGGGGGAGTCGTCCGCGGTGATCGACTGGCGGCCCGTCGCGAGCCGCAGCCGCGCCTCGACCTCGGCGGGCCCCGCGGTGTCCAGGAGCACGTCGTCGATGCCCCAGTCGGCGGTGACGGCCGCGAGGCCGCCCTCCGTGACGACGAGGACGAGCGGACAGCCGGGTCCCGTGGAGCGGAGGAGCTGGCAGAGGCTGCGGACCTGCGGGAGGTCACGGCGGCCGTCGATCAGGATGACGTCGGCACCAGGGGTGTCGACGAGGGCCGGGCCTTCGGCGGGGGCCACCCGCACGTTGTGCAGCAGCAGGCCGAGGGCGGGAAGCACCTCCGTCGACGGTTGAAGGGCATTGGTAAGGAGCAGCAGAGAACTCATCGCCGCCCACCTGCCTGGGTCGTCTTACGGTTGTGCACGGTTCGCTCGCCCATAACGTCGGTTCCTCCTCGGTCCCTGCGAGGACGTTTACGGCACTGCTTCGTACTGATTCCCGCGGTTCTGCCGTGCTGCGATCTGCGGCGGGGACCCCGCGCCCTGGGAGCCCCACGTGCGGTGCAGAAAGCACGAAAGGACCCGGGGGCTTCGCTGCCCGGATCCTCTGCCAAGGAGAATAGCCCACATGACTTCCGGTTCGGCAGGTCGAGCGGCGGGATCTTCTGTGCCGCCGATCACTCGCACTCCGTCTCACGTTCAACGGCGCGCAACGCTGCGTACACAGGACGGAGTCGACATCGACGCTGCGTACGACCCAGGGCCCGACCCCGCGGGTGAGCTCGCGATCGTGCTCGCGCACGGCTTCACGGGCGGCGTCGACCGACCGCACGTGCGCCGCGCCGCGGGTGTCTTCGCCCAGCGTGCGGCCGTGATCACGTTCTCTTTCCGGGGCCACGGAGTGTCCGGCGGGCTCTCCACGGTCGGCGACCGCGAGGTGCTCGATCTGGCGGCCGCGGTGGAGTGGGCGCGGTCGCTCGGCCATGCGCGGGTGGTGACCGTGGGCTTCTCGATGGGCGGCTCCGTGGTGCTCCGGCACGCGGCCCTCGCCGGTACCGCGCACGGGGGGCGCACGGAAGCGCGGGTTGACGCGGTGGTCGCCGTGAGCGCTCCCGCCCGTTGGTTCTACCGGGGGACGGCGCCGATGCGGCGGCTGCACTGGGTGGTGACGCGGCCCCTGGGGCGTGTGGTGGGCCGGCTGGGCCTCGGCACGCGAATCCACCCGCACGAGTGGGACCCCGTCCCCCTGTCGCCGGTGGAGTCGGTCCCGCTGATCGCGCCCACGCCGCTCCTGATCGTGCACGGCGACCGGGACCCGTACTTCCCCGTGGACCACCCCCGGATGCTGGCCGCCGCCGCACGGGGCGGGGCCGAGCTCTGGCTGGAAGCGGGGATGGGGCACGCGGAGAACGCGGCGGACGACGCCCTGCTCGGTCGGATCGCCGAGTGGGCCACGGCATCATGGACGTCGGCAACCGCCGAAGGACCGGCGACCGCCGAAGGACCGGCGACCGCCGAAGGAGAGGAGCTGCCGTGGTGAACGGCACCATTCGCTACTGGGCCGCGGCCAAAGCAGCCGCAGGCGTCGCGGAGGAGCCGTACGCCGCGACGACGCTCGCCGAGGCGCTGGACGCGGCACGCGAGCGACACCCCGGTGAGCTGGTCCGTGTACTGCGGCGATGCTCGTTCCTCATCGACGGCGACCCCGTGGGTACCCGTGGGCATGAGACGGTACGGCTGGCCGAGGGCGGCACGGTCGAGGTGCTCCCGCCGTTCGCAGGAGGGTGAGCAGCGATATGAGCGATCCGCGTTACGAGGGGTACGACGGGTACGGGGACTACGACCCCTACCGCCAGGAATATCCCCCTGCCCCCGAGCAGCAGCAACAGCCCTACGCTCCCGAGCAGCAGCAGCCCTACGCTCCGGAGCAGCAACAGGGGTACCCCGCTGAGCCGCAGTACCAATACCCCGCCCAGCAGGACCAGTACCCCGCCCAGCAGGCTTACCCGCCGCCGCAGCAGCAACAGCCGTACGGCCAGGAAGCCTCGTACACCCAGCAGTGGGAGGGGCAGACCTGGGACACACAGGTCCAGCCCTCACCCGTGGTGGACGTGACCGACACCGCGTACCTGCCCCCGCAGGCCTACGGCCATCCGGCGTCTCCGGCGTCTCCGGCACCCGGCCGCGTCGGCGCCCACGCGGGCCCGCCCAGGGCAGAGCGCGAGCCCGACCCCGCCCCCGAAGCCGAGGGCTCCGCCACCTACGGCCCCGCCACCACCACCGGCAACCCCCGCGTCACCGACGCCCAGCGCGCGCGTGCCGAAGGGCGGTCGCCGATCATAGAGCCGGGGATCCAGCCCGCCGCGCTGACCGCCCTCCTCGGGCTGCTGCTTGCGGGCACGGCCGCCGTAGGGCAGTACGCGCTCCTGGTACCGCTGATCGTCCTCCAGGCCGTCACCGCCGCCGGATGGTTCCGGCTCAACGGGATGTGGCCCGCCCGCCAGGGCATCGCGCTCGCCTTCATGGGCGGTGTCGTCGCCGACATCGCGCTGCTCGTCACCGGCAAGGCGCACGCGCCCGCCGCGATCCTCGGCACCCTGGGCGTATGGGTGCTGCTCGTGCTCGTCCTGCAGCTGCGCAGCCGCGCGTCCGCCGACGAGCGGATGTCCGGGCTGATGGCGACCGTCGTGTCCGCCGCGCTCGCGATCATCGCCACCGGGCACCTCGCGGCGTCGGACGAGGCCGTGACGGTGGGCGCCGTCGCTGTCGCCGTCGCCGTGATCGCCCGCGCGCTGCCCCTGCCGACGCCCGCCTCCGTCGTCGTCGCGCTGCTCGCGGCGGCCGGAGCGGGCATCGCCGTCGGCGGCACGACGGACTTCGGCAACAAGGGCGCGCTGCTGGGCCTGGGCGCCGGCGTCTGCGCGCTGATCGGCCACCGGGTGGCCAGCTACGACTATCCGTCCCGCTTCGTGCACATGACGGCGGGCGTCGCCCTGCCCCTCGCGGCGGCCGCCCCGGCCGTCTACGTCCTCGGGCGTGCCATCGGCTGACGGCTCCAGCTGATCGTCACAGCTGATCGACAGGTCCCCGGCCGGGCTCTCCCGCCGGGGACCTGTCCTTTAGGCTCGCGGCACACGTCAGTTGAGTCGGGGGACAAGGTGGGGGAACACCGGACATGAGCAAGCGCGCCGTACGAATACTTCTGACCACGGTCGTGATCCTGGGGGGCCTCTGCGTGGGCGCCGACCGCCTCGCGGTGGGCTTCGCGGAGGACGAGGTGGCGGAGAAGCTGCGTACCAGCGAGGGGCTCGGCGAGAAGCCCGACGTCTCCATCAAGGGCTTTCCCTTCCTGACGCAGGTCGCGGGCGGCACGCTCGACGACGTCGAGATCGGCATCCAGGACTACGAAGCCACCTCCGGCTCCGACAAGATCCGCATCGCCGATCTGAACGCCCGGATGCAGGGCGTCGAGTTCTCCGGCGACTACAGCTCCGCCACCGCCGAGAAGGCCACCGGCACGGCCCGGATCTCGTACGACGAGCTGCTCAAGGAGGCGCAGGGCGAGCCGCCGGTCGAGCTGCCGCTCGGCGCCACCGGCAAGGTCGTCGGGCTCTCGGACGGCGGCAACGGCAAGATCAAGGTCGAGGTCGAGGTGAGCAAGGGCGGCACGAAGCTGCCCAAGCCGGTGCACGTGCTGAGCTCGGTCAAGGTCGAGAACGACACGATCAAGGTGAACGCCGACGAGATCCCGAAGAAGTTCGAGGTCATGGGCGTATCGATCCCCCTGCCCGAGGGGCTGGTCCGCGACGTGACCGACTTCGAGGAGAAGGTCGGCGGGCTGCCGGGCGGCATCAAGATCGACGAGGTGACGCCGGCCGAGGACGGCGTGGACGTCTCGGTCAAGGGCGCGAACGTAAAACTGGCGGGCTGAGCCGCCCGAGGCCGCCCCGCAGAGCGGCCGTACCGAAGTACGAGACAGAGCCGTCCGCGCGATGGATGCGGCGAGGGGAACGCCACCCTCCGCCCCCGCGTGGACGGCTTCCTCGTACCCTCACCGTTCCCCTCATCCCGCATCGTGGATGATCCCGTCTCATCATTCGACACGCCGGTGACACGGCGGGCCTCGCGTCCTTACGATCGGACGCATGCAGCGACAGGCGGACCTCACGAAGCGGCGGGCAGTAGACCTGTGCCGCGTCGCCGCCATGCTCTGTCGCACCTTCTGAGCGGGACTCCGACTCCCGTATCCCCCGGCCCGTTGACCTCGTCAGGGCCACCCGTGCCGCGTACGCAGCGACTCGACGCACCCGCGCCATCACAGCCCGTGCCCGGCATCCCCTCGCAAAGCACCACAGCCCCGCCGCAACTGCCCCGGAGGAGAAGAAGTATGAGCCGCAGCGATGTCCTGGTAGACGCCGACTGGGTCGAGGCCCACATCGACGACCCGAAGGTCGCCATCGTCGAGGTCGACGAAGACACCTCCGCGTACGACAAGAACCACATCAAGAACGCGATCCGCATCGACTGGACCGACGACCTCCAGGACCCGGTCCGCCGCGACTTCGTCGACCAGGAGGGCTTCGAGAAGCTCCTCTCCGGCAAGGGCATCGCGAACGACACCACCGTCGTCCTCTACGGCGGCAACAACAACTGGTTCGCGTCCTACGCCTTCTGGTACTTCAAGCTCTACGGCCACCAGGACGTGAAGCTCCTCGACGGCGGCCGCAAGAAGTGGGAGCTCGACTCCCGCGACCTGGTCGACGGCTCCGAGGTCCCCAGCCGCCCGGCCACCTCGTACAAGGCCAAGCCCCAGGACACCTCGATCCGCGCCTTCCGCGACGACGTCGTCTCCGCGATCGGCGCCCAGAACCTGGTCGACGTGCGCTCGCCCGACGAGTTCAGCGGCAAGCTGCTCGCCCCCGCGCACCTGCCGCAGGAGCAGTCGCAGCGTCCGGGCCACGTCCCGTCCGCGCGCAACATCCCGTGGTCGAAGAACGCCAACGACGACGGCACCTTCAAGTCGGACGACGAGCTCAAGGCCCTCTACGAGGACGAGCAGGTCGACCTGGCCAAGGACACCATCGCCTACTGCCGCATCGGTGAGCGCTCGGCGCTCACCTGGTTCGTCCTGCACGAGCTGCTCGGCCAGACCAACGTCAAGAACTACGACGGCTCCTGGACCGAGTACGGCTCCCTCGTCGGCGTCCCGATCGAGCTCGGCGCCAACAAGTAGCACCCCCTCCCCGAACCCCGCAGTGACCAGCTAAGGACGAACGCATATGTGTGGAGCGAAGGCCGGCGGACCCGACGCCTCGACGATCAAGCCCGGCGAGACCACCATCCAGGGCCAGGTGACCCGCGACGGCGAACCCGTCAGCGGCTACGTACGCCTGCTCGACTCGACCGGCGAGTTCACCGCCGAGGTCCCCACCTCGGCAACCGGCCAGTTCCGCTTCTACGCGGCCGAGGGCACGTGGACGCTGCGCGCCCTGATCCCGGGCGGCACCGCCGACCGCACGGTCGTGGCCCAGACGGGCGGCCTTGCGGAGGTCGCGATCGCGGTCTAGTTCGTCATGCGCCTCTCGCCCTGCTCCGCAGGCGCGGTGAGGCGCATGTGACGGCCGAGGGCCGCATCCCTGGGGGTTGGACGCTTCCGTATCCGGGACGCGGCCCTTCGTGCCGTTTCAGCACCAGAACGCGTTGGGCCACCAGAGTGACCTTCTCTCCCGCAGTTCGTTGACCTGTTCGACGGACGTACAGGAGGGAGGGCGTGGTGGAGCGGTCTCCCTCCGGCTTGCGTGTTCTTGCGCCGCCCCGCTTGGCGGCTCCTTCCCCCGGAGTGGCGGTACGGACCCGGTTGCGGCTCTCCGAGCGTGACGAGTCGGTCCTGCGTGAACTGGGCGACCTGCTGTCGGAGCTGGCCGTGCGGGATCTGGCCGAGCGGGCGCTCTTGGGCGAGGACCAGTCGGCTGCGGATTTCGCACGTCGTAAGCGAGAGCTGACCGCTCTGACTTCCTCGCGATGGGCGGGGACGATCGTCCGGCGCACCAACGAACAGTGGGCGCTTGCGCGCCGTGGTCAGGCCGCTCACCTGCAACAGCTTTCCGCAGCGATCGCCTCGATCGAGGGGCGGCTGGCGGTTCCGGTGGCGTCCTGTGACGCGGCCGGCCGCACCCGGGGCTATCCGACACAGCAGGTACGGGCTGCCAAGCAGCAGCGCCTCCAGCATCTGAGCGCACTCGCCGCCCGGGTCGCTGTCGATCTCGCGGCGGGCAGGGTGCACGTGGTGCGCGGCGGGAAGGGACTGTTGCGCAACCGCCTGCACCTGGACGAGGCCGGTATCGACCTGACCCGGTGGAGGCAGGGCTGGCGGGATGCGCGGACTCGGATCGAGGCCGACGGGGAGTCGGGCAAGACCTTCGGCAACCAGTCGATCCAGATCAGCCCGGAGGGAACGGTGCTGATCAAGTTGCCGCCCGAGCAAGCAGCTCGCCACGCCGCGTACTGCGATCGGTTCGGTCGCTATCGACTGGACGCCACCTGCGCCTTCGCGTACCGCGACGCCGAATGGCGCTCACACGTCACCGCACACCGGAGCGTGGGCTACACGATCCGTTTTGATGCCGACCGCTGCTTCCTCACCGCCGCCTTCGTGCCCCGCCGTGCCCGGCTACCGGCGGGGACGGACGGGGAGCAGATGATGAAGTCGGCTCTGGCCGGCGGGGTGGTCGGCGTCGATCACAACGCCGACCATCTCGCCGCCTGGCGCCTCGACACCCATGGCAACCCGGTGGGTCGTCCTGAACGCGTCGCGGTCGACTACCGCGGCAGCACCCAGAGGCGCGATGCCCAGATCCGGCAGGCCTGCAGCACTCTGATCCGCCATGCCAAGGGCGTCGGGGCCACAGCCCTGGTCGTTGAGGATCTGGGATTCGACACCGGCCGTGAAACGTGCGGTTGGACAGGGCGCGGCGGGCGACGATTCCGGGCTCTTGTATCGGGTATGCCGACGGCGAAGTTCGCCGCCCGGCTGGTGGCGATGGCGCATCGGGCGGGTCTGGCCGTGATCGTCGTGGATCCGGCCTACTCCAGTCGCTGGGGAGCCCAGCACTGGCGTAAAGCCACGGGTACGAAAACGAACAAGACGTCCCGTCACGACGCTGCGGCGATCGTGCTCGGGAGGCGCGGCCAGGGCTTGGGCGCGCGGCGCAGGGCAGAGAAGTCCGTACTCCGCAAGCAGACGGAAGCCGCCCGCAGCGGGTGCGTGGGAGCGCATTCCGGGGCCGGTACGGAAGACCATCGCCCGCCCGTGTCATCACTCCAGCCTGCCCCGGCCGCCCGCTCAGGGCCCGAGTCCACCCCGAGGACGGCGTACACGATGCGCCGCGCCGACGGCGCCGGACAGGGGTCAAGCCCGCCCAAGACCGTTCGGGGCGGGCCGTCGAGGGGAGATCCCTCATCCGGGATCTCGCAGGACTTGACGACCAGGAACGGTTGGACGCCACCGGAACGGGGTGCGGTCCTCCGGCTTACGCTGGATGTATGTACGCGCGAAGGCGGCACGCCTACTTCGCCATGATGGGGGTCTGCATCGGCCTCTTCGTCCTGGCCTGGGGCGTCGTGCGGCTCTGGTCCATTCCCGCGGCCGTCGGGATGTGTGTCGTGGCGATGGTGATTCCGCCCGTCGCCGCCATGGTGGCCAACCGGCGTGGGCCCGACGACCGGTGGGACGATCCCTCGGGGGATTCGAAGTCCGACGAGTGGTGGGACGAGCTGGACGGGAAGCGGCGGCCCCCGGGGAGTAGGCCTCAGTAGACGAGGGCCTGGGTTCCGTCCGTCATGGCCTCCTGCACGAACACCTGCGCGCCCGCGATCCGCACTCCCTCGATCACGTCCTTCTCGGTGATCTCGCGGCGGGCCGCGCACTGCGTGCAGAGCGTGATCCGTCCGGCGGCCACGATCGAGTCGATCAGGTCGGGGAGCGGGGCCGCGTGCGGGAGCTCGAACTCCGCCGCTCGGCCCGGCAGCGCGAACCACGCGGACTCGCCGGTCAGCCAGAGGGAGACCTCGACGCCGCTGGCCACGGCCACGGCCGCCACCGTGAACGCCTGTGAGCAGCGCTCGGGTGCGTCGGCCCCTGCGGTCACCTTGATCACGAGCTTCTTCGCCATGGCCGCATCGTAAGGCCACCGGTGACGCCACCCGGAAGGCCACCTCGCAGAGAGAGGCGGGCCGCGCACGACTACAGTGGGAGCGGCTCTGATACCTGCCCCAATAGCTCACCGAGGAGCACCCCGTGCTTGAGGCCTTCTTCTCCGCCCTGCTGGTTCTGGTCTGCGTCGGCGTTCTCGCGTTCGCCGGACTGTCCGTGAAGAAGCTGTACCAGGGTCAGCGCTGAGCCCCGTACGCCCGTACTTCACCTAGAGATCGCCTGAGCTTCCCATGATCGAGATTCCGTCCGACCTGCACCCCGACCTCGTGCCCCTCGTTTGGCTCCTCGGCAACTGGGCCGGCGCGGGCGTCACCGACTTCCCCGGCGCCGAGAAGGCGAATTTCGGCCAGGAAGTGTCCTTCTCCCACGACGGGCGGGACTTCATCGAGTACCACTCGCACACGTGGGTGCTCGACGCCGATGGCAACAAGGTCAAGCCGCTGGAGTCCGAGTCGGGCTTCTGGCGCATCGACAAGGACCGCAAGGTCGAGACCGTGATGGTGCGCGACGACGGCGTCGTCGAGGTCTGGTACGGCGAGCTCGCCGACCAGAAGCCGCAGATCGACATCGTCACGGACGCCGTGGCGCGCACGGCCGCCTCCGGCCCGTACACCGGCGGCAAGCGCCTGTATGGGTACGTGAAGGGCGACCTGATGTGGGTCGGCGAGAAGCAGACCCCCGAGGTGCCGCTGCGCCCGTACATGTCGGCGCAGCTGAAGAAGGTCGTCTCGCCCGAGGACGTCGCGGAGATGGCCAGGGGTCTGGGAGATCTGCCGGACGACGGAATCGCCTTCTTCAAGTAGGCCGCCCGCCGAGTGGGCCTAGACTGGCCGGTGTGGCGAGCACCGATTCCGACTGGAAGAGCGACCTGCGACAGCGCGGCTACCGCCTGACGCCGCAGCGTCAGCTTGTCCTCGAAGCCGTCGACACCCTTGAGCACGCGACCCCCGACGACATCCTCTGCCAAGTGCGGAAAACGGCGTCGGGGGTCAATATTTCCACGGTGTACAGGACCTTGGAGCTCCTGGAGGAGCTGGGTCTGGTCAGCCACGCGCACCTGGGGCACGGCGCTCCGACGTACCACTTGGCCGACCGCCACCACCACATCCACCTGGTGTGCAGGGACTGTACGAACGTCATCGAGGCGGATGTCTCCGTGGCCGCCGAGTTCACCGCGAAGCTGCGGGACACGTTCGGGTTCGACACCGATCTGAAGCATTTCGCGATCTTCGGGCGCTGTGCGAACTGCTCCGGCAAGGCTCCCGCGGGCGCCAAGGAATAAGAACGTCCACTGCCGGGTCGTAGTGTGGGTGAACATGAAGAGCCCCCTCCTGTCCTTGCCCGGCGCCGTCCCCGCCGAGGGCGTGGACGAAGGCGTCGCCGCCCACTACGGCGATCTGTTCCGTGAGCAGCGCGCCCTCGCCGACGGCACCGGTTTCGTCGACCTCTCGCACCGCGGCGTCGTCACCGTCTCCGGACCCGACCGGCTGAGCTGGCTGCACCTGCTGCTCACGCAGCACGTGACCGAGCTGCCCGTCGGGCAGGCCGCCGAGGCGCTGATCCTCTCCGCGAACGGCCACATCGAGCACGCCCTCTATCTCGTCGACGACGGCGAGACGGTGTGGGCGCACGTCGAGCCCGGCACGCAGGACGCGCTCGTCGCCTATCTGGAGAGCATGAAGTTCTTCAACCGGGTCGAAGTCGCCGACCGCACGGACGAGTTCGGGGTCGTGTGGCTGCCGGCCGGTTCGATCGCGGCGGTTCCGGAGGGTGTCGTCGTACGCGAGACGCCGCACGGGCGTGATCTGTTCCTGCCGCGTGCTTCTCTCGAGTCGTACGCGGCCGAGAGTGGCCCGGCGATCGGCATCCTCGCCTACGAGGCGCTGCGCGTGGAGGCGCACCGGCCGCGGCTCGGCTTCGAGACGGACCACCGCACGATCCCGCACGAGCTGGGCTGGATCGGCACGGCGGTGCATCTGCAGAAGGGCTGCTACCGCGGCCAGGAGACGGTCGCCCGCGTCCAGAACCTGGGCAAGCCGCCGCGCCGCCTGGTCTTCCTCCACCTGGACGGCAGCGAGGTGCACCTGCCGGTGGCCGGTACGGAGCTGCGGCTCGCCTCCGAGGGCGAGGAGGGCCGGAAGCTGGGCTTCATCACGACGGCCGTACGCCACCACGAGCTGGGCCCGATCGCGCTGGCCCTGGTGAAGCGGAACGTGCCGCTGGACGCGGGGCTGCTCGCGGGGGCGGTGGCGGCTTCTCAGGAGGTCGTGGTCGAGCCGTAGCCCCGGGTGATTCGGGCTCGGCTGATCGGGCCGGGCCCGTCACATCTCCAGGAGCACGGTGAACGGGCCGTCGTTCGTCAGCGACACCCGCATCTGCGCGCCGAAGCGTCCCGTCGCCACGGTGGCGCCGAGGGACCGCAGTTGGGCGACGACCTCGTCCACCAGGGGCTCGGCGACATCGCCGGGAGCGGCGGCGTTCCAGGTGGGCCTGCGGCCCTTGCGCGCGTCTCCGTAGAGCGTGAACTGGCTGATGACCAGCAGCGGCGCGTCGATGTCCGAGCAGGACTTCTCGTCGGCGAGCATCCGAACGGACCAGAGCTTGCGGGCCAGTTGGGCCGCCTTCTCCTTGGTGTCCTCGTGGGTCACGCCCACCAGGACGCACAGCCCCTCGCCGTCGATCTCGCCGACCGTCTCGGGGCCGCTCTCGCCCTGGACGGCGACGCTCGCCCCGTCCACCCTCTGCACCACAGCACGCATGCGGCCCATCATGCCGTGCTCCGTACGGCCGTGACGCCGCCGGATGCGCCGCCCCTGAGGATGCCGTGAACCCCCCATCTGGGGCCGATTAGGGGCACTCGCTCACATAGCGGCCACCCGGGGTGGCACCATGCTCACACACGGTGTACCGCGCCGGTCGAGGGGACGGTAGAGCCACATGAGCAAACCAAGTACCGGGCAGCCGCCCGGCCCTGTGTCGCTGACCCGTATGAGCGCCGCGCGACGTACGAACGTTCCGCGTCCGCCCACGCAGCGCACGGGCAGCGCGGCAGGCATGGGCAGCATGGGCGGTGCGGGCAGCACGGCCGGTGCGCTGCTGGCCGAGCAGTCCGAGCACGACCTGGCCGCGCTGCTCCTGCGCGAGCTGCGTGAGCTGCGCAGGGACGCCCAGCAGAACGAGGCGGACCTGAGCTATCTCCGGCGGCTCCTCCAGGGGCGGATCGACATCCTGCGGGCGGAGGTCGCGCGCCGAAAGGACCCGTCGGCGCCGGGTCCGCAGGGCCCGCTGGTGAACCGTCTCTCCGCGATCCTCACGGACGGTCCGGCCCGGCACCGCTCGTCGGCCCGGCATGTGACGCTGGGCACCCCGCACAGCGCGGAGTACGGCCTGCTGGCCACGGAGATGCTCGCCGAGGTCGAGCTCTCCGACCTGGACGCCCGTACGGACGACGAGCTGCACACGGCCATGGGGCGGCTCACCCGCTACGAACAGCAGGTTTCCCGGCGCCGCCAGCAGCTCCAGCGCACGGCGGACGATTGCAGTGCGGAGATCGCCCGCAGGTACCGTGAAGGGGAAGCACAAGTAGACGACCTGCTCTCGTGACCCGGTGATCCCGGCCTTCGCGGGCGGCCGTCACGCCACCCCCGCCCCGGAAGGCCGAAGATGACCTCGACGTCCGCCGAGTCCACCGCAGCCCCTGTCATATCCCCGGTCCTCGCCGAGGTCGTACGGTCAGGCTTCGTCGAGGGCCGCCACAGGGGAAGCCTGGTGCTGCTCGCCGCGGACGGCGGCGTGGAGCTGGCGATGGGGGACGTGGGCGCCCCCGTCTTCCCGAGGTCCGCGAACAAGCCGATGCAGGCGGCGGCGGTGCTGCGGGCGGGGCTCGACCTCTCGGGCGAGCGGCTCGCGCTGACGGCGGCCAGCCACTCCGGGGAGACCTTCCACCGGGACCTCGTCCAGAAGATGCTGGCCGAGCGCGGTCTGACCGCGGCGGACCTCCAGTGCCCGCCGGACCTCCCGCTGGACGCGGTCGAGGCCGAGACATATCTGGCAGCGGGTGCCGTTCGTGACCGGGTCACGATGAACTGCTCCGGCAAGCACGCGTCGATGCTGGCGGTGTGCGAGCTGAACGGCTGGCCCACGGATTCCTACCTGGACCCGCGGCACCCCCTCCAGCAGCTGATCCTCCAGGTGGTCGAGGAAGCGGCGGGGGAGAAGGTGGCGGCCGTCGGGACGGACGGCTGCGGAGCCCCCCTGATGGCGATCTCCCTCACCGGCCTCGCCCGTGCCTTCCGGCACTTCGTCACCGCCCCCGAGGGCACCGCCGAGCGCCGGGTCGCGGACGCGATGCGGGCCCACCCGGAGTACGTCGCCGGCACCCGCCGCCCCGACACGTGGCTGATGCGGGAGATCCCCGGCGCGCTCTCCAAGATGGGCGCCGAGGCGGTGCAGGCCTTCGCCCTGCCCGACGGCCGTGCGCTGGCCTTCAAGGTGGACGACGGCGGGATCCGGGCCCTTGGCCCCGTCCTGGCCCGTGCGCTGCACCTGGCGGGTGTGGAGGCGGACGTCATCGCCCGCGTCGGGCGCGCGCCCCTGCTGGGGGGAGCGGCCGAGGTGGGCGAGATACGGGCGGCGTTCTAGGCCCGTGCGTGAGGTTGGTGGCTGACCGGACTCCCGGCTCCCCTCCGGATGGGAGCCCGGTCAGCCAGCTCTGTCAGCCCGACTGGGCGAGCAGCAGGACGAGGATCGCAGCCCCGACGCCGCTGATGCTGGTGCTCTTGGCTTTGATGCCCACGGTCAGCAGGACGAAGGCGACGATGCCCATCGGTCCGTACTTCCACTGGATGAGCTGCTCGAATCCGATGGCGAGGGCGGCGATGACGATGGCGATGAGCGGCATGACATTCCCCCTTTCGGGACAGGGCGCCGAGCCCTGTCCCAGCAGGTCGGCAGCCATCCGATCGGCAATCACCGGCGGCCAACCCCTGAGGGTTCCTGCCAGGTTGCCTAAGTTGGCGACCAACTTCACCTGAGTTATCTCCGCGATGGCTCGATTCATAACCACCTTCCGAGCAACTCCCCAAAGATGGCGCGAAGTTGTACTGTTTGGTTGTGAGCCCGGAACCTGCCCCAGTCAATGGGTTGAAGAGGCCGCACAGGTCTCACCAAGAGGTGGCCGACGAGCTGCGCGACCGGATCAGGTCCGGGTCGCTGCGGCCGGGTCAACGGATGCCGACCCAAGCGGAGTTGGCCGAGGAGTTCGGAGTGGAGCGCGGCGCGATCCGCGAGGCGCTGCGTACGTTGCAGGGCGAGAAGCTGCTGGCGAACGTGTCCAAAGGGAGCCCGGCCACGGTCGCGGAGACCTCCGGGCAGGCGCTGTCCGGGCTCGGTGGCGTCACGCCGCAGCCCACCATGGTCGGCCTTGCCCCGCGTATCGCCGCGGCGTTCGAGGCGGACCACGTGGAGATCGACGCGCTCTGTCTGACCTCCATCTCGCTCACGATGGCGATCGGCGAACCGCTCCGTCAGATTCACGCCGGACAGCGGAAACCGGCCAAGGTCACCGTCCGCGTGCTGCTGCCGAGCCGCAGCATCGACCTCGCCTTTCCGGCGCCGGTGGACAGTGGGGACGACGAGGGCGGGCAGGTGCACAGGCGCTGGCTGGACCAGCGCAACGCACAGGGGCAGGTGCTGCGGCACAACCTCAAGGCGCTCCGGTCGTCGCACGGCATCGACGTGCACGTCTCGTTCCGTGCGCTGCCGTTCACGCCGCCGGTGAAGCTGTACCTCCTGAACGGCTCGGAGGCACTCTTCGCGTACTACACCCTCACGAAGCAGAGCGAGCAGATCGACCACGAGCCGCTGGAGATGTACGACGCCCAGGGCGCGCAGTCGATGCTCTTCCCCTTCCACCAGGGCGACGGGCTGCGGGACACGACGTTCGTGGAGCAGTCGCATCTGTGGTTCAACGCGCTCTGGAGCACGATCAGCCTGGACCTGGAGCTGGCCCGCGGCTAGATCAGGGCTGGAGTGCGGGCCCGGTCATCATCAGGGCGAGTACGACGGCGCCGATGGAGCTGCAGGTGGGGCTCTTCGCCTTGATTCCGACGGTCAGGAGCAGAAGCCCGGCGAGGCCGGTTGCTCCGTACTGCCACTGCACGAACTGTTCGAGAGTGATGGCGCACACGGCTGTGAGGAGGGCGAGGACGGCCATGGTGGTTCCCCCTTCTGCCATCTCGGACGAGTTGGCAACCAACTTCACTTGAGTTGTCCCCACTTGGTCCCACAACATAAACAACTTCAAGACAACTGCCCCAAGATGGTGCGGAGTTGTATCGTCTGGTTGTGACCCAGGAGAACGTTGCAGTGAACGGCAGCAGAAAGCTCACTCCCCAGGACATCGCCGACACCCTGCGCGACCGCATCCGCTCCGGCGACCTCAAGCCGGGTGACCGACTCCCCACGCAGGCCGTGCTCGCGGAGGAGTTCGGCGTGGAGCGGGGGACGGTGCGCCAGGCGCTGAAGACATTGCAGGGCGACGGACTGCTGGCCAACGTGAGCAAGGGGAGCCCGCCCCGGATCGCGGCGGAGCCGCCGGGGGCGACGTCGGCGGGCGTGGAGCCGCAGGCGTCGATGGTCGGCCTCTCGCCCCGGCTCGCGGCGGCGTTCTCGGAGTCCCGGGTGCGGATCGACGTGGTGTCGTACACGGCGGAGACGCTGATGATCGCTATGGGGGAGCCGGTCCGCCTCATCCACGAGGGCCGGATCCGCCCGGACTCCATCGACGTACGCATCCTGCTCCCCAGCAGCGACATCACGCTCGCCTTCCCCCAGCCGACCGGCGGGCAGGACGACGGTGGCCGCGTGCATCAGCGCTGGCTGGCGCAGCGCAACGCGCAGGGGCAGGTCCTGCGCCACAACCTGCGCGCGCTGCGGGCCTCGCACGGCATAGACGTCGACGTGTCCTTCCGCGCGCTGCCGTTCACGCCCCCGGTGAAGCTGTACCTGCTGAACCACCGGGAGGCGCTTCTGGCCTACTACACGATCGAGCGCAGCATGCTGGACTTCGGGAGCGCGGAGATGGAGGCGTTCGACGTGTCGGGCCTGAGGTCGCCGCTGTTCTCCTTCGAGAAGAACGCGGCGCCGCGGGACGCCGCCTTCGTGGAAGAGTCGCAGAAATGGTTCGACGCGCTCTGGGCAACCATCGCGACGGAGCTGACACTCTCTTAGTGACTCCTGATACGACGCAGACTGAGTCGATGGCAGAAGAGACCGAAAAACTGCGCGAACTGATCAAACGCGCCCGTTTCGTGCTCTTCGACTTCGACGGACCCATCTGCCGGCTGTTCGCCGGGCACTCGGCCGAGCGCATCGCGAGTGATCAGGTCCGCTGGCTAGAGGAGCGGGGTCTGCGCGGTCTGCTGACCAAGGAGGAGCGGGCGCAGCCCGACCCGCACGCCGTCCTGCGGGCGGTGGACCGCCGGCACCCCGGCAGCGATCTGGTGGCCGAGCTGGAGGAGCGGCTCACCCAGCAGGAGCTGACGGCGGTGGCCTCCGCGTGGCCCACCCAGTACGCGGACCCCCTCATCATGACCTGGCACGCGATGGGCTCGCGCCTGGCTGTGACCACCAACAACTCCCCGCGTGCGGTGACCCGTTACCTGGACGACCGCAACCTGAGCCAGTGCTTCGCCCCGCACGTCTACGGCCGCACCCAGGACCTCCACCTCCTCAAACCGCACCCGCACTGCCTCAACCGCGCCCTCAGCGCGATGGGCGCGGAACCCTCGGCGGCCCTGATGATCGGCGACGCCCCGACGGACTACCAGGCGGCCGTGGAGGCGGGCGTGGGCTTCTTGGGCTACGCGCGTAACGAACGCAAGGCGAAGCTGCTGGAGGAGGCGGGGGCGGCCTGCGTGGTGAGCTCGCTGGAGCCGGTCCTCAGGGTGCTACGGGGTCAGGCCTGAAGGGCCTGAAGGTGCTACGAGGTCAGGCCTGAGCCATCAGGAGCAGGAAGAGCACGGCCGATGCCGAGAGGCAGGCCTTGTTCCGGGCCCGTGCGCCGATGCCGAGCAGGGCCAGGGCGATGACCCCCAGGCTGCCGTAGCGCGACTGGAGCAACTGTTCCATAGCGAAGCCGATCGCGGCCGAGAGCAGCTGAAAGAAGAACATGGGCCCCACCCCTTCAACTTTCCGTCCAATTGGACTGGTTGACTTGAAATTGGTTTGCCCTGGCCGATTGATCGCTTAACCAACTGCCGTGCACGGCAACCAATTTGACTGGAAGTGGTTTGTCCGTCGCCCGCCAGAGGTACCGTCGCCGTGTGGTCGACGGGCGGACCGGTGAGCGGACCGGTGAGGGTGGCGGCAGCGAGTTCCAGCGGGTCATCGACGCGCTGCACTCCCGCTTGGCCGACGGCACGTACCCGCTGAACAGCCTGTTCCCCACTCAGCGCGAGCTCGCGCGGGAGTTCGACGTCTCCAGGGACACCATTCAGCGGGTGATGAGGGAGCTCATCAGCGAGGGCCTGGTCCGTTCCAAGCAGGGGAGCGGTTCGCGGGTTTCGCGGGTGGTGAAGGCGCAGATGGCCCACATGAGTGCCGGCGGGAAGCCGGGGAGCGGCATCGGCCGGGTCTCGCTGGGGCCGATCATCGGGGCGGCGTTCGCCGCCCCACAGGTCACCCTGGACGTCTACACCCTGACCTCCGAGTCGCTGGACGCGCACATCCGCGTGCAGGCGGAACGTATACGTATCCGCGAGATCGCCCCGGAGCGCATAGCGGTCCGCATGCTGCTGCCCTCCGAAGAGCTCGGCCTCCCGTACCCCCGCGCCAAGGACGACCCGGCCGACCCGCGCCCGCAGCAGCGCCTGCGTGACATCACGCGCCGGCACACGGCATCGCTGCGCAACGCGCTGCGAGACCTGCACACCGAGGGCCTGGTGGCGGATGTGGACGTGGAGGTGCGCCACGTGCCGCTGACGCCCGCCTTCAAGCTCTACCTGCTCAATGGCGCCGAGGCGCTGCACGGCCCGTACGAGGTGATCGAGCGCCGCATCCAGCTGGACGACGGCGAGGAGATCGACGCCCTGGACGTGCTCGGCCTGGGAGCGGCCCTCACGCACTACGTACGGGACGACGAACCAGAATCGCAGGGAACCCTCTTCGTCAACGGGATGCAGGCCTGGTTCGACTCCTGCTGGACGCTTCTTGCCGAGTAGCTCTTCGAACGTCACGACCCCCAGGAGTGGCGCGTACCTCATTGAGCCCACCGTTTGCTGTTCACGCGTCGTGAGGGTCCTCCCGCGCCACTAGGGTGTGCATCACTTTCGCCTTCCTCGCGTGACTATTCAGGAGCGGCCCGTGGGCGTGTCACCACCTGTGCCCAGCCCCCCGCCCCATGTATCCGCGGAGGAGCACCCCTCTCCAGACGCGTACGACGGGTTCGTCGAGCACGCGCTCAGGCACGGGGTGATGAGCCGGGGCCACCACAACCGGAACTACGTGCTTGCGCTGACGGAGCCCATGGCCCGGCTGGTCGACCGCTATCCCGGGCGGCCCGTCACCGTGCGGATGCGGCGGCAGGAGGCGCTGCCGGTGGTCATCAGGACCTGGCAGGACGAGTCGGAGATCCTGCGGGCGATCAAGGGCGTGCTGCCCCATGTGCCGGAGTGCCTGGCCAAACGATCCGACTCCGCCGTGCACAGCTATGTGGAGGGCGTGCCGTTCTCCACCATCTGCCAGAACGGCAAGCCGGTCGACTCCCTGCTGATCAAGGCGCTGGCCGAGTTGCTCGCCCAGATGACGCAGGTCCGCAGGGAGGCGCTGCCCCCGCTGCCGGCTGACTGGCCCCGCATAGACAAGGGCGGGCCGACGTTCCTGCGGACGCTCGCGCATCTCGCGGAGCGGCAGATCCGGCAGCCCAATTGGGCTGAGTTCGGTGGGCTGTTCGCGGCCCTCGGCATTCCCGACGACGCGCTGCTCAGGCTGGCGGAGCGCGTGCCCGCCATGGCCCGCCGCCCCTACAGCCTGCTCCACACCGACCTGCACCGCGACAACGTGATCTTCTCCTACGGTGGTGTCCCACCGCTGATCTGCGTCGACTGGGAGCTCGCCACCTACGGCGATCCGCTGCACGACCTGGCCACGCACCTCGTCCGTATGCAGTACCCGGAAGATCAGTGGAGTGAGGTGATCGACGCCTGGGCGGAGGCGATGGAGCGCCTCAGACCCAGGGCGGTCAACGGGCTGTCCCGGGACCTGGAGCACTACGTCGCGTTCGAGCGCGCCCAGTCCGTCTATCCGGACGTGATGCGCGCGGCCAAGTCGCTCGGTGACACGCCCGACCGCAGGAGCCTCGACGAGGCGACCCACGCGGTGCGCACCGCGCTGGAGAACGCGGCAGCCCCTCTGCAACTGCCCGGTGTCCCGGACGAGGAAGAGATCCAGCGGGTGCTGTTCCGCTGGCGTGCGGCCCGGTCCGGCGGCGGCGCCGAGGGCACCCGCCAGGTGACCCGGATCTCGTGGGAGCCGAACCAGCGGGTGCCCGAACACCCCGCGTTTCCCCGGTCGGCGGTGATCGACGCGCTGGTCGCGGAGGGGGCGGCGCCGGCCTCCAAGGTCTTCAAGGGGACGGCCCACCTCAACACCGTGGTCCGAGTGGCCGGTGTCGACTTCCCGGTCGTGGTGCGGCGCAAGCTGTCCTCGGCCGAGCGCCGCGAGCGCAGCATCCTCAGTGAGCACGCGGTGCTGCGGGTCATCGAGGACTCGGGCGAGCCGGTGCGGGCGCCGCGCGTACTCGCCCTGGGTACCAGCGACTTGAAGGACCAGTTCGCCATCCATTCCTACGAGGGACCGGGCACCGGAGAGCTGCCGCCGGACCATCCCGTGGACGGCCTGCGCCCGGCCGAGGCCGACCATCTGGTGGACCAGCTGGGCGCGTTGGCCCGAATCGACCACAAGCAACTGGACCCCACCGCGGGCGAGGCGGACTTCTACCGCTGGCTCTGCGATGAACTCGTCGGTCTCGTCATGGCGCTGCCCAAGGAGTCGCAGAAGCTGGCGAGGGAGCTGGGCCTGCCGGTCGGCTACCGGCTGCGAGAGCTGCTGATCCGGCACCGCCTGACGGCGCGCCGGCCGTCCTTGCTGCACGGCGACCTCAATCCCTGGAATCTCGTGCGCCACGACGACCGCTTCGGGCTCACCGTCATCGACTGGGAGATGGCGATGATCGGCGACCCGCTGTACGACCTGGTCCGCCACATGCATCTCACCCCGGTGCGCCCCGAGATCAGGCACCGCATGTTCGACCGCTGGACCGGCTGCCTCCCGCCGGAGTGCACGAAGGGGTGGGAGGAGGACTGGAAGGTCTACCGCTGGATCGAGGTGGTCCGGTCCGCCTACGTGGACCTGGACCGACTGGTGACCGGCACGGGTCTGGACGCGCCCAATGTGCAGCGCGCGGTGGACTCGTACGCGATGACCTTGGCGGGCGCGACGGCATCCCTGGGGCTCCGGCCCAGCGCTACGGCGAACCCGTACCTTGCCCGGGCGCTTCCGCACGGTCAGCATGGAGCGTTGAGGTCGATGCCGTAGGCATGCTCGGGGGAGGGCTCGCGTGGCGGGAACGGTGAACGGGGCAGCGGGCAGTGGCTTAAGCGCGTGGTTCCGCAGATACAGGGCCCGGTACGAATCGGCGGCTACGCGTGTCCTGCTGCTCGGCATCTTCGTCACCGGGCTGACCGCGCAGTTCGTGAAGCCGGTCGGAGACGCTCTGGAGGGGCAGGCGTTCCTGGGGGGAGCGCTGCTCAGCCTGGTCGGCTATGTGCTGTACGACGCGGTCAAGGAGCTCGCCGTCTCGTCCCGGCCACCCGACCGCGGGCTGGTCAACTCCCGTGACCTGGGAGGCCTCGTCGGCGAGGCGTTCCACTCCAGGAAGGTCGAGATCTGCTTCCTCGGCTACACGGGCGAGACGCTCTACAACGAGCTGTATCACCGGCTCGAAGGGCTTCTGGACGACCCGGGGCCGACAAAGCGCGTGACGATCAGGATGCTGATACCGGACTTCGGCCGCGAGATGGCGGTGCCCTCACGCGTCGGCCCCGACGGGAAGCCCGTCGACTACCCCGAGTTCCGGGCGCGACTCGAGGCCAAGTGCCGCGAGTACGACCAGATCCTCTCCCGGCTCGCCGACCGGCTGACCGCCGACGGCAGGGTGAGCGCGCAGTGCGAGTACCGCCTCTACAACGGGGATCCGCGGGACAAGGTCTGCATCTTCAACAAGGAGCTGGTGCTGTGCGGCCTCTATGACGTGGTCGCCACCATGCCCTTGCAGGATCCCGACTGCGAGGTCTACGACCCCAAGGGATACAACACGGACCTCGCCGTCCGCTCCCGCAAGGAGGGGACGGCTGCCGCCGAGACGGCGGTCGCGACGCAGATCAGTCATTTCGAGGGAGTGTGGAAGCTGGCGGCCACGCCCTCGTGGCGTCAGTGAGCCGTGCCGCGGCTCACGCCGTCCGCCTCCTGAACAGCGCCCCCGAAGCCCCCACCGAAACCGCCAGGATCCCCGCGCACCAGGCCAGGGCGACCCAAGGTGTCGTGCCCACCGGCTGGTTGAGGAGCAGGCCCCGTAGGGAGTCGATCACCTGGGTCACCGGTTGGTTGTCGGTGAAGGGGCGGAGCCAGGTCGGCATCGTGTCCGTCGGGACGAAGGCGCTGCTCGGGTAGGGGAGGAAGCTGACGAAAAAGGTGAAGCCTCCTGCCGCTTCCGGGGACTTGGCCAGTAGGCCCACCGTCGCCGAGAGCCAGGACAGGGCCAGGATGAAGGAGAGGAGGATCGCTGTCGCCGCCAGCCAGGCCGCCGGGGTCGCCGACGGGCGGAAGCCGATCGCGAAGGCCAGGGCCAGGACCAGGGTCGTGGCGATGAGGTTGCGGGCCACCGAGGCGAAGACGTGGCCCGTCAGGATCTGCGTACCGCCGATGTCCAAGGAGCGGAAGCGGTCGATGATGCCGCCCTTCAGGTCCTCCGTCACCGCGATCGCCGTGTTCGACGAGCCGAAGCCCGCGCAGAGGAGGAGTACGCCCGGCACCACGTACGTGACGTACGACCGCGTGTCCGTCTTGATCGCGCCGCCGAAGAAGTAGACGAAGATCAGCAGGAGCATCACGGGGAGCGCCATCGAGGTGATCAGGGCGTCCACGTTGCGGCGGCTGATGCGGATGGCCCGGCCGGTCATGATCAGGGCTTCAGACACGGGTCGCCTCCCTTCCCTTGGCCTGCTTCTCCTTCTCCCTCTCCTTCTCCTTCCGCTTTGGTGGGCTCGTGAGGGACAGGAAGACGTCGTCCAGCGTTGATGTGTGGAGGGTGAAGGCCGCGAAGTCGGTGCGGTGCGGGTCCAGTTCGTCCAGCAGGGCTCGTACGTTCGCTGCCGTGCCGTCCGTCGGGAAGCCGAGCGTCAGAGTCTCGGGGGAGTGGTGCGTGGCTCTCGGGGAGAGGCGTTGGTAGGCCTCATCGGTGGTGACCGTCGCCTCCATGCGGTGGCCCGGCACCAGGGACTTCAGCTCGGATGGCGATCCCTGCGCCGCGATCACCCCCTCGTGCAACACCGCTATGTGGTCCGCCAGTTGGTCCGCCTCCTCCAGGTACTGGGTCGTCAGGAAGACCGTCGTACCGCGCGCCGTGAGATCCCGTACCACCGCCCACATCTCCTGGCGGCTGCGCGGGTCCAGGCCCGTCGTCGGCTCGTCCAGGAAGATCACCGCCGGGTCGCCCACCAGGCCCGCCGCCAGGTCGACGCGGCGGCGCATGCCTCCCGAGTACGTGCGGACCAGGCGGTCGCCCGCCTCCGTGAGGCCGAAGCGGGCCAGTAGTTCGGCGGCCCTCGCGCGGGCCGCCGGGCGGGGCAGGCCCGCGAGCCTCGCCATCATGCGGAGGTTCTCCGCGCCGGTCTGCGTCTCGTCGACCGCCGCGAACTGACCGGTGAGGCTGATCGCGCGACGGACCTCGCGTCGCCCCGTACGGATGTCGTGGCCCGCCACCCGTGCCGTGCCCGCGTCGGGTGTCGTCAGCGTGGTGAGGATGCGGACGGCCGTGGTCTTGCCGGCGCCGTTCGGGCCCAGGAGGGCGAAGACCGTGCCGGGCGGGATGTGGAGGTCGATGCCGCGCAGGACGTGGACCGCGCGGTCGCCGGAGCCTCCGTAGCTCTTGGTGAGGGCCTTCGCCTCGATGGCGGCGGTAGCGGTGGCGGCGGTAGCGGGTGGGGCGTCCGTGCGTGACGCGGGTGGTGTGGGTGGTGTGGGTGTGGTTGGTGGCATGGGTGTCTTCCTCGGGTGAGGTTCGGGCTGCCGTATTTCTACTGCGTATGGGCTACGCATTACTGAGTAAGGGTTACGCAGAACTACGATGTGCGTCAAGTGCGGCAGCTCAGGAGGAGGCAAGGTCAGATCATGGCGATGGCGGCAGACGGTGAAGGCGTGCGGGGCGAAGAAGAAGGCACGGGTCTTTCCGCGAGCCTCGAAACCGCCTGGGGGCTGCGCGAGCGTCCGTCCAAGGGGCCCAAGCCCGGCCTGAGTCTTGACCGCATCGTCGACGCGGGCATCGCGATCGCGGCCTCGGAGGGGATCGGCGCGGTCACCATGGGGCGGGTGGCCAAGGCGCTCGGTGTCTCGCCGATGTCCCTGTACCGGTATGTCTCCGCCAGGGACGAGCTGTACGTCCTGATGCAGGACGTGGCGACCGGGTCTCCGCCCGAGATGCCCGCGGAGGTCACGGGGTGGCGGGCGCGCCTGGAGTGGTGGGCGCGGGCTCAGCGCGAGGTCTTCCGGCGCAATCTGTGGCTCGTGCGGATCCCCATCACGTCGCCGCCCGCGTCACCCCACTACCTGGAGTGGATGGAGCAGGGGCTCGCGGCGCTCGACGGCAGCGGGCTCAAGGAGGGCTGGAAGCTCTCCGTGCTCATGCTGGTGGGCGGGTTCGTACGGAACGAGGTCACGCTCATGGCCGATCTCGACACGGCCATGCGGGCGGAGGGCCAGGAGCCCGGCGAGGTGATGCGGCGGTACGCGCGCACCATCGACGCGCTGACCTCGACCGACCCCGAACGCTTCCCGGCGCTGCGGAGAACCCTCGCGGCGGGCGTACTCGACGTGGCTGACGCCGAGGACACGGAGTTCGAGTTCGGGATCGAGCGGGTGCTCGACGGGGTGGCCGTGCTGGTGGAGGGGGCGGGGGCGCGGGGGTGCTAGGGCGTGGGGCGCGGGGCTCGGGGCGCGCGGCGGGTGGCCCGCGAGGTGGGGTTGTCGGGTGGCCGCCGGGCGCTCTTCCCGCATACCTCGACGGTTCCGTCGCGGCTGGCCGGCTGGCTGGCCGGGCGGGTGGGTGGAGGTCAGGGGCGGGTGTCTGCTTGCGGGCGGCCTGGGTGACTCCGCGGGCCTGGCCGCGGGGCCGCCGAGCGGGGCGGGTCGAGGGCGGGCGGTGGGGCCTCCGCTCGGGGGGGGCGTGTGGTTTACGCGTACCTCGCCAGGCCCGATCGCAGTTGCCCGAACCCCCGGTTCGCCGTCGCCACCGCGTCCGGCCATACCGCGTCCGCGCTCTCGCCCGCGTCGATCCTGCGCCAGTTCTCCAGGGCGAGGATGCGCTGTACGGCGACGATCTGGCCGGCGGCCAGCCGCGCGGCCAGTGGGTCCGTGGGCGGGGTTTTCGGGGCTGCGTCGGGCGTCGTCGCCTTGCTCAGTGCCTCGCCCAGAGCCGCCTCCGACCGCTCCTGGTACGCGTACAGCCTCGCCACCAGCGACGGGGTCCCGTACAGCAGCCGGTGGAAGGCGAGTACGTGGACGTTGTCGCAGAGGCCGGTCACCGGGTCCTGGCGCTCCAGGCCGTCGAGGAACTGGCGCTGCAGGGCGTCCAGGGGGGAGCGCTTCGCGGGGCGCGTGGCGACCACCCTTGCCGCCTCGTCCACGTGGTCGGCGAAACGGTGGAGTACGAGGTCCTCCTTGGCGGGGAAGTACCGGAACAGGGTCGGCTTGGAGATCTCGGCGGCTGCCGCGACCTCCGCCACCGGCACCTTCTCGAAGCCCTTCTCCAGGAAGAGGGCGATCGCCACGTCCGAGACCGCCTGGTACATCCGCTGCCTCTTGCGTTCGCGCAGGCCGGGGCTGCCGGGGCCGCCGGAGTCGGGGGTGTTCGGCGCTGCTTCTTTCGTCATGGGCCGAGCCTATCGCATGGGTGAGAGTCGGTAATAAATTTAACTAGGTTACATTTTTGGTCTACTCTCGACGGCATGACGCATGGCCCGACGCACGGCACGACGCCTGGCATGACCGACGCTCCCCTCGAAGCCGCCCTCGCCACCGAACGCCGCTACCACGACACCTGCCGCACCGCCCTCACCGGCATGGTCGACGGCGCCGAGGAGCAAGTCGTCAACGGAGCGGACGTCTCCGCCTCCGGAGCCGACGCCGAAGTCCTCGGCTACCAGTTCCGCAGCCACGCCAAAGCCATGAGCGAACTCCCCGAAGCGCCCCTCTTCTTCGGCCGCCTCGACTTCGCCGCCGCCGGGCCCGAAGCGGCCGAAGCCGGGGATCACCGCGGGCAGAGCTACCACATCGGCCGGCTGCGCATCACCGAACACCCCTCGGCCCCGCCCCTCGTCGTCGACTGGCGTGCCCCCGTCTCCCGCGCCTTCTACCAGGCCGGAGCCCGCGACCCCCAAGGCGTCGCCGTCCGCCGCCGCTTCGGCTGGGCGCCCGGCAGCAAGGGCGCATCCGCCGACCTCACGGGCCTGGAGGACGAACCACTGGCCGCCAGCACCCCCGTACCGAACACCCCGCCCACGCACGGCACCCCGCCCACGCGAGAAGCCCCCGACGCGCAAGACCCCCCACCCACGCAAGACCCCCCGCCCACGCAAAGCAGCCGCATCCTCGCCGGAGAGATCGAGCGCCCCCGCGTCGGCCCCATGCGTGACATCGCCGCCACCATCCAGCCCGAGCAGGACGACCTCGTCCGCGGTGAACTCGCCGCGTCCGTCTGCGTCCAGGGCGCCCCCGGCACCGGCAAGACCGCCGTCGGACTGCACCGCGCCGCGTATCTGCTCTACACCCACCCCCAGCGCGTACAGCGCTCCGGGCTCCTCATCCTCGGCCCCAACCGCACCTTCCTCCGCTACATCGCCGAGGTGCTCCCCTCCCTCGGCGAGAGCGGCGTGCGCCAGTCCACCGTCACGGACGAGATCGCCAGGGCCACCGCCCCCGTGCGGGCCCAGGACGACGAAGCCGCGGCGCGCGTCAAGCACGACGCCCGTACGGCGGCCGTCCTGCGCCGCGCGCTCTACTCGCGGGTCGCGGCGCCCGGCGACTCCATCGCGGTGCCGGACGGGTCGTACACCTGGCGGGTCGCGCTCGACGACCTGGAGCGGATCATCGCGGACGTACGCGCCGAGGAACCCCCGTACGCCGTCGGGCGCGAACGCGTGCGTACCCGTGCCGTCCGGCACATCCAGGAGCAGGCCGAACGCCGCGCCGGCGCCATGAACAACACCTGGGTGCAGAAGATCTCCCGCGCCCGCTCGGTCTCGGCCTTCGTCGACGCGGCCTGGCCCAAGGTCAAGCCCGAGGAGGTGCTCGCGGCCCTGCTCGGGGACCCGCAAGCGCTGGCCGCCGCCGCCGACGGCGTCCTCGACGCCGACGAGCAGCGGGCGATCCGCTGGGCCAGGCCGCCGCGCTCGTACAAGTCGGCGAAGTGGTCCGCCGCCGACCTCGTCCTGCTCGACGAGATCTCCGGGCTGCTCGAACGGCCAGCGGGCTACGGCCACATCGTCGTCGACGAGGCCCAGGACCT
The DNA here is from genome assembly GCF_042667685.1 of Streptomyces sp. NPDC057302. Taxonomy (NCBI): domain Bacteria; kingdom Bacillati; phylum Actinomycetota; class Actinomycetes; order Kitasatosporales; family Streptomycetaceae; genus Streptomyces; species Streptomyces sp. NPDC057302. The sequence goes on along the minus strand of NZ_JBHUZJ010000030.1, from coordinate 20,947 downwards.
CTCCCCGATGGAGGCCCGAGTGATCGCCCGGCGCGCGGACTTCGGCTCGCTCACCGTCCTCGGCGACCTCGCCCAGGGCACCACCCCGTGGGCCGCCCGCAGCTGGCCCGAGCTCCTGGCCCACCTCGGCAAACCGGACGCCTCCGTCACCCCGCTGACCGTCGGTTTCCGTGTCCCGAGGGCGGTCGTGGGGCTCGCCAACCGTGTCCTCGCCTCGCTCGACGTCGACGTACCGCCCGCCCGGTCGCTGCGTACGGACGGTGAGTTGAGGGTCCGGGAGGTGCGGGACGTGGGCGCGGCCACCGTCGATGCGGTGCGGGCCGCGCTCTCCCGCGAGGGCTCGGTCGGTGTCATCGCCGCCGATGCCGGTACGGCCGTCCTGCGCGAGGCCCTCACTGCGGCGGGCATCGACAGCGCGGGCCCGGACGACCTGGGCGCGCGCGTGACGGTGCTGCCCGCGTCCGTCGCGAAGGGCCTGGAGTACGACCATGTGGTGGCCGTCGAGCCCGCCGCCATCGCGGAGGCGGAGAGCCGCGGACCGAGCCGCCTCTACGTGGTCCTGACCAGGGCGGTCTCCCGGCTCGACGTACTGCACAGCAGGCCGCTGCCCTGGGAGGTCTGAACGCTTGAAGTGGGCGGGGGTCGCCGTCCGCCCTCCCTGCGCGGGCGCCCCTTTGCGGTTATATGGAGCCAGCCCTGCCTCTCCCGGACGGCGACCCGCATGGACGGTGACTCCTCATGAACCCGCACTCCGACACCCTGGACCCCGATGAGGAAGGCGCACACAGCGTCCTGCGGATGGAGCGCCGCCTCGCGCACCCGCCCGCCCAGGTCTGGGCCGCCATCACGCGGCCCGCGCAACTCGCCCAGTGGTTCCCCGCCGAGGTGACGCTCGAACTGCGGCCCGGCGGCGCGATGGGCTTCCACTTCCCCGGCGACGAAGGACCCGGCATGACCGGCGAGGTCACCGACGCCGACGAACCCCGCCTCTTCGCCTTCAGCTGGGGCGACGACCACCTGCGCTGGGAGATCGCCCCGGACGGCCCGGAGGGTCCCGGCGGCCGTGGCTCGCTGCTCACCCTCGTCCACACCTTCGCCGACCGCTTCGGCGCCCCGAGCTTCGCCGCGGGCTGGCAGCTGTGCGTCTCGGCGCTCGGCCAGTTCCTCGACGGCGGGCAGGCCGAGGTGAGCCGGGACGCGGGCGAGCTGCACGAGGCGTACCTGGAGCAGTTCGACCTGGGGCACGGGCAGGTCACCGACGACGGCATCCGTTTCGAACGCCAGCTGGTGCGGCCCGCGAACGCGGTGTGGGCCGAACTCTGCTCCGGCGAGGAGCCGTTGGCGGGCGACACCGCGCCCGACGGTTTCCTGGCGGACGGCGTGTCCGCGGGTCCGGTGACCGCGCTGCGGGCTCCGGCGTCGCTCACGTACGCCGTGCATCCCAAGGGTGAGGTGCGCTGGGAGCTCGGCGAGGGGACGGGCTACGGCGCCCGGCTCGTCCTGACGCAGACCGGCCCCTTCGACGGAGCGGTGGCCACGGACGAGGCGCTCGCCGCCTGGCACGCCCGCATCGAGCGGCTCGCGGGGCGGCTCCTGGAGGGCTGACGGGCTGTGGGTCGCCGGTCTCAGTCGTTGAGCACGGCTTCCATGACCGCCTTCGCGATCGGCGCCCCGAGCTTCCCGCCCGCGATCTCCGAGCGCGGGATGTTCATGTCCTTCGGGTCGACGAACACCGCGACCGCGACCGGCGACGAGCCGTCCTCCTGCTTGGCGTAGGAGACGAACCAGGCGTACGGACGCTCGTCGTTGACGTCCGAACCGTGCTGCGCGGTGCCGGTCTTGCCGCCGACCGTGACACCGTCGATCTTCGCCTTGTTCGCCGTGCCCTCCTCGACGGTGTTCTCCATCATTTCCTGCACCTTGCCCGCGGTGTCCTCGGAGACCGCCTGGTTGAGGACCTGCGGCTTGCCCTTCTCGATCGTCGAGAGGTCGGGGCCGCGCAGCTCCTCGACCATGTACGGCTTCATCAGCTTGCCGTCGTTGGCGAGCCCGGCGGCGACCATCGCCATCTGCAGCGGCGTACTGGTCAGGCTGCCCTGGCCCATGCCGGTCAGCGCGGTCTGCGGCTTGTCGAGGCCGTCCGGGTAGCTGCTGGCGGACGCGCGCACGGGGATGAACTGCTGCTTGTTGAAGCCGAACTTCTCCGCCGTCTCGCGCATGTCGTCCTCGCCGACCTTGAGCGCGGTGTCCAGGAAGACGTTGTTGCAGGACCACTGCATGCCGACCTTCAGCGAGGCCTTGTCGCAGGGGGCGCCCGGCACGTCGTTGCCGATCGTCGTCGAGCTGAGCGGCAGCTTGTAGGGGGCCTTGGCGCCGGTCTTCTCGTCGATGTCGTCGATCACGCCGTGTTCCAGGGCCGCCGCCGCGGTGAGGATCTTGAAGGTGGATCCGGGCGGGTAGATCTCGCGGATCGCCCGGTTCGAGAGCGGCTTGTCCTTGTTCTTGCTGAGCCGCGTGAACTCCTTGCCCTCCTTCGCGGAGATCCCCGCGAAGACGGAGGGGTCGTACGAGGGGGTGCTCGCCATCGCGAGGACCTTCCCGGAGCGCGGATCGAGCGCGACGACCGCGCCCCGGGCGTTGAGATCCACCAGGCCCTGGTAGGCGGCCTTCTGGGCCTTGGGGTCGATGGTGGTGATGACGTCGCCGCCCTGCCGCTTCTCGCCGGTCAGCATGTCCAGGGTGCGGCGGATGAAGAGGCGGTCGTCGTCGCCGCTGAGCACGTCGTTCTCGACGCCCTCCAGGAAGGTCGCGCCCTGGGCCTGCGAGAAGTAGCCGGTGATCGGGGCGTACATGGGGCCGCTCCTGAAGACCCGCTGGTACTTGAAGTCGGTGCCGCTGACTTCCTTCGACCCGGTGACCGGCTTTCCGCCGACGATGATGTCGCCACGGGGGTGCGAGAAGGCCTCGATCTGGACGCGCCGGTTCTTCTCGTGCTTGGCCAGCGACTCGCCCTCGGCGAACTGCACCCAGGTCGCGCGCAGGAGCAGGGCGAGCGTGAGCACCCCGCAGAAGACGGCTATGTGGCGCAGCGGCTTGTTCATCCGGCCCCCGAGATCCGTGACACCAGGACATGACTCGGATTCATCATGCGCACGGATTTACGGGTCTTTCCCCGGTTGTTGCCGAATGGTCACACTCGAATGACCTCGATCACGCTCGCGTAGCTGTCGGAGCCGTGCCCGGCGGCGCTCGCCCGCTCCATGGTGGCCTTCAGGAGTTCGGGCAGCGCGTTGTCGACACCGCGGTCGGCCGCCGCGTGGATGAGGTGCCCGATCGACGCGATCTGTACGTCGACGGTGGCGTCGTCGCCCGGATAGTGCCCGGCGTCCACCTGGGAGGCGTACGTACCGATGAATCCGGCGACCGCGTGCGTCATCCAGCGGACGGCGACGGGCGTGAAGTCGGTGGCCTTGGTGGCGTCCGCGCCGACCAGGGCCGTTCCGTGCAGCCAGCCGGTGAACGCGGACCACATCAGGCCGAGCAGGGCCACGTCGTAGAGCGAGGCACGGCCCGGCTCGGGGCCCAGGTAGAGCGGGTCGCCGAGCACGGCGAGCGCGGCGCGGCTGCGTTCGAACACCTCGGCCGAGCCGCTGTAGAGGAACATCATCTCGGGGTTGCCGACCCCGGGAGGCGTGGTCATGACCGCCCCGTCGAGATAGCCGAGCCCCAGCGGACCGGCCCACGCCGCCGCCTCGTCGGCCTGCTCCGGTGAGCCGGAGGTGAGGTTGACCAGGTCCTTGCCGGCGAGGGATCCGGAGTGGGGGTCCAGGACGGCGTGCAGGGCGTCGTGGTCCAGGACGCAGGCGAGGATCAAGGGGCTCGCTGCGACGGCCTCTTCGGGGGTGGCGGCGAGGTGCGCGCCCTGGTCGACGAGGGGCTTTGCCTTGGCGGCGGAACGGTTCCAGACGGTGGTGGGGTGGCCGTTGGCCAGGAGCGTGGCGGCGAGGGCGGAGCCCATGTTGCCCAGGCCGATGACGGTGACGGGGGTCTTGCCGGGCTTGTTCTCCGGGTTCGGATTCAGTGCGTTGTTCATGTGGACCACGCTCGCAGCGGGCCGCGGCGCCGGACAGTGACAGGGATGACGGCGCCCACCAAATTCCTGCCACGTTCTCGGCCTGTGCGGCTTAGTCTCACCGCATGAGCGCTGGTTCCGTCGCACTGGTCGTGACCGAGGAGATAGCCATCCCTTCGTGGGATCTGTACGAACTGAGCATCCCCTGCACGGTGTTCGGAAAGCCGCAGCCGGACCTGTCGGACCGCTGGTACGACTTCAGGCTGTGCAGTGCTTACGAGGGCGAGGGCCCGGAAGCATCCGGTACCGGCCTGTCGGTGCGTACGCCGTACGGCCTGGACGACATCGTCGGGGCGGACACGGTCATCGTCACGTCCGTGCCGGACGCCTGCGTGGAGGAGGGCCGCCCGCTGCCGGACGGCCTGGCCCCGGCGCTGCGACGCGCGTACGACGCGGGCGCCCGCATGGTCTCCCTGTGCACCGGCGCCTTCGCCCTCGCCGAGGCGGGGCTGCTCGACGGCCGCCGGGCCACCGCGCACTGGATGCACACCGCCCAACTCGCCGCCCGCTACCCGAAGGTGGACGTCGACGACTCCGTGCTCTACGTGGACGACGGTGACGTCCTGACCAGCGCGGGCGTGACCGCGGGCCTCGACCTGTGCCTGCATCTGGTCCGCCGCGACCTGGGCGCGCACGTCGCCAACCAGCTGGCCCGCCGCATGGTCGTGCCCGCCCACCGCCCCGGCGGCCAGGCGCAGTTCATCGATCTCTCCGTCCCCGCGACGGACGACGAGGGCCTGGGCCCCGTACTGGACTGGGCGCGCGCCCGCCTGGATCGCCCCCTGACGGTCGACGACCTGGCCCGCCGCGCGGCGATGAGCCCGCGCACCCTCTACCGCCGCCTCCAGGCGGCCACCGGCACGACCCCGCTCCAGTGGCTGCTCAACCAGCGCCTGGCCCGCGCGCAGAGCCTCCTCGAATCGACGGCCGCCCCGATCGACAAGATCGCCGAACTGAGCGGCCTCGGCACGGCGAACAACCTGCGCCACCACTTCCTCAAGCAGGTGGGGGTGGCACCGGGGGACTACCGGCGGGCGTTCGGCGCGGACGCTGGCTAGGGTCACCGTCCATGCAGAACACCGAGATCGCCGCGAACGCCAGGACCGCTCGACGTGAAGGCCCGCAGCGCAGGCGCGAGACGCTGGAGCGCCTCGACCGGGAGCGGGACATATGGCTGTCGACGGCCCACCCGGAGCACGGCCCGCACCAAGTGCCCCTGTGGTTCTGGTGGGACGGCCGCGCGCTGTGGCTGTGCACCGGCGCGAACTCCGCGACGGCCCGCAACGCGCGGCAGGAGCCACGGGTACGCCTCGCGCTGCCGGACACGGCCGACGTGGTGCTCGTGCAGGGCGAGGCGGAGTGCTTCGCGGCCCGTGACGTCCCCCGGGACGGCGCGGAGGGGTTCGCGGGCAAGTTCGGCTGGGACCCGCGCGAGGAGGAGGGCCCCTTCCTGTATCTGCGCGTGACGCCGAGAACGGTGCGGGCCTGGCGCGGCGAGCACGAGCTGGGCGGCCGGATCCTGATGCGGGACGGGGCGTGGGTGGTGTAGCTACTTCTTGCGCGGCTGGTTGATCCGCAGCATGTTCCCCGCCGGGTCGCGGAAGGCGCAGTCGCGTACGCCGTACGGCTGGTCCATCGGCTCCTGGAGCACCTCGCCGCCCGCGGAACGGACCTGCTCGAACGTGGCGTCCACGTCGTCGGTGCGGAAGATGACGCCGCGCAGCAGGCCCTTGGCCATCAGCTCGGCCACGGCCTGCCGGTCGGCGTCGGTGGCGTTCGGGTCGGCGAGCGGCGGCTCGATGACGATCTCGACGTCGGGCTGCGAGGGTGAGCCGAGGGTCACCCAGCGCATCCCCTCGAAGGCGACGTCATTGCGTACTTCGAGGCCGAGCGCGTCGCGGTAGAAGGCGAGCGCCTTGTCGTGGTCGTCGACGGCGATGAAACACTGGGCAAGGTTGATTTCCATGTGCTTCACGCTACGGAGCGGCCGGAGGTTTCGCTTCTCCGTTCCTGACCGGGTCCTCGTTCCTGACCGAGTCCCCGTTCCTCACCGGGTCTCCGTTCCTGGTCGGACGGGTGCGGATCTTGGCGATGCAGGCCGGGATGGCGGCGCCGTCACCGTGGTCGCGGGCCCGGTAGGCGCTCGGGCTCTCGCCGACCAGTTCGGTGAAACGGGAGCTGAAGGACCCGAGCGACGTACAGCCGACCTCCATGCAGACCTCCGTCACCGACAGATCCCCGCGCCGCAGCAGCGCCTTGGCCCGCTCGATCCGGCGGGTCATGAGATAGCTGTAGGGCGTCTCGTCGTAGGCGGCGCGGAAGCTGCGCGAGAAGTGCCCCGGTGACATGAGGGCGGCCCGGGCCAGGGCCGGCACGTCCAGGGGCTCCGCGTAGTCCCGGTCCATGCGGTCGCGGGCCTGGCGCAGCCGGACGAGGTCGGAGAGAGACACAGACACACGAGCCACGTTACTGCGCGGCCCGGAACGCGACATACCGGCCGAAGGCCTCATGGCTGTCGGGGGTGAAGCGCCACTCCAGCAGGGCCGACCGCAGCTCCGGCTCGGTCAGCCAGCCGTGCCAGGCGACCTCATCGGGGTCGGCGGTCACGGCGTCCGGCACCACGGCCTCGTGGACGCCGAGCCAGTGCGGGCTCAGACCGCTGCGGTTGAGGAACGTGAACAGCAGGCGCGGCAGCGCGCGAACGCCCATCTCTTCGGCCACCTCCCGCGCGGCGGCCTGCTCGTAGGACTCACCGACATCCACGGCGCCACCGACCTCGACCTCGTAGAGCCCGGGAAAGCGCGACAGCTGCTCGGCCCGCCGGTGGACGAGGATCCGCCCACGCTCATCACGGCACACCGTCACGGCGACCCGGTGCAGCCACCCCTCCCGGGTGGCCTCCCGGCGGCTGACCACCACCCCCAGCACACGGTCCTGATCGTCGACCCGCTCCACCAGTTCGTCCACGACGCACACCCTGGCAGAGCCCACACGCTTGTGGCCGCACAGTGGCGTAGCGCACTTTTGCAAGCAGGCGCTTGCAATAGTTAGCAAGGGGCATGCAGTATCGACGCATGGCATCACTCAACGTCGGCAATCTCGGTGAGTATCTGCGTGAGCAGCGGCGCACCGCGCAGCTCTCGCTCAGGCAGCTCGCCGACGCCGCCGGGGTGTCCAATCCGTATCTGAGCCAGATCGAGCGCGGCCTGCGCAAGCCGAGCGCCGAAGTGCTGCAACAGGTGGCCAAGGCGCTGCGGATCTCCGCCGAGACGCTGTATGTCCGGGCCGGGATCCTCGACGAGAAGGAGCGGGACGAGCTGGAGACGCGCGCCGTCATCCTCGCCGACCCCTCCATCAACGAGCGGCAGAAGCAGGTCCTGTTGCAGATCTACGAGTCGTTCAGAAAAGAGAACGGCTTCGAGGTCTCGGAGTACGCGGACGACGCGTCGTACGCCGACAAGGCTTCGTACGCGGACGACGTGGACACCACCGCTGACGGCCCCCGCACGGCCGACGGCAGTGATGCCGATCCCAAGGACCATCCCTCAAGCTGAACGCGAATCCGGGAGGACCATCACCATGGCCATCAAGGACGACCTGCGCAACACCCTCACCGACACCACCCCCGCCTACTTCGTCGTCGGCACCGCCGACCTGGCGTTCCAGCAGGCGAAGAAGGTGCCGGGCGCCATCGAGCAGCTGATCGCCGAGGCGCCGGCCCGTATCGACGCCGTGCGCAACACCGACACCAAGGCCGTCCAGGACAAGGCCGTCGCCCGTGCCAAGGAGGCGCAGGGGACGCTGCAGGCCAGGGTCACCGAGCTGCTCGGCTCGCTCGACACGGACCTGAAGAAGCTGAGCGAGAGCGCTCAGGGCTTCGCGCTCAGCTCGGTCGGCGTCGCCGCCGAGTACGCCGTGAAGGCGCGCGAGAAGTACGAAGAGGTCGCCGAGCACGGCGAGCAGGCCGTGAAGACCTGGCGCGGCGAGGCCGCCGAGGAGATCAACGAGCTGGCCGTGGCCGTCGAGCCGGACGCCGACGAGAAGCCCGCGTCCGACACGTCGGGCACCTCGGGTACGTCGGACTCCGCCGAGCCGAAGGCCGCCGCGGCCCCGGCGAAGAAGAAGGCCCCGGCCCGCAAGCCGGCCGCCAAGAAGACCACGCCGCCCGCCAAGTAGCCGATGGGGAAGGGCCGGGCACTTCAGAAGTGCCCGGCCCGTTCTCCGGTGTAGCGGGTACGGTGTCCGCGTACTCAAGAGCCGAGACTGGTGGTGGACGTAGTGCTGATGCAGGGGTTCGCGAACTTCATGTGGCTGCTGTCGTTGGCGCTGATCGTCTTCAGCGGCTTCGCGCTCGTCGACGCGGCCATCCGGCGTGAGGACGCCTATCGCGCCGCCGACAAGAAGACCAAGCCGTTCTGGCTGATCATTCTCGGGCTCGCCTTCATCGTGAACCTGATCTTCAACATCCTGTCGTTCCTGCCGATCATCGGGCTCGTCGCGACCATCGTCTACATGGTCGACGTACGGCCCGCGCTGCGGCAGATCACCGGCAAGGGCGGCGGCGGCCGTCGCGGCGGCTCCAGCAGCGACGGTCCGTACGGGCCGTACAACGGCGGACGCTAGCCCCCTCCGCCCCGCGAGGGGCCAGCCCCCTCCGCCCCGCGAGGGGCCCGCAGGTTGGCTGTCCCGCGGTCTAGCGGTCCCGGTCGCGGTCCAGGAGCAGTACGGCCACGTCGTCGGTCAGATCGCCGCCGTTGAGTTCACGCACCTCGTTCACCGCGGCTTCGAGCAGCTCGTCGCCCCGCAGGCCCGCGGCGATCTGGCGGCGCACCATCTCCACCATGCCCTCCTGGCCCAGACGCTGGTTGCCCTGGCCGATGCGGCCCTCGATCAGGCCGTCGGTGTAGAGCATCAGGCTCCACTTGCCGCCGAGCTCCACCTGCCGGCGCGGCCAGCGTGCGTTCGGCAGGAGTCCGAGCGCGGGGCCGTTGTTCTCGTACGGCAGCAGCTCGGCGAGGCGGCCGTCGCGGGCGATCAGCGGGGACGGGTGTCCTGCCAGGCAGAGCCCCGCCCTGCGGCCGTCCGGGGCGATGTCGACCGTGCAGAGCGTCGCGAAGATCTCCTCGTCGGCCCGCTCGTGCTCCAGGACCTTCTGCAGCGTGCCGAGCAGCTCGTCGCCGCACAGGCCCGCGAACGTCAGCGTCCGCCAGGCGATGCGCAGCTCGACGCCGAGCGCGGCCTCGTCCGGGCCGTGGCCGCAGACGTCGCCGATCATGACGTGCACGGAGCCGTCGGGGGTGCGCACCGTGTCGTAGAAGTCGCCGCCGAGCAGCGCCCGTGAACGCCCCGGGCGGTAGCGCGCGGCGAACCGCAGCGGTGAACCGTCGAGCAGCGGCGTCGGCAGCAGACCGCGCTCCAGTCGGGCGTTCTCCTGGGCCCGAAGGCGCGACTCCGTCAGCTGGCGCTGGGCGGCGTCCGCGCGCTTGCGCTCCACGGCGTACCGGATGGCGCGGCTCAGGAGCCGTCCGTCCAGCTCGTCACGGAAGAGATAGTCCTGGGCGCCGACCCGCACGGCCTCCGCGCCGCCCTCGGTGTCGCCGCTCGCGGTGAGCGCGAGGACGGCGTGCCGGGGCGCCAGGCGCAGGACGTGCTTGAGCGTGGCCAGCTCGTCCTCGTCGTCCTGGGGGACCGTGGGGCCCGCCAGGGTCAGGTCGAGCAGGATGCAGTGCACGTCGTCGGTGAGCAGCCGCTCGGCCTCGGTGAGGTTGCGGGCGGTGCGGACCCTGATGGGCTTGCCCGCGGAGTCCAGCATCTGGGGGACGCTGAGGGAGCCCACCGGGTCGTCCTCGATCACCAGGAGGCTGAGGCCGGTGCTGCTCGCCTGCTGATCGATGTCCGTGGGCGTGGGCAGGGGTTCGGGATCCACGGCTGTGGGTCCGGGTGCGGACGCCGGCGCAGGGGCCGACGTCGGCAGAGTGTCAGCCTGACCGCTTTCCACGGCCGGGATCGCTCTCTGCCGCGGTATGGGTACGGGCATCGCTTTGGTTTCCTTCCCTCCCCCCGAGGGCACGGTGGATCGACGGTCGAACGCTCCACCGACGGGGACCATAGCGTTAGCCGCGCCCCGATTGGAATGGCGCACGGCAAACAGCCACCGTCATATGCCGCATCAAGGACCGCAATTGGGCACGTCAGGTCCTGACCGGGATGACGAACATCACGCCCGGAGGGTTGAGAGGCGGCCGGGGGAGCGGCGCGGGGTGCGGTGGGTCACATGACGTACGGCACAGGTCGCTGATGTCGGGCACGGGCCGCCGATGCTGGGCACAGACCGCTGACGCAGGGCACGGGCCACCCGTGCCCGCCGGGCCCGCGGCTCCCGCGTGTACGGTCCGCGGCTACTTGTCGGGCCGCACGACCCCGAGGATCTGCATCGAGCCCGCGCCGGCGACGGTGACATCGCGCCCGGGGCGGGGCGCGTGCACGATCGCGCCGTCTCCCACGTACATCCCGACATGGCTGGCGTCCGCGTGATAAATGATCAGGTCACCGGGGCGCATGTTCTTGATGTCGACGTGCGGGAGCTGCTTCCACTGCTCCTGTGACGTACGCGGAATTCCCTTGCCCGCGGCGGCCCAGGCCTTGGAGGTGAGGCCGGAGCAGTCGTACGAGGAGGGGCCCTCGGCGCCCCACACGTACGGCTTGCCGAGCTGGGCGGTGGCGAACTCGACGGCCTTCTTGCCGGGGCCGGTCGCCTTGCCCTTGATGTCCTTCAGGACACCCGAACTCACCCATGCCGACTGCTTCTTGATCTGAGCCTCCTCCTCGAGCTTCCGGAGCCGCTCCAGCTCCTTCTTCTCGAGCTTCGACTCCATCTCCTCGGCGGCGGCGATCTTCTTCTTGATCTTCTTCTTCGACTCGGCCTTCGCCTTGCGGTTGGCTTCGAGCTTCTTCCACTGGGCGGTGGCGTCCTTGGCGTAGATCCGCAGGTCTTCCTGCGTCCGCTCCATCTCCGTCAGCATGCCCTTGGTGGCTTTGTGGCCCTGCCGCATGCGCCCCGCGCTGTCCAGGAACTCCTGGGGGTCGTCGCTCAGCATCAGCCGCGCCTCGGAGGAGACCCCGCCGCTGCGGTACTGCTCGCGGGCGGCGGCGCCGGCCCGGGACGTGAGCTTGTCCAGCTTCTGCTGGCCCGTGGTGATGGAGCGGGCGAGCTTCACGATCTGCTTGGACTGCTTCTCGCTCTTCTCCTCCGCCGCGTTGTACGCGTCGGTGGCGACGCCCGCGTCGTGGTAGAGCTTCTCGATCTCTTTGCGCAGGTCCTCAAGGGACTTGGTGCCGCCGGGCGTTGGCTCGGCCGGACTCGCGTGGGCCACGCCCGGTGCGCTGAGCACCACTGCCGCGCAGATCAGCGCCAGGCCAGCCACAGTCGAACTCCGCTTGCCGGTCACGTCCGCCTCCCCCAAAGCTGATTTACCGTCAGTAACTTACGGTTGCCCCGGGGATGGTGCCACGCCGACGCGCAATACGACAGAGCCCGTCGGCAACTCCGATCCCCAACCGTCCCATGTGACGAACGGCACGCGGAGATCGTTCCCTGCATCACGCCTCGCACGCGGAGTTCACCCGCCGCCACCTCGCGAATTCACCCGCGGGAGCCCCGCCTGTTCACCCCTGGCGCGGCGCCAACGCCGCCCATCGCACCGTCACTTCGCCCTGCCGCCACCGCGAGGGGCGGTCCGCCACCGGCCAGTCGGCGGCCAGGTCCCGCACCGTTCTGATCCACCGCTGCCGGGCGCCGTACGAGGCGTAGGGCGCCGCGGCGGCCCAGGCCCGGTCGAAGTCGCGCAGGAACGCGTGCACCGGCTCGCCCGGCACGTTCCGGTGGATCAGCGCCTTGGGCAGGCGCTCGGCGAGGTCGGACGGGCGCTCCAGCGAACCGAGGCGGGTCGCGAAGGTCACCGTGCGCGGCCCTTCGGGTCCGAGCGCGACCCAGACGTGCCGCCGGCCGATCTCGTCGCACGTGCCCTCGACGAGCAGACCGCCGGGTGCCAGCCGCCCGCACAGCCGTTCCCACACGGCGGCGACCTGCTCCTCGTCGTACTGCCTGAGCACGTTCGCGGCCCGGATCAGGGCGGGCCTGCCCGGCAGCGGGACCTCGAAGCCGCCGTGCCGGAAGGAGAGACCTTCCCGTTCGTAAGGCTTCGCGGCAGCGACCCGCGCCGGATCGATCTCGACGCCGACCACGCGCGCGTGCGGTGCGGCCGTCCTGAGCCGCGCGAGCAGCTCCACGGCCGTCCAGGGGGCGGCCCCGTAGCCGAGGTCCACGGCGAGGGGGTCGGGGGAACGCCGCAGCCCGGCGCCGTGCGCGGCGGCGATCCAGCGGTCCATGCGGCGCAGGCGGTTGGGGTTGGTGGTCCCGCGCGTCACCGTTCCCACGGGGCGGGAAGGGGTGCGGGAGTCCATGGTGGAAAGGGTATGCGGCGCGGCGGTGCGGGTACTCGTCGATCTTCGCCGGGCCACGGGTTGAGCCACATCCGGTAATCATTTGGCAAAGCGGAAATGGAGTTGCCCCTTCCGATGTTCTCCCTCTGGAGGACCGTGCACGCCCTCCCTCAAGCCATGCCCTCGCGCTCATGCCATGCCCGCGCGCACTAGGAGGACCGCCACGTGAGCCAGTACGTGACCAGGCTCGGTCGCCGCTCACCGGCGGCTCCCAGCAGGCTCCGGCTCCCCGGGACGCACCGGCGCCCACGCCGGGTGGCCATGCTCAGCGTGCACACGTCCCCGCTGCACCAGCCCGGCACGGGCGACGCGGGCGGCATGAACGTCTACATCGTGGAGCTGGCCAAGCGTCTCGCGGCCATCAACATCGAGGTCGAGATCTTCACGCGCTCGACGACGGGCGCACTGCCGCCCGCCGTGGAACTGGCCCCGGGCGTCCTCGTACGCCATGTGGACGCGGGACCCTACGAAGGCCTGGCGAAGGAGGAGCTGCCCGCCCAGCTCTGTGCCTTCACGCACGGCGTGATGCAGGCGTGGGCGGGCCACCGCCCCGGCTACTACGACCTGGTCCACTCCCACTACTGGCTCAGCGGCCACGTCGGCTGGCTGGCCGCCGAGCGCTGGGGCGTGCCCCTCGTGCACGCCATGCACACGATGGCGAAGGTCAAGAACGCCGCCCTCGCGGCGGGCGACGCCCCGGAGCCCGCGGCGCGCGTGATCGGCGAGACGCAGATCGTCCGCGCGGCCGACCGGCTCATCGCCAACACCTCCGAAGAGGCCGACGAGCTCGTACGGCACTACGAAGCGGACGCGGGCAAGGTGGCCGTCGTCCACCCCGGCGTGAACCTCGACCGCTTCCGCCCCGCCGACGGCCGCGCGGCTGCCCGGCGCCGCCTCGGCCTCCCGCAGGACGCGCTCGTGCCGCTCTTCGCGGGCCGCATCCAGCCCCTGAAGGCGCCGGACGTGCTGCTCCGCGCGGTCGCCGTCCTCCTGGACCAGCGCCCGGAGCTCCGCTCGAACATCGTCGTACCCGTGGTGGGCGGCCCCAGCGGCAGCGGCCTCGCGAAGCCGGAGGGGCTGCAGAAGCTCGCCGCGCGGCTGGGCATCGCGGACGTGGTCCGCTTCCAGCCGCCGGTGGGCCAGGAGCAGCTCGCGGACTGGTTCAGGGCGGCCTCGGTCCTGGTGATGCCCTCGTACAGCGAGTCCTTCGGCCTGGTGGCCATAGAGGCGCAGGCCGCGGGCACCCCGGTCCTCGCGGCGTCGGTGGGCGGTCTGCCGGTCGCCGTGCGCGACGGGGTGACGGGCTTCCTGGTCGACGGCCACGAACCGGCCCACTACGCGCGCGTGCTGCGCGAGTTCGCCGAGAACCCGCACCTCGTGGACCGCATGGGCGGGGCGGCCGCACAGCACGCGGAATCCTTCGGCTGGGACACGGCCGCGTCCGCCACTGCGGACGTGTACACGGCGGCGGTGCACGAGCACAGGCGTCGCGTACGCTCGCATCATGGCTGATGAGGCGGCGAAGGACGCGGCATCGAAGGACGCGGCGGCGATCATCGAGGGGACGCTGAGCGAGGCGGTCCTGGAGTGGGACAACCCGGAGCCGGGCTCGTACGTGGTGACGCTGCCGGGCACCCGCAAGCTCTCGACGACCCTCTCCCTCAAGGTCGGCAAGCACGCCCTGACGCTGATGGCGTTCGTGATCCGCCACCCCGACGAGAACGACGCGGCGGTCCACCGCTGGCTCCTGGAGCGCAACCTGCGTCTGTACGGCGTCAGTTACGCGATCGACTCCCTCGGCGACATCTACCTCACCGCCAAGCTCCCGCTCTCGGCCGTCACGCCCGACGAGCTCGACCGCCTGCTCGGCTCGGTCCTCGAGAACGCGGACGGCTCCTTCAATACGCTCCTGGAGCTGGGTTTCGCCTCGGCGATCCGCAAGGAGTACGCGTGGCGGGTGTCGCGCGGGGAGTCCACGCGGAACCTGGACGCGTTCACGCACCTGACCCAGCCGCGAGGCTGACACCGCAGAGCCACCAAGGCACGCACGCACCTTCCGCACCGGGGGGACCCGTGGCATGCTCGCGCCCATCGCAGACATGAATGGCGTTCACATCCATGGAAGGTGGCGGCGGGCATGGGCATGGGCATGGATATGGGTACGGGCATGGGCATGGAGCTTCCCAGCAGACGGGGCGTACTCGGCGGGGCGATAGCGGTGGCGGCGGTCGCCGCGACCGGCGCGACCGGCGGGACGGCGTGGGCGAGCCCCGGCGAAACCCCCACCCTCTGGCGGGAGTTCATGAAGTCCCCCTACACCCACCCCCAGATCCCCTACATAGCCACAGCGGGCGCCCACTCCGGAGCCCGCCGCCTCCCCCGCCCCAAGGTGGTCGCGAACGTGCGGGACTACGGCGCGCGGCCGGACGGCACGGCGGACGCGGCCCCCGCGATCAACCGGGCCCTGGCGGAGGCGGGAGCGCGCGGCGGCGGCACGGTGGTCGTGCCGCCCGGCACATACCGCATCGACGGCATCATCCGCATCGCCCACGACAACGTGGTGCTCCGCGGCGCGGGCAGCGCCCGCACCACACTCCACGCCACGAAGAACCTGACGGAACTGATCGGCCCGTACGGCTCGCGCTACGGCGGGGACAAGTCCAGCTGGTCCTGGGCCGGAGGTCTCATCTGGCTCTGCCCGCAGTCCCGTTACGAGTCGCTGACGACGGCGATCAAGGCGAAGGCGTGGCCCTTCGAGGGCTGGACGGGCAACAAGCGGGACGAATGGCGGACGCTGACTACTGTCGCCCCCGCCCGGCGGGGCGACCGCACCCTGAGGGTCACGGACACCTCCCGCCTCCACAAGGGCGACCTGGTGCTCCTCCGCCTCGCGGACGACGCGGACCACACGCTCCTGGAGCACATGGCGGGCGGGGGAGCGGGCCCGGAGGCGTACGTGTGGGACGACAAGACGAAACTCACGTCGTACGTCCCGTACGAGTGGCCGGTACGGGTCACTTCAGTAAAGAAGAACGCCGTAACGCTGGAACGCCCCCTCCCCCTGGACGTACGAGCGGAGTGGGACCCGCGCCTGACGACACACGTAGAAGCATTGACGGGATCGGGGGTCGAGGCCCTGACCCTGGAGGCCGTGGAGACCCCCCAGTCCCCGCACCTCCTGGACAAGGGCTACAACGGGGTGACGTTCCAGTGCGCGTACGACTGCTGGGCGGACGATGTCGAGGTCCGCCACGTGGACAACGGCTTCGGCCTGGTGAGCGCGTCGGCCTGCACCCTGCGCCGCACGCGGGTGACGGGCCGGGGCGCGCACCACCCGTACTTCTGCCGGGAGGGCTCGCACGACAACCTGACCGAGGACTTCCAGATCGCCCGCCGCACGGTCCCGGCCCCTTCGGGCACCCAGCTCCACGGCATCAACGTGGAGGGCCTGTCCTCCTACAACGTCTGGTCCCGGGGCGAGATGGAGATGGGCACGTTCGACAGCCACCGGGGCATGCCGTTCGCGAACGTGCGCACGGACATCACGGTCGACAACAACGGCCGCCACGGCGGAGACGCCTCGGCGGGCCCGCTCTTCGGGGCCCGCTTCACGCACTGGAACATCCGGGTCACCAATGGGCGTGCGGGCCTGATGAAGATCGACGGCCTGGCGCCGTACAGCGCCACGGTCGGCATCAACGAGGTGCGTGAGTTCGACCAGATCGACGTACCGGACTTCTCCGGAGACCTCCATTCCCGGATCGAGCTCTACGGGACGACGGGTGTGGTGCGGCCGGGGAATCTGTATGAGGCGCAGAGGGAGCTGGGCAAAGCTTGACGGTGCCGGTCGAGTCCCGGCCCTAGCTCATTGAGCAGGGTCGGGCGTAGGGGCGTCCCTCTTTGACCGGCTCGAACTTATGCGTCGTCCGACGTCGCGGGCTTGTCGGGCAGCTTGGCGACGAACGAACCGAGACCGACCTCGGCCCGGATGAGCCCTTCCGTCTTGAGGTGCGTCAGGGCCTTCTGGGCCGTCGAAGCTGCGATACCGAACTCGGAGGACAGCTCCACTACCGAGGGCACCCTCGCACCCACGGGGTACGTGCCGTCCGTGATCCGGGATGTGATGGCTGCCGCGACCTGGCGCCAGATGGGGCGTGTTCGATCGAGATCCGAACTCATGCGGTGGACGCTAAAACACTGCGGTCTACCACGCGACCGCAGTAGACTGCAGTAGACCACGGTGAAATGGCGACGTGATGAACCCCCGCAACGGCTGCAACCGTCCGGGGGCGCGGCCGCCAGCTGACAAGGAGCTGCCGACATGGCCGACTTTATCGACCGCATCAAGGCATGGGCGCGTTTACTGCTGCAGCCCCACGGCACGCACCGACGCAACAGCGGGCCACCGCGTACGACACGGTCGACGTTCGTGCCCACTGGCCTCACGCTTCCAACTCACCGCAGCCCCTATGGGCTCGACCGCGCACCCCTTGCAGGCGAGGCGAGCCCCCTCGTCCGTCCCTACCTCACGGCCTACGAGCAACGCCAACGCCGACGTGAACTCGTCCTCGCCACCCTGGGGTTGGATGCGCCAGGCCCTTACTGGATTCACGGCATGGAGGTCGCCTGATGCCGAGCCCCGAGCAGTTTCGCCCCGCCCGCCTGTTGCCTTGGGCGGGTCCAGAGGGCAAACCCTGCTACCTGATCATCGACGATACGGGGCCGGTGTCCCGGGTCGCCGACGCGATGGAGTCCGTCCAACTCGGTATGGGTGGCGAGCTGCTGACGTACGCCCGCGAAACGCTGGCTGACACTCCCGAGCATGAACTCCGCTTCCTAGCCCAACGCCTGACCGAAGCCCTGCACGACGCCCTGCGCGTCGCGGAAAGCCGTGGGCTGCGACTGGACCAGTAGACGCGCGAGGCTACGGGCCCCTCGGAGGTCTCCCTCGTCCCCTGAGTCGGGCATACCCGTCAGGCACGAGCCGATCCAGCCCCAGATGCGCGGTATGCCGCCAACCGTCGGTAACTGTGTGACCGCATTGCGTGCTTCGGGCTACACAGGAGGACTGGATTGTTCTTGCCTGACGGGAGGACCTGCCGGTGGTTATGACGATCAACGTGGCGGTTCTGCTGGCTGTCGTCATCGTCTTGCGGCTACGGAGACGCACGCAGGCCCGGAGCCGGAACGACGAGCAACTGACCGTGCTCATCGTCCTGGTGTTCGGGGTGCTGATCGCTCCGACGGCCTTCGGCCACTGGATTCTGGGCACCGTGGGTGAACTCGCGCAGGGCATCTCGGACGCGGGCAGTCCGTAGCACCAGTACGGTGCTTCTCCGCGGCGCATTTCGATCCGCGCGCGGCAGTCGAGCAGGAACGCGGAGAAGAACACCGGATGAGCGCACGTTTCGAAGAGATCGACTGGCGGACGACGCCCATGGGCGAGATCAGCCTGCGGCGCCGGCGGGATCCGGCGTCGGGGGAGGACGTCTACGAGGTGAAGCTCGACGACGAGTACCTGATGTCCAGCCTCTTCACCGCGGGGGAGATCGAGCTGACCCGCCTCGGCCTCGCGGTGCTGCCGGAGGAGGGCCCGCTGGATGTCGCGGTGGGCGGTCTCGGCCTCGGGTACACGGCCCGGACCGCGCTCGACGATCCACGCGTGCGCTCGCTGATCGTCGTCGACGCCCTGGCCGAGGTCATCGACTGGCACCGCCGCGGCCTCGTCCCCCTGGGCGCGGGCCTCGCGTCGGACCCCCGCTGCCGCCTGGTACGCGGGGACTTCTTCGCGATGGCGGCGGGGAGCGCGAAGGCGGGCGGGCCGGTGCCTGCGGACGATGCCGACAAGAGCGGACCGGTGCCTGCGGATGCTGCGGGCCCGAGTGGCCTGGACCCCGAGAGCCCCGGCCGCCGCTTCCACGCGATCCTGCTGGACGTCGACCACTCGCCGCGCCACGTGCTGCACCCCGGCCACGCGGCCCTGTACCGCCCGGAGGGCCTGGCCGCCCTGGCCGAACTGCTCCACTCCGGAGGCGTATTCGCCCTCTGGTCGAACGACCCGCCGGACGAGGAGTTCGGCACGGCACTCGCGGAGGTCTTCACGGAGACCGCCGCGCACGTGGTCGACTTCTACAACCCGCTCCAGGGCGGGACGGCGGCCAACACCGTCTATGTGGCCCGCAGGCGCGAGGGCTGAGGGCCAGGGGTCATGGCGGACGAGTACTTCTTGCTGGTATGCGACGACGTACCCAATAGCGTGGTGCTCACGGACCCGGGCCCCTGCGCCTTGAACGTCGCCCAAGTCGTACGCCGCCTCACCGGGCTAAGCCTCTGGCACAGCAAAGTTCGCTCGACCCAGGTCCCCGCAGTGATCGTCGACGGCGTGCGGCAAGAAGTTGCTGAGGCCGCAGTGGCCGCCCTCCATGCTGCCGCGGCGCAGGCAGAGGTTCGGGGGCGGTCGGAGCCAGATTCCCCCGAGGCCTGAGCGCGGCTCGATCAAGTAGACGGCGGCTTAGAGGCGGCCCAAGCACAACGAAAAGCCCCCTTCCTCCGGACTATCCGCTGGCAGGGGGCTTCTACGCAGGCGCTCAGGCGCCTAGGCGCTTACTTCTTCTTGCCCTGAGTCTTGTCGGGATCTTGGAGAGCTGGGACTTTGCTGTTCAGGGCGGTGCCCATAGGCGGCCGAGTGCTCGTCATTGGCCACTGTCGAGCGGCCTCGAACGGCCCAGAAACAGCCCAGGATCTGCCCGGCTCAGACCTCCGTGATTCGGTAGGGCTCAGGCAAAGATGCCAGCGGCACGTTGAGCACACGACTCAGCAAGGCTCGCGCAACATTGTCCCGCTCCCAGTCGGGTTGGCCGGACCTCATGGCCAGAACCACGCGGTCTTGGGTGACCACGGCAGCACCGGTGAACCCGGGGTCGGTGATCGAAGACTCCTCAAGCGTGATGTCCACCTCGGCGAGAAGGTCGAGCAGTGGGGTATCCAGAAGGCGCTCTGGGCTCAACGCCACCTGCGAGACGTCGGGCGCCGGCGCAGAAGTCTGCACTTGGTCGGAACGGGGCACGGGTCAACCCTTCTCTGTCGCTTCTGCTGGGCCGCCAGGGTGCCGTGGCAGAGGTGGGCTAGGGAAGTGCGCCACGCTGGGTGATCTCCCGCAACTGTGCAGGTCGGCTGGCCTTCCAGTGGTTCGCGCATATCGAGGCGGACATGGCGCGCGGCCAGTACATAGACCCTCGTGCGGCTCGGATCACTTTCCAGCAGTACGCCGAGCGCTGGGTGGCGACGCAGGGAGCGGACCCGAACACGCAAGCATCGATGGAATCCCAGCTACGCCTACACGCCTTCCCGTACCTGGGTACACGCCCTCTCGGGTCCCTCCAACCCGCGCACATCAGGGAATGGGTGCGGCAGCTTCAGGAGAACAGAGTCCATGGCTCTTACGCCCGGACGATCTACTCCAATGTGCGGGCTGCCCTGAGCGCCGCCGTGGACGATGGCCACCTACCGCGCAACCCGTGTGCGGCTCGTTCGGTCCGGGCTCCCGTCGTCGACGTCAAGCGCGTGATCCCGTGGACGCCGGAACGCCTCTTCGCTGTCCGTGAGTTCATGCCGGACCGGTACCAAGCCATGGTCGACTTGGGCGGCGGCTGTGGTCTCCGACAGGGTGAGATTCTGGGTGTGGCCGCGGACGCGATCGACTTCGGCTCGGACACGATCCATGTCGTTCAGCAGTTGAAGCTCAGTCGCAGCAAGCCGGTCTTCGCCCCGCCCAAGGGCGGCAAGCTCCGGGATGTGCCGCTACCTGGCCCCGTGGCTGACTCGCTGCGTGCCCACATAAAGCGCTTCCCGCCGGTCGAGATCACGCTGCCGTGGAAGGTTGCGGGCGGGCCGCCGGTGACCAAGCGACTGATCTTCACCGGGCCTCGGGGCGGTCACGTCTGGCGCACGTCGTTGAACGAGGAGGCGTGGAAGCGTGCGCTGGCCGGAGCTGGGGTGATCCCCGTTCCTGAGCGCGGTGAGCCGTACGCAGAATCTCGCGAGAACGGCATGCACGCGCTGAGGCATTTCTACGCCTCGGTGCTCCTGGACGCTGGAGAGAACATCAAGGCCTTGGCCGAGTACCTGGGCCACTCGGATCCGGGACTGACGCTGCGCGTGTACGCCCACCTCATGCCGTCGAGCCAGGAGCGCACACGTAAGGCCATCGCTGCGGCCTACCAGGAATTTCATAAAGATTGAGCAGCATCGTGCGAAGATCCACTGCTCTTTCTTCTAGGGGCGGCTTCGTTCCATCCACGGATGGAACGAAGC